>BNUT01000070.1 GCA_025997555.1 Spirochaetia bacterium
CCAAAGAGGCGGCGGAACAGGTTGTGGAAATTCTTCTTTATCTTGTTATAGGTCGCGAGGAAAAGTTTTGAAGATTCCGCGCGGATTTCCGCGGTAAGGTTTTCAAGGTCCTTGCGGCCCTTTTCCAAATCTTCAAGCTGGGCGGCGAGAAAGTCGTGCCGTTCCTTGACCTCGGCGAATTCTTCCGGGGCCATGAGGTTGACCGAACCCAAGTCCCGGAGGCCGCTCCGGGCGGCGGCGAGTTTTTCCCGCAGTTCCGGCGCAGGGGTGGTGATGGTAAAAATCCGTTCCTCAAATTCCATGAGGTCACGGGAATGGGTCTCCCGGAAGTTGTCCTGGATGTTCTTGATTTCCGTTTCTGACTGGACCAGTTCAAGGTGAATTTTTTCCAGCACCTCCTGGACCCTGGCAAGTTCCTCCATCCGTTTCTTGATGGCCGCCTGCTTGCCCGCCACATCCCCGTTCCGTTTGGCGATATCCTGTTCCAGCTTTTCCAGGTCCGTGGTAAGCTGAATCCCACGCTTTTCAATGTCGGCAAGTTCCGATTCAGCATCGCTTATGCGCTCGTTGATTTCCTCAAAACGCTTGCGGTCAAGGAAGAGTTCATCCCGTATGTTTTTGAGGAGCGCCTCCTGCCCGGCCAGTTCCCGGCGGATAAGCCGGGCCTGTTCCTCGGCGGACTGGGCCTGTGCGCTCATCTGGGCCCGGTTGACCCGGAGGTCCTGCAGGGTGGCCCGGTACTCGTTGATCTTGGTGTTGAGGTCGGCGTTGTCCCCCAGAAGGCCGCGAATTTTTTCCCGCCGATCTTCGATACCGTCTTTAGCGGCGCGAATTTTGGCGTCAAGGGCCCGCTTCTTGGTGATGATACCCTCAGGGGCCAAAAAGTCATCGATAAAGGAGGGGGTGCTTTTCCGGTAACTTTCAAAAAGTTCCAGAGCCTTACCCGTATCCCCGGAAACTTCCGCAAGGAACGCGGCAAGGCTTTCGGCGATGTGCTTGAGTTCGGCAGGGGCAGTGCCGGATGCGCCCCGTTCAGCGGCGGACGCCAAGTCCCGGATCAGGGTTTCCCGGCCGGTGAGGAGGGCCCTGATCCGGCCCAGGGTTTCCGCCAGAGCCGCCTCGTTGGTGCGGCGTTCGGCGGCGGAGTAGCCCGCCTCTTTAAGGCCCGCGTCTAGGGCAGCGACAATGTCATCGGTGATGGCTTCCAGGTCCTTCTCATAGGCGGCCTGTTCCTGCTCAATCCCCCGAATTTCATTCTCAATGTGGCGCACCTGGGCTTCGTTGTCCCCGATGCGGGTGGCGGCAATCTGGATGCTTTCTTCAAAGGAACGGATATTGTCTTCGATGTCGGCGACTTTTTTGCGTAAGTCCCGGACCACCCCGTCCTGTTCCTCAGCGTCCTCGATAAGTTCGTCGATTTTGATGCCCACCGCCCGTTCCCGGCCTTCGTTCTGGTCGATCTTGGACTTGCTCTCCGCCCGCTGTTCGGCAAAAAGCTTGACCTCTTTCTCGCGGGCATTTTTTTCCACCGCAAGGCCGTAGATGTTCTTCTGGTACTCGACGAGCTTTTCTTCCATGGAGTTCACTTCATCCATGTTTTCTTCCAGGGATTTGCTCGCCTTCTCCATCTCCTCCCGGATGTGGTCCCGGTCGGCGCTGCGCTTGGTCAGCGTATCCTTGCGCTCATCCCGCTCATATTTGAACTGTTTGAGCCGTAAAAGCTGAATATCCAGCTCAAGCTGGAAAATTTCTTCCCGCAAAGCGCGGAATTTGATGGTTTTTTCCGATTGGACCTTGAGGGTGTCGTAGGAACGCTGTACTTCCCCCAAAACCCCCTCAACCTGGCGCATATTTTCTTCGGTTTTGGCAAGATTCCGCTCCGCCTCGGCGCCCCGGACTTTGTAACGGGTGATTCCGGCGGCTTCCTCGAACAAATAACGGCGCTCATCAGGCTTGGAAGAGAGAATTTGGTCGATTTTGCCCTGCTCCATCACCGAATAGGCCGCTTTGCCCACCCCGGTGTCCCAAAAAAGCTCCCGCACTTCCTTGAGCCGTACCGGGGCGGCGTTAATGAAATACTCACTTTCCCCGGAACGGTAGAGTCGGCGCTTGATCTCGATTTCCGGCATGTCCAGGGGGAGGAGCCCCTCTTCGTTGGACAGGGTCAGGGTCACTTCCGCCACGTTCAGGGGCTTGCGGTTCTCCGTGCCGTTGAAGATCACGTCTTCCATTTTTTCGGCCCGCATGGCCCGGGATGCCTGTTCCCCCAAAACCCACTTTATGGCGTCCACCACATTGGACTTGCCGCAGCCGTTGGGCCCCAAAAGGGCGGTGATCCCGTCGGCAAAAGTCACATGGGTCCGGTCGGCGAAGGATTTAAAGCCTAATATATCAAGGTTCTTTAAGAACAAGGTGCAACTCCGTCTAAGCTTTTTGGGCAAACTTTTTGTTCTTTAATTTACCATTAGGGGGGAGCCCATGACAAGGGTGAAGAGGATGGGCTAAAAAAAGGCTCCCTTTCGGGAGCCTGTAAGATACCTGATGGACAGATGCCCATCAGCCTGTCAGAGCCGCAGACCCACGCCGAGGAGGGGTTTTACCCCCCAGGTAAGGCCCATTTCAGGTCTCTCAAATTCATCTTTCTTGGTGGTTGTCGTATTGGTACCAAAGGAAGCGACATCGCAGGTAACAGTGATGCGGCTTAAAACATAGAAGTCCTTTGAGAAATGATACTGAATCCCAATCTGTAGTGCGGGCCCTATGAGGAATATGCTCTGACTGACTTTAGCGTTGTTGCCATCTATATTACGGAAATCCATCTTGTTAAAACTAAAATGGAAGTCAACCGCCAGGGGAATTTTGAAGCGATCATCATGATAGAGATAAAAGACCGGGCCCAATAATACGTTGGTACCAAATATCGAATAATAATTGGACTCATTGGGATTTATGGATATGGCTACGGTGTTCTGGGTGTAGGCAAAATCCGCCTCAAGGCCGATACCCGCCCAATTGCCGATATTAAAAGTAAGCCCCAGCCCTGTGGCAACGGCGGCGCTGTTTTCAGCGGGATTTTCTATATCATTGGAAAAATGAACGGGTACTCCAAGACTTATTTCCAAATCCAGGTTCTTTTTCTTTGGGGCCGCCTTCGGTGCGGTCGGCGCCGGGGTGTTTTGGGGCGTCGCAACCGGCGACCGTGCAGACGCGGGTATGGGCGGCCTTTGAGCGGGATCCTGCCCCGGCTCCGTACCGGTCTGGGCAAAACAAAATGTTCCAATTAATAACAGAACAAACAAGAACATGCTTAGTCTTTTCATTTCTTTCTCCGTAATAACAAAATAAAGAAGCCGAACTTCCTCTGTACTCACATTATCGGCAAAAACATTTGTCATTATGAAGGTATAATTAATTCAGAGGCTATGGGTTTTTTGATATGGAGATTATGCGTATGTCCCGCAGATAATACCAAGTTCCCGCAGAGACTCCGTTGACAAAGGTCATTTCCTCTGAAGTTTCCCGGCCTTCCACGGTTACGGTTTGCTGCTGGAGGTCCCAGAGTTTGTTCTGATCCTCTTTGCCGATACGCCACTCCCGGTCTGCTCCGGTAATAACCAGTTCCTGACCGGGGCCGCTTCCTGTCAGCCGCACCCGGCCTGTAACCTGCACCAAGGGCAGGTCCGCCGTGATATCCTCCTCCCCCACAGGCTCCGGCGGCCCGTTGCGGTCCCGGTAGAATGGCGGTTGCTCCGTTATTGCTTTGGTCTTGGCTGTGGGAGGCTTGTCTTTTGTCCCAAAGCCCATCACAACAGCGGCAGTGAGCAGGAAAAGCACCGATGGCAGAATTAATCGCATGACCTAACGCCGGTCATTAGCCAAGTCCTGTATATTTATGGTCCCTGTCCCGGCATCCCGGCCCAAAAGATCCCGTGCATCAATGACGTAGGGTTGATTTTCCGCGCTGGCGAAGGAGCCTTGAATGTTGAGCAGGGGGAGGGGGCTTGGCTTAGTTTCGGCGGTGCCCGATAAGGTATCAGTTATTGTGGTCGTTTGGTTTACATTGGCGTTGTACATAAGCACCCGGGAGCCATTGTAGGGAGGGTACAGATCGCCAGACAAGGCGTTTTTGTTCATTAGGAGGAATTTCTTGTAAGTATCACCAGTCGGGGCGGAACTGCTTATCGTATAGACCCCTTCTCCCGGTTTGAGTGTTTTTGACCCTGCCACCGCCCACACACGGGTTTTCATCTCCCCCTTATAGCCTTTTATGCCACTTGGGGCGTTCACATAGTTGGCCTCCAGCCATTTACCCAACAAAGAATCCCAATTAGAGTCGATGGATGCCGCCGCCGCAGTTACTGCCCGGTAATCGGCATACGGTGAAGTGATAATATTCTTATAAATGCCGATACCACCCCCGTGTATCCGCAACCACTGGAAGAAGAGGTAGTCGGTAGCATACTCATCCAGGATGGCGGTGGGTTGTTCCCCCCAGACATAGAAGTTGTTTCCGTTGGCAATAGTCCCATAGGTATCCCGGTTAAACCAAGTTATACGGGAATCCTGCCTTCCTCCGTAGATATGCTCCGCAGCCGAGGAAAGCCCCTCATCTATCCAGGTGTCCATAGCATAAACCGTGTTCCCAACTCTCCGGTGGTTAACGCTAGCGGCCAAATTGATGATGTGCTGTAGTTCATGGGCAACGGTGGCATAGGTTTGGCTCACATTATTGAGGCCAGGATTAGTATCTATATAGAGCATAGCAGCGCGATTGGAGTGTGCATGACTAGTTAAGTCCCTGCTGTAAAAGTATCCCGCCGTATAACCGGTATTGCCGCCCACACCATAGTTGTCCCGAATGTCCAGCATCAGGAGGAGCAGCTTGCCGTTACTGTTATTTATCGACTGATATGAACCAAAAGCATTGGTAATTGGCTGATATATTCTGGTATCAAACTCTGTGGCAAGGTCTCTTGCCTGTTGTTCGGTCACCCCGGCATTGATATCCGCCCAAACCTCGCAGTATGTTCTCACTGCCAGATTCTTTGCGGTGATTTGATAATCGCTATCATCGGTAGTATCTTGAGCCCAAAAGGTGTATTGGTTCTGATCTACCGGTCCAAAGGGATCATCCCCTTCACCCTCATCAATAGGGCAGGAAACCATCAAAAGGGTTACTATAAAGGTCAAGAATACGGGAACCAGTTTTTTCACAATATCTTCTCCTTCTTTCTCTATATAGTTATAATACATTTTTCAAAAATAATCTATAATTTTTTACACTTTTTCTTGACATTTTTGGAAACCGGCCTTATCCTATCCTTATAAACTAATCTTGCCCTGCGAAGGGCGGGAACAATGGAGGCCATTTATGGCAAAAGTAGAACTGAAAGGTATCGCAAAGGTGTATGAAGGCAATGTCCGCGCCGTGGACAACGCCAACATCGTAGTAGAGGACAAGGAATTTGTCGTCTTCGTAGGCCCCTCCGGGTGCGGTAAATCCACCACACTCCGCATGGTCGCCGGTCTGGAAGACATCACCGAAGGTGAGCTCTATATCGACGGGGAATTGATGAACGACGTTCCCCCCAAGGACCGGAATATCGCCATGGTATTCCAGAATTACGCCCTGTATCCCCATATGACCGTGTATGACAACATGGCATTCGGGCTCCGGATCAAGAAGGTCGAAAAGAGCGAAATCGACCGCCGGGTCAACGAAGCGGCCCGTATCCTCGACATCGAGAAGTTCCTTGACCGCAAGCCCAAGGCCCTGTCCGGCGGTCAGCGCCAGCGTGTCGCCGTAGGCCGCGCCATCGTCCGTAACCCCAAGGTATTCCTCTTTGACGAGCCCCTTTCCAACCTGGACGCCAAACTCCGCGTAAGCATGCGCGCCGAGCTTTCCAAGCTGCATGTGGACCTCAATGCCACCATGATCTACGTTACCCATGACCAGGTGGAAGCCATGACCATGGCGAACAAGATCGTCGTTATGAAGGACGGAAAGATCCAGCAGATTGGGTCCCCCCTGTTCCTCTACAACCACCCGGTGAACAAGTTTGTCGCCGGATTTATCGGGTCCCCCCCCATGAACTTCATCACCGTCAAGGTGTCCGAAGAGGGCGGTTCCGTGGTTATCGACGAAGGCACATTCAAGCTCAAGCCCGATCCCAAACATGCCGCATATCTCAAGAAATATGTGGGTAAAGAAGTGTTCTTCGGTATCCGGCCGGAAGACCTGCTCTATTCCGAGAAGAGCGGCGGCGACAATGTCATGCCGATTAAGGTCACCGTAGTTGAGCCCTTGGGCGCCGATATCCATCTCTGGCTGACCACCGGCAGCAATCAGCCCCTGGTTGCCCGCACCGAGTCCCACTATGTGTTCAAGGTTGGGGATACCGTTAACTTTAACCCCAAAATGGAAAAAGCCCGGTACTTCGATAAGGACACGGAACTTTCGATTCTGGCCGAAATCGACAACGCTGCGGATAAGGTTACCGGACAGTAAACCCCGGTTGTTGTTTTAAAGAAAAAGCCGTCCGCAAGGGCGGCTTTTTTGTTGCCCTTGACCATGGTTACATAATAGAA
Organism: Spirochaetia bacterium; assembly: GCA_025997555.1. GTDB lineage: Bacteria > Spirochaetota > Spirochaetia > Treponematales > Breznakiellaceae > BNUT01. The sequence goes on from BNUT01000070.1 coordinate 6,589, forward strand.
GAATCTGCTCTATACTTACGGATATATGACCACAGACGAATCCCATCCTTTCTCATCCTTCGGTTTATCCGATGCCGTGCTGGAAGCTTTAACCCGCAAGGGTTTCACCAGTCCCAGTTCCATTCAGACCATCGCCCTACCCCGGCTCCTGGCAGATTCAGGCCATGTTATTGTTAGGGCCCGAACCGGGACCGGCAAGACCGCCGCTTTCGGCATCCCCCTGGTGGAACGGATCACCAGTCGGGGCCATGCCCCCCGTGCGTTGATTTTAACCCCCACCCGTGAACTGGCCTTGCAGGTTTCCCGTGAAATTGCCTCCCTTGCGCCGGAATCCGGCAGCGGCGTAACTCAAAGCCCCCGAATCACCGCAGTTTATGGCGGGGCCTCCATCAGAACCCAAATTCTCGACCTAAAGCGGGGAACCGAAGTAGTGGTGGGCACTCCGGGCCGTATTATGGACCTGATGGAGCGGAAGGTGCTGGACCTTTCCGCCGTGGACTGGTTCATTCTGGACGAAGCGGACGAGATGCTGGACATGGGCTTCTTTGAGGACGTGGAGAAGATCATGGCCGCAGTCAAACCGGACCGCCGGGTGGCCCTCTTTTCCGCCACCATGCCCGACGCCATCCTCAAGGTAATCCGGCAGCATATCGGGGAGGTGGAAATTCTTGAAGATACCGCCCCGGAAGACGAAAAGCCCGCTATCGATCAGTTCTACATGATCCTGAAACGGGAAGACCGTCTGGAGGCGCTGCGCCGGATAATCGACAGTGCGGAGGATTTTTACGGTCTTATCTTCTGCGCCACCAAGCGGGAAACCGATGATCTTGCCCGCCGCTTGGTGGAGGCGGGTTTTTCCGCCGAGGCTATCCACGGGGACCTTTCCCAGGAAGCCCGTGAACGGACCCTACGGCGTTTCCGCTCAAAGATGACCACGATTCTGGTAGCCACCGACGTGGCCGCCCGTGGCCTGGATATCGAACGGCTCACCCATGTGATCAACTGGGACCTCCCCAATGACCGGGAAACCTATGTCCACCGCATTGGCCGGACAGGCCGGGCGGGCAGACGTGGACGGGCGATCAGCTTTGCCCTCCCGGCGGACCGGGGGCGGATCAGTCACCTTTCCCGAAGCATGGAACGGACATTGGGCAGCAAGATCCTCTGGATGAAGGTCCCTGCCGTCAAATCGGTGATGAAGGCCATCCGCAGCCGGATTGTGGCTTCGGTGGTGGCCAGCCTGCCGGACGAGGAAATCGTGACCCCTGACGCAGTTCTTGCGGAACCTTCCGCCAAGTCGGCGGCAGAAACACCGGTTGTGAAACCCGCAGTCGACACCGGCGCCGATGACGCTGCCTTATCCGATGCCGTATCCCCCTTTCTTGCCAAGGTATGCCGACAGTTAATTGAACGGCTGGGGGCAGAGCAGGCGGTAGAGGCTTTGGTTTCCTTGAGCTACGGGGAACTGCTGGACCCTTCCCGGTACGGGGTAGTGACAGAATTTTCCGAGGAGTCCTTTCGGGACACGGGCCGGGGCCGTTTTGGGCCAAGTCACAGCGGCGGCAGTTCCTGGGGTGAGGCGCGGCATGGCGGACCCGGCGGCTTTCGGCCAGGCCCGAAGGGCAGCCCACGGGGTGGCGCTCAGGGCAGCGGCGCTTACGGCGGCGGACCCCACGGCGGCCTGGGCGGCCCGCATGGCGGGGCTAACAGCAGATCGGGCCGGGGTGGTTTTGCCGACGACAATGGCGCGGGAGGTTCCCGCGTGTACGTGGGCTTAGGTCGGCACCACGGCGCATCCGCGCGGGATGTGGCGGAACTGCTCATAAAGGCCGGGGGCGTGCCGGGCCGTTTGGTGGATGCCATTGAAATGAAGGAATTCTGCGCCTTCGCCACCCTGCCGGAAGAGGCGGCCCGCCGGGCCTGTTCCTTCTCCCGCAGCGCACCGGGCAACCCGGTGATCCGCCCTGCGTCACCGGTCAGAAATCCATAATATTACTGCGAGAGTCAGGTTAAATACGGCAAAAACCCTTTCGTTTTGTTGATTTTAAGGTTTCATTTGACAATTCAGTAGGCTTATGTCAAAATCAATCAGGAGGAAAAATGAAAAAGGTATTAGTGCTGATGCTGTCCCTTTGTTTGATAGCGGTGATATTTGCCTGCAAAAAGGGCGATACTAAAGGTGATTCCACGGGTGGACAGGTGGATATATCTGTTGCCCAGAAGGTTCCCACCGGCGGGAAATTTGTGGTAAGCCCCCAGCTTGTCGGCTGGGATAACGCGGAAATTGAGTTGACCTGGCAGCCGGTCCCGGCCCATTCTATGAGCGATCCTTCTCCGGCCCGTTCCGGGGATTTGATGAAGAAAGCTGAAGCCTGGGTAAAAAAGTATCCCAACGTAAAGATTATTCCGGTGGGTACCACACAGAACATCAACGATAGTATGACCAAGCTCCGGGTAACGGCGGTCGAAGGCGGTGCGCCGGATGTGAGCGCCGTAGATTCCTTCATGATGCCCCTCTTTAAAGAATATGCACGGGACATCGACGATGTGGCTGCCGAATACGGCATCAACCTTGATGATTACTTCCCCTATATCAAGAGTCAGGTCACCGAAAACGGTCATATCCGGGCGCTCTGGTATACCACCGATGTCAGGGGCCTTTTCTACCGGAAGGATCTTATCAGTAATGCTCCTGCTACGGTTGATGAAATGCTCACCACGGCTCAGGAAATGAAGGCCAAGGGTCTAACCGGTCTTCTGTATCTGGGAAGAAGGAATGAAGGAACGGTAAACAATCTCTGGGGCCTTTACTGGAGTCAGGGCGCCAAGCTGACCGATGCCCAGGGTAACCTTGCCTTCGACAAGGGAACGGATCGTGAGGCCATGCTGAACCTTCTTAACTTCATCAAAAAGACCATCGATCTGGGAGTTACTCCCAAGACTATTATTGATTACGGTTCAGATATTGATATGTACGGCGAAGTGGCCGCCGGTAATGTGGCTATGTTCATCGCCCCTAACCAGGCCATTGCGCAGTGCCGGGAAATCATGGGGAAGGATAAGTTCGATGCGGTTTGGGAATTTGCGCCCCTGCCGGTTTTCGAGGCCGGGCAGAAAAGCACTTCTTCCGCCGGCGGATGGACTTCCATGGTGTTTGCACGGGATGAACTGCACCGCCGTCTTGCCGCCGATCTGATCATCAACCTGTATTGTACCGATGCGGCTTCCGAATCCTGGACCCTGGCGGGGGGCTGGCTCCCGACCCGGCAATCCAACTTTACCAATTTTTCCTATATCAAGGACGATCACTATCTTTCACAGATGCGGACCTTCCTGGACGCCGCTTCAACCCGGCCCGCCGTTGAGGTTTACAATATAATCTCCATGGAAATTCAGGTGGCCATCGGTAATGTCGTTACCGGCACTTCAAGCCCTGAACAGGCTCTTGAAACGGCAATCAGAAATATCAAGAACAATCAGTAAGGAAGGGACATGAATAAAAAAGGAAACGCAGTATCAGTTCAGAAGCTGAGTTTCCTGAAGTCATTGAGCCGGGGGCCCGTCCCCTGGCTCGCGCCTTTAGGAATAGTATTACTGCTATTATTCGTTTATCCTACTTTTGAAGTTTTGCGTTACAGTTTTACTGACGCAAGTATACTGCGGAACACCTATAATTATACCCTTAAATCTTACAGTAATATTTTTTCCAATCCCCAAACCTATGAAGTTTTGTGGATCACCTTAGTCTTTGTATTTTTCAGCGTTCTTTTTCAAACCCTGCTTGGCCTGGTTACCGCCCTTGCGGTGGACAAGGGAGAAGAACTGCATTTAAAGGGAACGGTGTTTATCCGCGTTATCATCCTGCTTTCCTGGGCAATTCCGGGGATCATTATCGGTATCATCTGGGGCTTTTTATATAACGAAACCCCCACGGGAATACTGGCTTCATTTTTCAGGCGCATTGGGTGGACTACCGTTACTTTTCTGACAAACCCGCACAGCGCCCTGGTCTGTGTTATCGTTGCGAATATCTGGCGCGGTTCGGCCCAAAGCATGATCCTTTCTTACGCGGGTTTAAAGACGATCCCCAAAGAAATGCTGGAAGCGGGGCAGATTGACGGCGCCGGCGCCTGGCAGCGGTTTCTCAGAATCATTATGCCCAGCCTTTTCCCGGTAATTTCAACCAATGTGATTCTTAATACCATCCTCACCTTCAATACTTTCGATATGGTTATGTCCCTGAGCGGCGGCGGCCCCGGCCGGGCTACCGAAGTGCTTGCCATGACTTCCTACTTTTCAATCTTCCGGCTCCATAATTTGGGCAGAGGTTCCGCCTATGCGGTGACGCTTCTTTTCATCAACGCCTGTATGGCGGCGGTTTATTTTTATATCCTCAAAAAGCGGGGAGATAATAATCTTTAAATGAGGTACGTATGCTACAGAATAAGTATACCAAACTGACAAAGATAGGTCTTTACATAAGTTATCTTTTTATTGCCCTTTTCTTTCTGGGCCCTGTCCTTTGGGTTCTTTCGTTATCCTTCAAGACAGTTCCCGAATTGTTTTATGTGCCCCCCAAACTTTTCCCCGAAACAATTTCGCTTTACAATTATTCTTTTATTCTGGTTAAGGCCGATATATTCGCGTACCTTATCAATTCAACCAAGATTGTGGGCGGAACTATCCTGGGCACCCTGCTGCTGGCCATACCGGCGGCGTTTGCCTTTTCGCGGCTGAACTTCAAAGGGAAACATTTTTCCCAGTTTGCGCTGCTGGTATTCCAGATGATTTCTCCACTGGTCATTGCCATTCCGCTTTATAAATATTTCAGCCGCATGGGGCTTCTTAATAATTACTGGAGCATGACCCTGGTGTATATCGTCCTCTCCCTCCCTTTTGCGACATGGTCTCTTAAGGGGTACATGGATACCATTCCGATCTCACTGGACGAGGCGGGAACCATAGACGGCTGCTCCCGGATGCAGGTTCTTACCTGGCTCCTCCTTCCGGTCATTATGCCCGGAATCCTTTCTGTCCTGATTCTGGTATTTGTACGCAGCTGGGCTCAATTTATCATCCCCTTTATTCTGCTCAGCGATTCCCGGAAGTTTCCCATTTCCGTAGGGCTGGTTAATTTACAATCCACATCTGATGCCATTACCACCCATTACCTTGCGGCGGCCTGTATTATCGGTATCATACCGACCATCATCATCTTTATTATCTTGCAGCGTTACATCGTGTCGGCCCTTACCGCCGGTGCACTAAAAGGATAAGGCGGAATCACCATGCATTTTTACAAAGAAAAAATCGCAAAACGGCTTGAAGAAATTGAGACAAGTATTTACCGCAGGCAGGAGCCGGTTACCTCGTTCAAGGTAAAAGAAGGCAAGGAACCGGGCCTGCAGGACCCGGCGCTGAATGACAGTTCCTGGGCAAATTATACTTCCGGTTCTCCCTGGGGAGGCTATGGCAAATATCAGTGGTTCAGAACAAAGCTGACCGTGCCGAAAGAATTTGCGGGGGAACAGATCGCCTTCAGGCTCGATAGTCCGGGGGATGTTTTATGGAAGAACAGCGCCGAATATACCGTTTATGTAAACGGTAAACTGAATCAGGGCCTGGACAGTTTTCATCATGAGCTCATACTGGCGGATAAGGCCAGGGCCGGGGATACCTATCAGTTGGCCATTCTGGGTTTTAATGCTCTGGCGGATAAAAAAACAGTTACGGTTACCAAACTGGTTGCCATAGATCGCGTTGCCGAGGATTACTATTATAATCTAAAAACTGCCTATGACAGTACTTTGCTGATGGACGAAAAGTCAACCGATTATTTTACTGTCGTCAAGCTGATAAATGATTCGGTCAACCTTATTGATTTCAGGCAGTTTATGTCCGCCGGATATTATGAATCCCTGAAAACGGCAAATGATTATCTGGCTGACAACCTGTATAAAAAAATGTCCAGTAAAAGTGAAGTTATTATTGACGCCATCGGTCATACCCACATTGATGTGGCGTGGCTCTGGCAGCTTTCGCATACCAGGGAAAAGAGCGCCCGTTCTTTTAGTACTGCGGTTAAATATATGGATAGCTATCCCGATTATATTTTCATGCAGTCCCAGCCTCAGCTTTATGCCTATATGAAAGAAAGTTACCCTGAATTGTACGAAAAAATTAAAAAGCGGATTGCTGAAAAGCGGTGGCAGCCTGAAGGGGGCATGTGGGTTGAGGCGGATTGTAACCTCATCTCCGGTGAATCCATGATACGCCAGTTTCTGGTGGGAAAGGCCTTCTTTAAAGAAGAGTTTAATGTGGATAATAAAATACTCTGGCTTCCCGATGTCTTTGGGTACAG
>BNUT01000071.1 GCA_025997555.1 Spirochaetia bacterium
TTCATATAGTGATTTTAATCGCCAGGCATTTACAGCAGTTGAGTGGGCAATTAACGAAATTATGGACAATGTATTAACTCATTCTGAATCCCCAATAGGCGGCATAGCACAATTAACAACATATAATCACGCAAATAAAAAAATAGAAATAATTGTATCAGATGCAGGAGAAACAATACCCAAGACTCTTTTTGATAGTAATAATGACCAGCGAAACACACCTATAAAAATTTTACTATCATCCATAAAAGAAGGTGTAACAAATGGAAAGGGGCAAGGCAATGGTTTATTCGGTGCTTACAATATTTGTCATGAAAGCAAGGGGGTATTCGTTATTGATTCAGGTTCCGCAATACTGAAGGACTTTCCTAATGATGTATTATATGTTGGCCCAAATACAATACCAATTATCGGCACCACGATATCTGCAACCATAAATTGCAATGTTGAAAATTTATTAGAAAAGGCATTACGATTTAATAATAAAGTATATTATCCATCTGATTACATTGAGATAAACTATGAATTGAACGAAAACAATCGTTTTATCGTACTAAAAGAAGCAGCATCGGTTGGCAATAGATCTGCCGGCATCCCATTACGCAATAAAATTAAAAACATTTCCAGGTGGGTAAATGATATTATCTATATTGATTTTGAAAATGTCCCCGTTCCATCAAGTAGTTTTTTGGATGAGTTTGTTGTAAAATTAATATTAGAAATTTCTCCTGAAATATTTAAAAATAAATACAAAATTATAAATATTTCAAATACGATATTTAATTTATTGGACAGATCATATTTTCAAAGAACAAGTAAAAAAATTAATGAAGTATTTGATTAAGTACTGACTACCTCACATAATCGAACTGTCAATTTATTCTATTTATGGTTGCTGATACCAAAATGAGGCAAGTAACTATTCGGCCCTCTCTGGGCCAAGCAGTTACTTCTGTAGCAATTATAAGAAGACAGAGGTTGCCTCCTTACGCCTGTGTTATCACCTTACGGTATTGCTTCTTCCCTGCCCGTAGAACCAGCTCCCCTCCGTCGTCCAGTCGATCTGCGTAGATACAGACTGTTATATCAGTAATAGCAACCAGCTTGCGTTTGGTGGCCGGGATGCCAACATGCTCATTGAGATCACTGGAGGCAAAGGCCCCTCCCTGCTGGACCAAGCGACGAGCTTCACTCTTGCTAGAAACTAGTCCCGCATCAGTGAAGATATCCACCACGTTGTAACCCGCCTTAAACTTTTCTAAGGACAAGACAACGGTACGCATATTCTCCGGGTCCCCGCCATCGCCCCCGAAGGCGGCCTTGGCGCCGGACAGGGCCTTATCGGCCTCGTCTTTGCCGTGGATCAGGGCGCACACCTCCCAGGCGAGCCGCTCCTTGGCCTCGTTGGGATTTTTACCGGGGGCGCACAGGCTGTCGCATTCATCAATAGGCAGAAAGGTGAACATTAAAAGGAAGCGGCGGATGTCGGCGTCCTGCACGTTCCGCCAGTACTGGAAAAATTCGTAGGCACTGGTGATTTTCGGATCGAGAAAGATGGCGCCCTTTTCGGTTTTGCCCATCTTTTTGCCGTCGGCAGTAGTCACCAAGGGAAAGGTCATGCCGAAGACTTCCGCCCCTTCGATGCGGCGGATCAGTTCACCTCCGGCCACGATGTTGCCCCACTGGTCATCGCCGCCAATCTGGAGGCGGCAGCCGTAGCGGCGGTAGAGTTCCAGGAAGTCGTAGCTCTGCAAAAGCTGGTAGTTGAATTCGATAAAGGAAAGACCCGTCTCCATCCGCATCCTGTAGGCTTCAAAACTGAGCATACGGTTCACGGAAAAGTGGCTGCCGATTTCCCGGAGGAAGTCGATGTAGTTAAGATTAGCAAGCCAGTCCTTGTTATTGGCCGATTGGGCGGTATCCCCGTCAAAACCGATAAAGCGGTCCAGTTGGGCGCGGATTGAATCGGCATTGGCGTCCAGGGTTTCGTAGTTCAGCATTTTCCGCATCTCGGTTTTGCCCGAGGGGTCCCCGATGCGGGCGGTCCCCCCGCCGATGAGGGCGATCCCCTTTTGCCCTGCGGCGCGGAGGTGGCGGTAGGCGAAGAAGGGCACCATGTGGCCGATGTGGAGGCTGGGCCCCGTGGGATCGCAGCCCACGTAAAAGGTCACCGGCCCCTCATCCATCAACTTTGAAAGTCCCTCAGCATCGGTACACTGCTGAAAAAATCCCCTCGCCTTCAAATTCTCCAACGCCGGATTCATAAAACGCCATCCTCACAAAAATATACATCACTATACCCCGCGCAAACCATAAAATTCAATAGAAAAATTTACCACAGAGGGCAGAGAGGAGTGCGTACGAAAGTGTACAAACACAGAGGACACGTAGAAAGAAAAAGGACGATCAACAACCCCGCCGCAAGCAGCGGGGTTGTTGATCTCTAAAGGTGGTTATATTCGGGGGCTAATACCTTTTAACCGCCCCAAGGGGCGGGGTATTAGACCCCTCAATACGAATAAAAATCCTCTGTTTTTTCCCCTCTGTGTACTCTGTGAACCCTCTGAAGAACCCGCTATCGCGGGGGAGCCTCTGTGGTTGATCCTCATATTGACTTAAAGTGCACATTAGCTTTTATCATATTTCTACGGTTATTACATACCGCAAATCTGAAAGAAGGAGCGTATCATGAAATTTGACGGATATCACCATATCGGGCTGTGGGTTAAGGACGAGCAAAAGAGCCTGGAATTTTATCAGAAGCTGGGGGGAAAGGTGGTTTTTAGCTTCCCCATGAGCGACCTGCCCAAGACTATCAACCTAGTGGACCTGGGCAATAACGCAGTAATAGAGATTATCCCCCGTGGCAACGGCGCGGAAGAGAAAGACGCCCACTGGGCCCATGTCGCCATCCGCACCGACGACGCTAGGGCGGCCTACGATCTGGCGATCAAAGCCGGAGCCGGTTCCAAACAGGAACCCAAAGAGATGAATCTGGGAACCATGCCGGTGACCAACGCCTTTGTGCTGGGCCCGGATCACGAAGTTATCGAATTCTTCCAGGTCCGGGGTTAATAAAAGAATAAATAACCACGGACAGGACGGACTGGTTTTTTGCCTGTCTTTTTCTTTGTCCGTGGTTAATTTCTTAATTCTGCTAGTCAGAACCGGATCGTTTTGCCGGTTTCGCTGCTTTCCCGCACCGCATCTATAAACCGGGTTACCATCAGGGCGTCCTGGGGGCGGATATAGTCCCCTGAGCCGGTTTGCAGGACTTGGTAAAACTGGGCGATCAGTTTCTGGTGGCTATTGCCGTAGACAGCCTTGCCCACTGCCAATGCGGGTACATCGTCTCTGGCCAAAATGGTTTCGCCCCCCTGATCCCGGCGGTAGAGGGTCTGGTTCCGTATGGTGAAGGTTGCTTTTTCGCAGCTCACTTCAATCTCCACCGCCTCGTCACGGCTGTTGGCAACGGAACCGGTAAAAAGCCCGGTAACGCCGTTTTCAAATTCGATCCGGGCGGCGGCGGTATCTTCCACCTCAATGCCGTAATCAAGGATTTGGGCAATGGTCCCCTTGACGCTTTTAATGGGACTCCCGGCAAAGTAGTACATCAGGTCCATGGTGTGGAGGGCCTGGTTGATCATGCAGCCGCCGCCCGCAAGGGACATGATGCCCCGCCATGACTTTGCGTCATAGTAGGCTTTAGACCGTTTCCAGGCCACCGTACCGTGGATACCGCTTATGGGGCCGGCCTCACCGCTTTTCAACAGCTCCATCAGCTTTTCGCTTGTTTTGTTCCGGCGGTTTTGCAGACATATACAGATTTTGACCTGATTAGCCGCTTCAAGTTTGGCGTATTCCAGGCCGTCCCGGTAATTGAGGGCCAGGGGTTTTTCCGCAAAGACATTGCACCCCGCCTCCGCCGCGTCACGGGCCGCCTGATAGTGCAGGTAATGGGGCAGGCAGATATGCACCACATCGGGCTTTTCCTGCCGCAGCATCTCCTTATAATCGGCGTAAAAAGCCGTACCCGGAGGCAGGCTGGCCTTCCGGCCCTCATCCGTGTCACAGCCCGCCGCAAGGACCGCCTTGTCCTGCAGGGACGTGATAGCCGCAATATGCACCGGGGAAATATCCCCCAAACCAATAATCACCGTTTTCAGCATCTTCGATAGGCTCCTTACATAAAAAAGTATTATCCTGTTATTCTGTTATTTGCAAGGAGTAGGTGCTATGCTTCGCATACCACTTCCAATTAACGTGGCAGCAAAGCCGCCCTTTTATAGGAGTATGCCCATGAAAACGATTCTTTGTTACGGCGATTCAAATACCTGGGGCTACAATCCCCACACCCAGGGCCGTTACGATCATAAAACCCGGTGGCCCATGGTGTTAAAGCAACTGCTCAACGAAGGGGCCCGCGCAGACGATCCCTACTGGTGGGTTGAGGAAGAAGGGCAGAACGGCAGGACAAGCTGCCGGGAGGACCCTGTGGAAGGGGACAAGAACGGTCTGCGGCAGCTCATCCCCATTCTGGAAAGCCACAAGCCCGTTGATGTTGTGGCGGTGATGCTGGGGACCAACGACCTCAAGCCCCGGTTCAGCCCCCTCCCCTACGACATTGCCCGGGGTGTTCAGCGCCTGGTTATCGCCGTCCAGGATTCCCGAATGGGCCCTGATAATACCAGCCCCAAGGTGATCATGATCTGCCCGCCGGCCACGGTAAAGTCGCCGGTCTTTGAGCGTGTCTTTGGAGATTCCATCGAACTTTCCAAAAAACTCCCGCCCCTGTACCACGCCCTTGCGAAGGAAAGCGGGGCCATCTACCTTGAGGCGGGGAAGTACATCGAAACCAGCGCCGCCGACGGCATCCACCTGGAACCGGAGGGCCACCGGAAGCTGGCGGAAGCGGTGGCGGAGATCGTGCGGAAACTCTAGGAAGGGCAACTTTACAGAGATTTCATTCTTGATTATAGTGTGAAGAAGAGATTTATATGTACGTTACCTATCACCTTAGAGCGGACGAGATAACCGCCGATGTTATCCAAAATATTAAAAACACCTATCATGACCGGGAACTGGTGGTGTTGTCCAAGGATACCTACGATGAACCGGAACGGGTACGGAAAAATGCCGAATACTTAGCCCAGCTTGAGGAGTCGAAGCAGGAGCTTGAAGCGGGCAAGGGAATTGTAAAAACCATGGCGGAACTAGAGGCCATGGAACATGCCTGAGGTAACTTTTTCTACCAAAGCTTTACAGCAATATATGGAATGGCAAACCGAGGATCAGAAAACCCTAAAACGTATAAACGATCTCATTAAGGATATTCTAAGGAATGGCTTTATGAAGGGAATTGGGAAGCCGGAACCTGAGAATAGTTCTCTTGCAAGGGCCATTATAAAGAATAGCTATAATATGGATTCAAGGAGCCTCTCGTGACCTACCAATACTGGAATCAAAAAATGGAAACCCTCCCCCGGCCGGAATTGGAGGCCTTTCAGCTTGCACAGCTTAAAACAGCGGTAAGCCAGGCCCTGCGTACTCCCTTCTATAAAGAACGGCTCGGCAAGGCGGGGATCGTTAATGCCGATGCCATCAAAAGCCTTGCGGATATCCGAAAAATTCCCTTTACCACCAAGCACGATCTCCGGGACGGCTTCCCCTACGGCTTCCTCAGCATCCCGCGGGACGAAGTGGTCCGGCTCCATGCAAGCAGCGGGACTACCGGCACACCCACGACGATTTACTTCAATAGAGAAGATCTTAGCCGCTGGACAAGTTTTGTGGCCCGGTCGATCTATGCCACGGGCTGCAACAAGGCCGATGTGTTCCAGAACATGATCACCTACGGCCTCTTTACCGGCGGCCTGGGTTTCCATGCCGGGGGCGAGGAAGTGGGGATGCTGGTAATCCCCTCAGGGAGCGGGAACACCACCCGGCAATTCAAACTGATGCAGGACTTTGGCACCACCGTGGTCCACGCCACCCCCAGCTTTCTCCTCCACGTGGAATCCAAAATGCGGGAAGAAGGGATAAGCCGGGACAGCATCAAATTACGGAAAGCCTTTGCCGGGGCAGAACCCTATTCCGAGGACACCCGCCGCCGCATCGAAGAACTCCTCAAAATCGACGTGTACAATTCCTACGGCCTTTCGGAGATGAACGGCCCCGGTGTGGCCTTTGAGTGCCAGGCCAAAAACGGCCTCCACCTCTGGGAGGACGGCTACATTGCGGAAATCGTCGATCCCGATACCCTGGAACCCCTGCCTGACGGCGAAACCGGGGAACTGGTCCTCACCTGCCTCTGCCGGGAGTCGTCCATGAAGATGTCCTCGCCCACTTCGGTTTTGACCGTGAGCCGGTCCAGGACACCCTCTTTTTCTACCACGATAAGGTAGTTGTTCCCCGCTTCGCTCATGGACATGATCACTTCCTCGATCTGGCTGGGGAAAAGGTTTACCCCGTTGATGATCAGCATGTCGTCGGTGCGGCCGGTGATCCGGTGCAGGCGGCGGTGGGTGCGGCCGCAGACGCAGGGCTCGGTGTAGAAGCTGGAGAGGTCCCGTGTGCGGTAGCGCAGCATGGGCGTGGCCTCCCGGCAGAGGCAGGTGAGGACCAGTTCCCCGGTTTCGCCGTCAGGCAGGGGTTCCAGGGTATCGGGATCGACGATTTCCGCAATGTAGCCGTCCTCCCAGAGGTGGAGGCCGTTTTTGGCCTGGCACTCAAAGGCCACACCGGGGCCGTTCATCTCCGAAAGGCCGTAGGAATTGTACACGTCGATTTTGAGGAGTTCTTCGATGCGGCGGCGGGTGTCCTCGGAATAGGGTTCTGCCCCGGCAAAGGCTTTCCGTAATTTGATGCTGTCCCGGCTTATCCCTTCTTCCCGCATTTTGGATTCCACGTGGAGGAGAAAGCTGGGGGTGGCGTGGACCACGGTGGTGCCAAAGTCCTGCATCAGTTTGAATTGCCGGGTGGTGTTCCCGCTCCCTGAGGGGATTACCAGCATCCCCACTTCCTCGCCCCCGGCATGGAAACCCAGGCCGCCGGTAAAGAGGCCGTAGGTGATCATGTTCTGGAACACATCGGCCTTGTTGCAGCCCGTGGCATAGATCGACCGGGCCACAAAACTTGTCCAGCGGCTAAGATCTTCTCTATTGAAGTAAATCGTCGTGGGTGTGCCGGTAGTCCCGCTGCTTGCATGGAGCCGGACCACTTCGTCCCGCGGGATGCTGAGGAAGCCGTAGGGGAAGCCGTCCCGGAGATCGTGCTTGGTGGTAAAGGGAATTTTTCGGATATCCGCAAGGCTTTTGATGGCATCGGCATTAACGATCCCCGCCTTGCCGAGCCGTTCTTTATAGAAGGGAGTACGCAGGGCCTGGCTTACCGCTGTTTTAAGCTGTGCAAGCTGAAAGGCCTCCAATTCCGGCCGGGGGAGGGTTTCCATTTTTTGATTCCAGTATTGGTAGGTCACGAGAGGCTCCTTGAATCCATATTATAGCTATTCTTTATAATGGCCCTTGCAAGAGAACTATTCTCAGGTTCCGGCTTCCCAATTCCCTTCATAAAGCCATTCCTTAGAATATCCTTAATGAGATCGTTTATACGTTTTAGGGTTTTCTGATCCTCGGTTTGCCATTCCATATATTGCTGTAAAGCTTTGGTAGAAAAAGTTACCTCAGGCATGTTCCATGGCCTCTAGTTCCGCCATGGTTTTTACAATTCCCTTGCCCGCTTCAAGCTCCTGCTTCGACTCCTCAAGCTGGGCTAAGTATTCGGCATTTTTCCGTACCCGTTCCGGTTCATCGTAGGTATCCTTGGACAACACCACCAGTTCCCGGTCATGATAGGTGTTTTTAATATTTTGGATAACATCGGCGGTTATCTCGTCCGCTCTAAGGTGATAGGTAACGTACATATAAATCTCTTCTTCACACTATAATCAAGAATGAAATCTCTGTAAAGTTGCCCTTCCTAGAGTTTCCGCACGATCTCCGCCACCGCTTCCGCCAGCTTCCGGTGGCCCTCCGGTTCCAGGTGGATGCCGTCGGCGGCGCTGGTTTCGATGTACTTCCCCGCCTCAAGGTAGATGGCCCCGCTTTCCTTCGCAAGGGCGTGGTACAGGGGCGGGAGTTTTTTGGAAAGTTCGATGGAATCTCCAAAGACACGCTCAAAGACCGGCGACTTTACCGTGGCCGGCGGGCAGATCATGATCACCTTGGGGCTGGTATTATCAGGGCCCATTCGGGAATCCTGGACGGCGATAACCAGGCGCTGAACACCCCGGGCAATGTCGTAGGGGAGGGGGCTGAACCGGGGCTTGAGGTCGTTGGTCCCCAGCATCACCGCCACAACATCAACGGGCTTGTGGCTTTCCAGAATGGGGATGAGCTGCCGCAGACCGTTCTTGTCCCCTTCCACAGGGTCCTCCCGGCAGCTTGTCCTGCCGTTCTGCCCTTCTTCCTCAACCCACCAGTAGGGATCGTCTGCGCGGGCCCCTTCGTTGAGCAGTTGCTTTAACACCATGGGCCACCGGGTTTTATGATCGTAACGGCCCTGGGTGTGGGGATTGTAGCCCCAGGTATTTGAATCGCCGTAACAAAGAATCGTTTTCATGGGCATACTCCTATAAAAGGGCGGCTTTGCTGCCACGTTAATTGGAAGTGGTATGCGAAGCATAGCACCTACTCCTTGCAAATAACAGAATAACAGGATAATACTTTTTTATGTAAGGAGCCTATCGAAGATGCTGAAAACGGTGATTATTGGTTTGGGGGATATTTCCCCGGTGCATATTGCGGCTATCACGTCCCTGCAGGACAAGGCGGTCCTTGCGGCGGGCTGTGACACGGATGAGGGCCGGAAGGCCAGCCTGCCTCCGGGTACGGCTTTTTACGCCGATTATAAGGAGATGCTGCGGCAGGAAAAGCCCGATGTGGTGCATATCTGCCTGCCCCATTACCTGCACTATCAGGCGGCCCGTGACGCGGCGGAGGCGGGGTGCAATGTCTTTGCGGAAAAACCCCTGGCCCTCAATTACCGGGACGGCCTGGAATACGCCAAACTTGAAGCGGCTAATCAGGTCAAAATCTGTATATGTCTGCAAAACCGCCGGAACAAAACAAGCGAAAAGCTGATGGAGCTGTTGAAAAGCGGTGAGGCCGGCCCCATAAGCGGTATCCACGGTACGGTGGCCTGGAAACGGTCTAAAGCCTACTATGACGCAAAGTCATGGCGGGGCATCATGTCCCTTGCGGGCGGCGGCTGCATGATCAACCAGGCCCTCCACACCATGGACCTGATGTACTACTTTGCCGGGAGTCCCATTAAAAGCGTCAAGGGGACCATTGCCCAAATCCTTGATTACGGCATTGAGGTGGAAGATACCGCCGCCGCCCGGATCGAATTTGAAAACGGCGTTACCGGGCTTTTTACCGGTTCCGTTGCCAACAGCCGTGACGAGGCGGTGGAGATTGAAGTGAGCTGCGAAAAAGCAACCTTCACCATACGGAACCAGACCCTCTACCGCCGGGATCAGGGGGGCGAAACCATTTTGGCCAGAGACGATGTACCCGCATTGGCAGTGGGCAAGGCTGTCTACGGCAATAGCCACCAGAAACTGATCGCCCAGTTTTACCAAGTCCTGCAAACCGGCTCAGGGGACTATATCCGCCCCCAGGACGCCCTGATGGTAACCCGGTTTATAGATGCGGTGCGGGAAAGCAGCGAAACCGGCAAAACGATCCGGTTCTGACTAGCAGAATTAAGAAATTAACCACGGACAAAGAAAAAGACAGGCAAAAAACCAGTCCGTCCTGTCCGTGGTTATTTATTCTTTTATTAACCCCGGACCTGGAAGAATTCGATAACTTCGTGATCCGGGCCCAGCACAAAGGCGTTGGTCACCGGCATGGTTCCCAGATTCATCTCTTTGGGTTCCTGTTTGGAACCGGCTCCGGCTTTGATCGCCAGATCGTAGGCCGCCCTAGCGTCGTCGGTGCGGATGGCGACATGGGCCCAGTGGGCGTCTTTCTCTTCCGCGCCGTTGCCACGGGGGATAATCTCTATTACTGCGTTATTGCCCAGGTCCACTAGGTTGATAGTCTTGGGCAGGTCGCTCATGGGGAAGCTAAAAACCACCTTTCCCCCCAGCTTCTGATAAAATTCCAGGCTCTTTTGCTCGTCCTTAACCCACAGCCCGATATGGTGATATCCGTCAAATTTCATGATACGCTCCTTCTTTCAGATTTGCGGTATGTAATAACCGTAGAAATATGATAAAAGCTAATGTGCACTTTAAGTCAATATGAGGATCAACCACAGAGGCTCCCCCGCGATAGCGGGTTCTTCAGAGGGTTCACAGAGTACACAGAGGGGAAAAAACAGAGGATTTTTATTCGTATTGAGGGGTCTAATACCCCGCCCCTTGGGGCGGTTAAAAGGTATTAGCCCCCGAATATAACCACCTTTAGAGATCAACAACCCCGCTGCTTGCGGCGGGGTTGTTGATCGTCCTTTTTCTTTCTACGTGTCCTCTGTGTTTGTACACTTTCGTACGCACTCCTCTCTGCCCTCTGTGGTAAATTTTTCTATTGAATTTTATGGTTTGCGCGGGGTATAGTGATGTATATTTTTGTGAGGATGGCGTTTTATGAATCCGGCGTTGGAGAATTTGAAGGCGAGGGGATTTTTTCAGCAGTGTACCGATGCTGAGGGACTTTCAAAGTTGATGGATGAGGGGCCGGTGACCTTTTACGTGGGCTGCGATCCCACGGGGCCCAGCCTCCACATCGGCCACATGGTGCCCTTCTTCGCCTACCGCCACCTCCGCGCCGCAGGGCAAAAGGGGATCGCCCTCATCGGCGGGGGGACCGCCCGCATCGGGGACCCCTCGGGCAAAACCGAGATGCGGAAAATGCTGAACTACGAAACCCTGGACGCCAATGCCGATTCAATCCGCGCCCAACTGGACCGCTTTATCGGTTTTGACGGGGATACCGCCCAATCGGCCAATAACAAGGACTGGCTTGCTAATCTTAACTACATCGACTTCCTCCGGGAAATCGGCAGCCACTTTTCCGTGAACCGTATGCTCAGTTTTGAAGCCTACAGGATGCGGATGGAGACGGGTCTTTCCTTTATCGAATTCAACTACCAGCTTTTGCAGAGCTACGACTTCCTGGAACTCTACCGCCGCTACGGCTGCCGCCTCCAGATTGGCGGCGATGACCAGTGGGGCAACATCGTGGCCGGAGGTGAACTGATCCGCCGCATCGAAGGGGCGGAAGTCTTCGGCATGACCTTTCCCTTGGTGACTACTGCCGACGGCAAAAAGATGGGCAAAACCGAAAAGGGCGCCATCTTTCTCGATCCGAAAATCACCAGTGCCTACGAATTTTTCCAGTACTGGCGGAACGTGCAGGACGCCGACATCCGCCGCTTCCTTTTAATGTTCACCTTTCTGCCTATTGATGAATGCGACAGCCTGTGCGCCCCCGGTAAAAATCCCAACGAGGCCAAGGAGCGGCTCGCCTGGGAGGTGTGCGCCCTGATCCACGGCAAAGACGAGGCCGATAAGGCCCTGTCCGGCGCCAAGGCCGCCTTCGGGGGCGATGGCGGGGACCCGGAGAATATGCGTACCGTTGTCTTGTCCTTAGAAAAGTTTAAGGCGGGTTACAACGTGGTGGATATCTTCACTGATGCGGGACTAGTTTCTAGCAAGAGTGAAGCTCGTCGCTTGGTCCAGCAGGGAGGGGCCTTTGCCTCCAGTGATCTCAATGAGCATGTTGGCATCCCGGCCACCAAACGCAAGCTGGTTGCTATTACTGATATAACAGTCTGTATCTACGCAGATCGACTGGACGACGGAGGGGAGCTGGTTCTACGGGCAGGGAAGAAGCAATACCGTAAGGTGATAACACAGGCGTAAGGAGGCAACCTCTGTCTTCTTATAATTGCTACAGAAGTAACTGCTTGGCCCAGAGAGGGCCGAATAGTTACTTGCCTCATTTTGGTATCAGCAACCATAAATAGAATAAATTGACAGTTCGATTATGTGAGGTAGTCAGTACTTAATCAAATACTTCATTAATTTTTTTACTTGTTCTTTGAAAATATGATCTGTCCAATAAATTAAATATCGTATTTGAAATATTTATAATTTTGTATTTATTTTTAAATATTTCAGGAGAAATTTCTAATATTAATTTTACAACAAACTCATCCAAAAAACTACTTGATGGAACGGGGACATTTTCAAAATCAATATAGATAATATCATTTACCCACCTGGAAATGTTTTTAATTTTATTGCGTAATGGGATGCCGGCAGATCTATTGCCAACCGATGCTGCTTCTTTTAGTACGATAAAACGATTGTTTTCGTTCAATTCATAGTTTATCTCAATGTAATCAGATGGATAATATACTTTATTATTAAATCGTAATGCCTTTTCTAATAAATTTTCAACATTGCAATTTATGGTTGCAGATATCGTGGTGCCGATAATTGGTATTGTATTTGGGCCAACATATAATACATCATTAGGAAAGTCCTTCAGTATTGCGGAACCTGAATCAATAACGAATACCCCCTTGCTTTCATGACAAATATTGTAAGCACCGAATAAACCATTGCCTTGCCCCTTTCCATTTGTTACACCTTCTTTTATGGATGATAGTAAAATTTTTATAGGTGTGTTTCGCTGGTCATTATTACTATCAAAAAGAGTCTTGGGTATTGTTTCTCCTGCATCTGATACAATTATTTCTATTTTTTTATTTGCGTGATTATATGTTGTTAATTGTGCTATGCCGCCTATTGGGGATTCAGAATGAGTTAATACATTGTCCATAATTTCGTTAATTGCCCACTCAACTGCTGTAAATGCCTGGCGATTAAAATCACTATATGAA
>BNUT01000072.1 GCA_025997555.1 Spirochaetia bacterium
GGTGATGAATTCCTCCCCGCCGACACGGGCGGCAAATACTTTTTCCTCCGCCATAAGCCGGGAAAGTACACCGCCGATGGCCTTAAGCACCTGGTCCCCTTTGGGATGGCCGTAATAATCATTGTAAAATTTGAAATGATCCACATCCATCATAATGACACATACGGTTTGATGCACATGCTGACAGGCGTTAATGTAAAAATCTACCTCGTGTAAAAACCCCCGGCGGTTGTTCAGGCCCGTTAAGTCGTCCCGGATGCTTTCCGCTTCAAAATGGTTCCGCTCCGTTTCGAGCCGCCGGACGGAGATCATTTCTTTGATAACCAGATGGCTCATTTGCCAACTGAAAATCATCCCCCCCACGGAGGCAATAGCGGCGTTTTCCATATCAAATTGCCAAAATACCAGGGGTTTTATCCGAAAAGTCAAGCTTGAAAAAATTATCACCACCACCACATTGAGGACCATATTCCAAAGGGGATCGATTATAAAAAAGAGTTGGGCACAAATAAAAAAAACCATAAAGTTGACCGCCTGACTTTCCGGCCGGACAATTACGCCGATATAGAAGGCGAAGGTCATAATACAACTGAAAAACAATAAAAAGCCCACCGCAATGGGGCCTCTTTTCAATTCCTTTCTTTGTATGTACCGGGTATAGCCATATATCCCCAGTTCAAAAGCAGCAACGGTCAAATATATGATAAATTTAAGCGTTTTCTTTTCTATCAGGAGGGGGAACAAAGAAAAAATAACCAATAGTAGGGATGCAATCAGGCAGATGATCCGCAGTCTCCGGGCATTGTACCGATTAATCAAATCCCGGCAGCCTTCGATCAACTCTTTGGAAAAATTAAAATATCGCCAACGGGAGAAAATAAGTCGCCTCCTTACGGGACTGATTATCAGGGATCATAGCACGGTTAATGCTATGATACTATTCCCACTTTTTTTGAATTGCCGCAGCGGTATCGGCGGCGGCGGTATTGTTGGCGAACATATTTGCCAGTTCTTCCCGAACTGCATTTTCCAGTTCCCGTATTTTGGGGATGGTGGTTAATTCCTGAACCAGATCGGCGGCTTCGTACATATCCCAGGCCTTGGCGTAAAAGGGGTCCTCCGTGATATAAGCGGCCGCTGAATCGTTGCTTCCCGGTACGGCCCGGATCTGTTCCGCCAGCCGGCTGCTGTTTTCCTGCAAGTAAAGGAGAAAATTCCAGGCCTCATCGGGATGCCCGCTTTTGGCGTTGATCCCCGCGTACCATGTCGAAAGACCAAAGACGGGCTTTCCCGCATAACCCGCCGGACCCGGTATCAGGGTGATGCCGAAAGCGCCGTCCTTCATCCGATCCCGCAGTTGTACAATATCCTGAACGGAGCCGGTTATCATGGCGATTTTTCCGGCGGCAAATTCATCAAGCCGTTCCGCGCCGGTTGTGGTAAAACTTTGCGGCGCAAGGAGGCCCTCCTTTTCAAGCTGGGCCAGGAAGGCAAGAGTGTCATTGATGGCTTTGCCGTTGAAATCGGGAACTCCCTCTTTGGTCATGATGGTCCCGGCGGCCCATATCCAGGAAAAGACATCCCGGAACGCCCCCCGGTTGTCTGCGGGGCTTAAGGCGAGGGCCGCGCCGTATTGTTTGGCGGAGCCTTCGCCTTTACTTACCGCCTGGGCATAGCGCAGGAATTCCGTACGGTCCCTCGGCGGCCGGTCGAAACCCGCAGCCTTGAGGATATCAATATTGTAAAAGAGAACATCCATGGACGACACCAGGGGGAGGACCCGTTCCCTGCTTTCATTTATAAACGCCCCCTGGGAATCTGGAAAACTGAAGGTTCCGGCCTTGATAAATTCTGCAAGGTAGCGGCTCTCCATGACGATGATATCCGGTTCGGCGGTTTCCGCCCCGGTATCCCGGAACTCATCATAACCCTGGGTTTGCTCCCGAATGCTTACTTCGGGGTGGAGCCCTTTATATTCTCCAATAAGGGATGAGAGGGCGCCCTGCTCCCATTCACTTTCCCGCAGTTGGGTAAAAACAAGATTTACCTTTTCCTTTTTCGGCTTTGCGGCGGTGTTGTGGGTATTGTCGCCGGATCTGAATCCAATCTTAACCACCAGCGCAGCGGCAATCAAAAGAACGGTCACGATAATTACAATTTTGTCACTCTTTTTTATCTTCATACACACCTCGACTTTTAAACGAATTTAGGTTACATCATTAGTATGTTCGGTTTTATCAAAAAAATCATTCAACGCAAACCGGAAAGTGATGCAATCATTTTTGATATTAAATCAGAAAGTTCCTATGATGCCTATCTGCAAAATCACATCCCCGTGGTAGCCCTGAAAAAGTCCAAAACAATCGCCTGGATCGAGGCCCCGAACCGCCGCTATCAGGACCAGGTGATCGATGCGCGGATCAGGCTGGACGCCATGGGAGGCTATGCCGCTGCGGGGCTCCTCTTCCGCATGATGGACGATGGCACCTACTACTCGGTCCTGGTTTCCAGCAAGGGCTACTTCCGGCTGGACGCAGTGCGGAACAACATGCCCCTCCCCCTTATCGGCTGGACCGAACTTCCCGCCGCCGCCGCTCATGAAACGGAGTTTACCCTCAGAATAATCGCCTACGGCGCGCATCTGGCGCTGCTGATCAACGGCGCCTGGGCGGCGGAGACGGATGAGTCATCCATTCCTATGGGAACCCTTGGGTTTGCTGTGGCATCTTACGAAGCAGAAACCGCGCCCGGCGCCGCTTCTCTGGAAAGTATCTCGGTGAAGGATCTGATTGACGATGTTGAGGCGGCCTGGCGTCAATGGGAAAACAATCCTGCCATTGCGCCCCAGGCCCGGTTCGCGCTGGCGGAAACCTTTGCCGCCATGGGGGAATCGGCGTCCGCATTGGTTCAGCTTAAAAAAATGTGGGAGGCCCCCAGCTATCAGCGTACACAGCGGGAACTGCTCCTTGCGGAGCGGCTTGCGTATCAGAACGAACTTTACGATGAGGCGGAAGAATATGCCGACGCCTGCCTTGCGCTTGGCCGGGAAAGCCCCGAGGGCCGGGAGGCGGTAACCGAGAAGGCGAAGATCCTCTACGCCGAAGAAAAATTCGAGGCCCTGCGGGACTTTGCCGCAGAAGCGGTGTCCGGCAATGACGATCCCGTCCTGCATACCCTGTTGGGCCACGCCTGGTGGGATTTGGGGAATTACGAAAAAGCCGCGGCCGCTTATGATCGCAGTTTTGAACTTAACGGTGAAAACGGCATCTTCGCCAAGAATGCCGCCAATGCATATGAAATCCTGGGCCGCAAAGTAGATGCCCTTGAACGCTACCTCCGCAGCGGCCGCCTGTTCCTGAGTGCAGGTAATTATCAGGACCTGGGGGCGCTGGCCCCGAAGCTCCTTTCACTTGGGGCGAATAATTGGGAAGCCCATGCCCTCACGGGGAAGTGGGCCTTCGGCATAGAAGATTGGTCCATGGCGAATGCCGAATTCACCAACGCAGAAACACTGCGAAAGTCCCTTGACCCCGCACCTGCCCCTGACCCGGCGATCTATTTTTTGCGGGCACTGATCCTTATCCGCAATGATAAACGCAGTGAGGCCCTGCCCCTGCTGGAAGAGGCCGTCACCCTTGCCCCCGATTACGGGCTTTTTCACTTCCGCCTTGCGGAAACCCGTTTCCTGCTTAACAGTAATGCTGATGATCCTGAAACCCGCGCCCACCTTGACGCCGCCATTTCCCTTTTTTCAGATGATGACAGTAATACTGTTGATGCTAACGCGGGATGGGTGCACAATTTTGCCGCAGAGATTGCTTTAAATCGCAATGATCTTGACGATGCAGAAAAGCATCTGGAAAGGGCCGCCGCATCCCTGGGAGAAGTTCCGGCCATTCGGGTAAACCGGAGTTTGTATCATTATCTACGGGGTTCTTTGGAAGAAGCATTGAAGATCCTCGAAGCCGGTAAAGCTGAGGATGAGGACGGAATCCTGGCGAACAGCGCCGGTAATCTTTTGGTCCGGGCCGGCAAGTTTGAACGGGCCGATGAATATTATGTAAAGGCCCTTTCCGTAGTTCCCGGCAATGTGGAATTTTTGATCAACCGGGCATCCTGCCTTATTGAGCTTGGCTATTACGGCGAAGCCGACACGGTTCTGGCCCAGGCCCACAGCAAGGACCCGTCCCCGGCGGTTTTGGAATTGATCACCTACGTGGCGGTAAAGAAGGGTGAATTCCCCCGGGCCGAATCCGCCTGCCGCGCGGCTCTGGAGGCAGACAACAATCACGTCCCTTCCCTGCTGAACTTGGGCTGGATCTACAGTTCCACGGGCCGCTGGGACGATGTCCGGGAAACCCTTGCCCGGCTTGAGACAATAGACCTTGACGAAGACGCCGCCGTCCGCCGCTCCGAGTTACAGCAGAAACTTGAAGACAGCATGACCCGGCTCATCCACTGCGCCTCCTGCAACAGGAGTTGGCGTGTCCCCCGTGACCCGCCTTCGGTTCCGTCATTGAGGCTCCACGCCATGCCCCCCGACGAGCTTCCTGCCGGTTCTTGCCCTGAATGCGGCAGAACTTATTGTATCGGCTGCGCGAAACAGCACCTGGACAAGGACGGCCGCTTTACCTGCCCCGCCTGCGGCAGGACCCTCAAGCTGATAAACGAAGGCTTAAAAAAAATAGTCGCCGATTGGGCCGCCGCATCGATCCCCTAACACAGTATTACAGCGAATAGTTCTTTCCCAATTGCTTCCGGTGTTTTACCATCGGCCTTTATGATAATGTGTGCGATTTCCCGGTAAGCCGCCGCCCGCCGCTCGTGGAGCAGCCGATGGGTTTCCTGCGGATTGGCGGTATTGAGAAAGGGCGGCAGTTCCCCGGTCTTTTCCGCAGTAATACTAATCCGCTCCCAGGCGGTTTCCACGGAAACATCCAGATACACCAGTGTTACTGTGTTGCTCTTTTTCAGCAGATACAATGCCGCGCCGTTATCGACGAGTCCGCCTCCCGCAGCAACAATGCGAAAGCTCCTTCCGTCATGCCCTTCATTGAGCAAGCTTTGCAGGGCCTCCGCCTCCGCAATTCTGAATACATCGGGCCCCTCTTTGAATAATGTCCGGGGGCTTTTCCCGGTGAGCGCTTGCACCAGTTCATCCATGTCGGTAAAGGCCCCGGCGCATTGCTCCGCGAGGGCCCTGCCGACGGTGGTTTTGCCCGAATGTTTCGGCCCGGTTAAAATGACTAAGCCCATAATCGTGCTAGTATACGCTGTTTTAATAACGTATACTATGCTTGTACATGAACGGATTGCTGGTTCTCTTTTTATTGATATTTGTCGCGGCCCTTCCGGTATTTCTGGTATACCTTTGGTTCCGACTGGCCCGCTTCCCCCTGCCCCTGCCATGGTTTTTGTTTTGCCTCCTTTCGGGCGCGGCGGCCCCCTTTATCGCCCTTCTCCTGCAAAACATTTTCCCCAACACATTACTGGTAAACGCCCTTGCCGAAGAACTGGGTCGTCTACTGATGCTCCTCATCTTCTTTAAAATTTTGAATCTGATGGGGAAGGGAATTCCCCCCGGTACTGCTGTCAGAGCCGGTACCGATATTGCCGGTACTCCCGGCGCCATTCCCGGTGTTTTTTCAAGTAACACCGCCGTCTGGGGCGCCATTGCCGGACTCCTCGCCGGTCTGGGGTTCGCGCTCATTGAGAGCGCCACTTACGGCGCGGCAAACATGGGCGTCACCCTTCTGCGGGCCTTTACCGCCGCCCCCCTGCACGGGGCCTGCGGCGCACGGGTAGGAGCCGCAGCGGCGGTCTGCCGGGACCATCCCTTCCCCGCCCTGATGCGCTTCCTTTCCGCCGCAGCCATCCACGGTATGTACAATTTTATGCTTCTCTTCCACGGAATTCCCACGATTTTGGCGATTTTTATCGCCTTTTCCGCCCTTGGTTCCTCGGTTTTATTTATCCACGGGACTCTGAAGGCGGCCAAAGAATGATTTTTGCCACAACCCGGTTGACTCTTTTGTACTAAACTGATATATTGAACAAACACGACGCAGGATAGAGCAGTTGGCAGCTCGTCGGGCTCATAACCCGGAGGTCGTAGGTTCGAGTCCTACTCCTGCTAAAAGTTAAGGTTCTGTTCTATAAAAAGCATCACCTACTCTAAAAAATTTCCCAAACTTCTGAAATTGAAGTATTAAACATCCCGTGACGTGGTCTCTGTTTTGGGAGATGTGGATGCTATAAAGCAATTTTATACAAGGAAGATAGCTTAAGGCGGAGGTGCTTTTTTTCTCTTATTCTATCACCGCTTCCGATGCGGTTGTACCGTCTTTGGCGTAGGCACGACGGAAGTTGTAGGGATCAAGGTAGCGTTCGCCCCGGTGAAAGAAGACGTATTGGTAGATGCCGGGCGGGAGGGGAATGGTGAGGGAGTAGGTTCCGGCGGGGTTTTCGACAAGTTCGTACATAAAGGGGTCCCAGTTGTTGAAGCTGCCTGCCACGGTGACGGTTTCGCCCGGAGGCCCCTTGAAGGAAAAACTCAGGGATCCCTTGGGGCCGCTATAGGGGCTGGGGGCTGGGGGCTTTACGGGGAGGGATAGTACGGAAAGGGTCAGGCCGGAGCGGCTGTCTTTGCGGCTGGCGGGGTTTGCGGGATCCGTGGTCCATAGGCCGTCGATCACCATGCGGTATTCCAGTTCCAAAAAGTTTTTGGGGATCTGGTATACTAAAAAGCGAAGCCCTGAATCCATGTAGGGATCGGGAACTGTTTTGCCCTGGGGAATGGGGGCGTCCAGGGGGTCCTGGGAAACCAGAAACTGCTGCAACCAGTGGACTTTGGCGAATCCCTCGTGGGCAAAGGCGATCCCTACCCGATGATTGGACGATGGGGCAGTGAAAATGACCGAATCCTCGTAGATCTCAGGCGCAACGGGGCCGCTCAGGCTCTTCATGTGGTCGATAAATTGAGAGGATTCAATATCTGCGGCTCCTATCGAACCGGCAATTACCAAAAGGAGTATTGCAGCATTGAACGTGATCGTTTTCATAAGCTCTTTTCAATTATCGGCCGATACTTAATTATCTTAATATGCCGTCATTACGAGCGCTTCAGGAATTTAAATACTCATTCGGTAACATCGGCGGCGAATCTGCCGCCCTTGCGGCTCAACATATACCTCTTGAGGATTTTCCCCTTCCGGAACACGAAGCCGCCAAACCGGCCCCCAAGCCTGCCCCTGCGGAGCCCCAGGCCGAAACAGCGGCTCCTGATTCAGCCGATGCCGGTCTTCTTTCAGATACAGATGCCGATTTAGACTTCGGTGCCTTCCTCGACACCATTCCCGACGATCTCCCCGACATATCAGAAGCGGCCGGTTCTCCGGCCGGAGAACCGGCCGCTGAGGCTGAATCCACTCCTGAAACAGATAACAACGATTTTGCCATCCCTGATGATCTGCTAAACGGCTTGGCCGATGATGTGGAATCCAGTACGCCCGACATCCCGGTAGAGGAACCTGCCGGTGAATCAGTGGATATTCCTGATCTCGTGGAGAATACCGGTGGCGAGGCCGCCGCCGAAGATTTTGACCTTGGCGATATTGGTGAGGATCAGGATTTTGGCGGTCAATTGTCCGAACCGGGTTTGCCGCCCATGGACAACCTCGCCAACGCCGTTGCCGATACGACCGCCGGGGCTGAATCCGCCTCTGACGCCAACATCGCTGAAGGTCCTGATTTGGTTGATGATGCCGCCCCCGCTTCGGAACAGCCGACAGAGCTTCCCCCGGAACAGCCCCCTGCATCCGTGGAAATTCCTGATGAATTTGTCTCAGCCGGCGGAGGCGCAGATTTTCCGGAAACTGACGGAGCTGATACGCCGTCCGATTCCTTTGATGAATTTAACCTTGAGGGAGGGGATAAGCTTCCTGAGGATTTTGCGGCCAACGGCGGGGCTTCCCAGGGATCCGGCGCAGATATGGAAGAATTTGCACTTCCGGGTCTTGATGAGGTTCTTGCGGATCTTCCCGCCGCCAAATCCGGTGCGAAGGGGAAGGCAGGGCGTACACCCGATGTTGCCCCCGCAGGCGATGTTGAGGAGATCCGGCTCAGTGAAAAGGATCTGGCAAAATTTCAGGAGACCCTTTCCGGGTATCCCCTTAATTTACGGATAGCCTGCGAAGAACTGATAGCTGAAGAAGTGGTTTCCCCGGAACAAATGTCCCAACTGATCAAGTTATTGGTCCAGGGGGCTCCGGCACAGGAAACCGCCGCCCTGGCGGGAAAAATTCTTGGCCGGACCATTGTCATCCCCAAGGGCTTTGAAAAGAAGACAGGCGCGGAACTGGAAGCGGAACAGTCAAGTTTCACCTATATCTTTGTCCATAACTTTTTGCCCATTTTCCGGATCTTTATGATGATTGCCGTGCTGGTGGCTTCTGTTTTTTATCTGGCTTATCAATTCATCTATATACCCCAGCGGGCTGAATCAATTTATAAAATGGGCTATGAGCGGATCGAGCAGGGTGAATATGAACGGGCAAACGAACGCTTCACCCAAGCCTTCGGTATACACCGGGTAAAAGACTGGTTCTACAAATACGCCGAAGCCTTCCGGGATGAGCGGCAGTACCGTTATGCGGAAGAAAAGTACGATGAACTTTTGCGGTTCTATCCACGGGACAAGAAGGGGGTGCTGGATTATGCCAATCTGGAAACCTACTATGTAAGAAATTACGAGAAGGCCGATTCCCTGCTGCGGCGGAATATCCTTGATTATGAAGTAGATGATTATGACGCCCTGCTGGCCCTTGGGGATAACGCCCTTGCCTGGGGGGAAATTGACTACGACCGGTATGAGGATGCCCGGTTCGCCTATGCCCGGCTCCTGGGACAAAAGTTAAAACCCGCCCAGGCCGATTCCGTGACGGAACGGATGATGAAGTACTTTATCCGCACCGACAACCTCAAGGAAGTACTGCCTCTGCAATCCTATTTTATGGATTACCCCAAGCGAAAAATTTCCGGCGCTTCCCTGTCGGAGCTGGGGGGCTATCTGATGGACAAACGGACTGAAAAAACCGAAGGCGTTCCCAATGAATATGTTGAGCAGATTCAGGGTGTCAGGGATGTGCTGCTCCGGGCGGTAAAGACCGATCCCTCCCTGCCCGAAAGCCATTATCACCTGTCCCGGTATTACCGCAACCTGAGCGATCTTCCGGCAGAGCAGGAAGCCCTGGAAACAGCCATCCGCGCCTTTGACGCAGCCAGGGAAGAATCCGTCAAGCGTCTGGCCTACCGGATCGCCGCCCAGCAGCGTTACGCCAACATCCTTACGGGGCAGCGGGAATTCTTTGCCGCCGAAGAACAACTTGTCAAAGGCATCGGCCTTTACGAGGACGGCCTTACCCGGCAGCTCCTCAGCCCTTCTCCCGAATACGGCAAACTCTATGCGGACTTGGGCGATCTCGAATACTTTACCAAGACCGGGAATATGGATATGGCCCTGCAATATTACCTGCGCTCCGAGCAGACCGGCTGGGCCCCCCCCGGAAATCCAGTACCGGATGGGAGCCGCCTATTACCGTCAGGAGCAATGGCCGCAGGCCCTGGAGCGGTTCTTCGCCGCCTCATCGGAATTGCCTCTGAACCGGCGCATCCTCCTTGCCTTGGGGAACGTCACCTACCAGCGGGACGACTACTTTGCTGCCCAAGGCTACTACAATCGCCTCCTGGACATCCTTGAGGGCGAACGGTCCCGGCTCCCCATGCTCATGCCCAACGATCGCCCCGAATACATCGATCTGGCGGAACGCCTTATGATCGCCCGGAACAATATGGGTGTCACCCTGGAAGCCATCAGCCGGAGCCAGGGCAACGTCCAACCCCGTGTCCTGGATCGTTTCCGTTCCCGCGCCCTGGGGCTCTACACCGAATCTGCCCGCGCCTGGGACTCCCTGACCCGCAACCCCAACACCATGGTCCGTCTCGGCGCAGACGACTTCTCCGCCCCCGGTATCAACCTAGCCTTCCTCAACTCCCGAAACGCCCTCTACCCCGTCCCCGACTACGAGCCCCAGATCTACCCCCAAATCGACAAAGATGTCCTTGAACCTTCAATCTGGGAAGAACTTACCTCCCAGCCCGCCCGGCTCACCGAATAATTGACCAACTGCATCACTTTGTGCTATCATTAATTTATTGGTTGCCCGGACGATTAACTCAGTGGGAGAGTGCTACCTTCACACGGTAGAAGTCACAAGTTCAAATCTTGTATCGTCCATTTAATAGTATATTGTGAATTTTATATGTATATTTTTTCATACTTTTTCGGATGTTGAAAATACCTTCATTGATTGTATGTCGTCTTAATTTGTTGTAGTATAACGAATTAGGGCGATTTGCCTTTTTGTGGAAAAAGCATTTTAAATTTGGCATGGTATTTGCTATTAATGTAGTATGAGTGATTTTGTAATTCAAAAAGACAAATTCCTGTATTCTGTAATCCCGAACCTTCAGGAATTTAAGACAGAAATCCTTAGAAAGTCAATCCATTTTCTTATTGCTTTAAGCCCTCTCATGGCTGCGGTGAACCGTCCTGCCACGGTGCTGTTCCTGATGGCGGGCACCCTGGGTTATACCTGGATGGAAACCCTCCGCCTTGCGGGGGTAAAGGTTCCCCTCATTTCCTCCATCACCAGTATGGCTTCCCGGTCCAGGGATATGGGCCGTTTTGTGATGGGGCCGGTCACCCTGGGCATGGGCGCTCTCCTGGCGTTGCTTCTCTACCCTTCACCGGCGGCAGCTATTGCCATCTATGCGCTGGCCTTTGGAGACGGTTTTGCCAGCCTTATCGGAAAACTCTTCGGTCGTCTGCGCCCCGCGTTTCTGGGTGGCAAAAGCATTGAAGGGTCCCTGGCCTGTTTCATCGCCGTACTGATATCCGCCTACCAGGTTTCATTTGATTATCGTATCGCCCTAATCGCCGCCCTGACCGCAACCGCTGTGGAAGCCCTTCCCCTGGAAGACTATGACAACCTCGCGATGCCCGTAACCGTGGGCCTGGTTGTTTGCCTCATATCTTCGTTCTAAAAACTCCGAACTACCTTGAAAATCGCATTTTTGCAGCCTAAAGGCTGCGAAAATGCAAACAAAGTAACCGGCTTTGTGGACAGGCACTAATTACAGCCACAGATATACTTTGTGTAACCGGGTACAAATGAACCAGGTGCCTGTAATAAGGGCCGCGAGCCCCGGTAAGGGAGTGGCCCAAGTGTCCGCAGTAAGGAGGAGATTTCTGCCCAGAAAAACCAGAAAGGAACCGACGCCGATAAGGATGTATTCATTGGAACCACGGGAATAGGCGGAAATAAAAAAACTGAGCATGGTGATAAGCAGCACCCCTGCCTCGACCATGCGGAACAGGGCGGTGTAGCCGTTGATCGTGCAATAACTGGCATCCCAGGTAAGAATATCAATGGGAACCCCCAGGGTAATGACCAGGGTGATAAGGGCAATTATCATGACGATGTTTTGCTGTTTTTGCACTTCAAGTCCCGCTGCGCAGACACTGGCTGCAAAGAGGGAAAAAATTCCGAAAAACCTGCCGAAGAGCAGCACACGGGAGCTCATCAGGAGGTACAGAGCAGGGGTTTCATGGATCTTTTGCAGGGGTACTATGATCCGCATCCCTTCAAAAGAGAAAGAAAGTACAAAAAGAGTGAAAAACAGAATTTCCGGGGCCTGGGTTTTTTCAAAAAAATAGTAGATCAGGATGAGGGTAACAAAGGCATAGCTCACCGCCGCCGCTATTGATACGAAGGGGGCATAAACGCTTGGTTCCAAAAAATGGCCGATGAGATTCTGGATAATGCCCGATGAACGCCGGATGGATTCTTCCACAGCGGCGGGATAGGTGGGGATAATAACGCCAAATATAACGGCAAGGAAGATAAAAAATAAAGCGGAGATGAGAATTTCCGCTTTTAAAAAGGTATTCCTGTCTGATAAAGTCACGATTCAAGCATAGCCCGAAGAGAAGATTTCCTCAAGACTTATCATCATATTCCGATATTTGTATAATAGAATAGAGGAGACTCCTATGGTATCAAAAAAGACCTATTTTTTAATCGCCTGTGCCCTGGTTTTGTGCGCTTCTACCCTGTGGGCCGGGGATATGGCGTCTTTTGTAGATCTTGGTTTCTCTCCTGATGGCAGAATATATATGTTTGCCCAGTATGGGGTACAGTCCGGAACTTTGAGGCCCTGGGCGGAGCTGTTTGTAGTTGATGTTCCCCGGAATGATTTTGCCAACGGGGGCCGGATTGCTTTTACCCATAACAGTCCGGTGATTTCCGGCAGCGATGGTTCCGGCGCTTTTTACCGGCTCATTGCCCGGAACGCCGCCCTGGCGGAACAGTACAGGGTAAATTTTCTCCTTCAAGGTCAGCCCCTGTATATATCCCTGGACACCAACGAGGTAATCGGCCGGGGGGAAACCATCGAATTCCGGGATTTTGAAGCGGGAAATTCCTATAAGGCAAGCCTTATGCCCCTTGTGGAAGGTTCCGGAAATAATCTGAGATCTTCCTTTCATATCACCCTGGACCGGGTTGCCCGGAACGGAGACCGGAAAACCTATATGGTAGGCAACCCCCAAATAAAGCGGACTCTTGTCGCGTCCTATAAAATCAAAAAGGTCGTGATCGCCCCCAATGACGGTTCGGTGATCTTTGTGATCGAAATGAAAATACAGACCGATGATGGTTACGATATCCGTTACATGGTGGAAGCATTGCATCAATAGGGCCTGAATATCTGGGTGACTGTCCTTCCGTC
>BNUT01000073.1 GCA_025997555.1 Spirochaetia bacterium
CAACCCGGAAAAAAGAGAGACAAGAACTATCACCAGGACAACCGCAATCACAGCAAGCGCCGCCCGGCGGATAATGTTATTCCGCCTGAAATATGTCCTATAATGAGAATATTTTTTTTCTTTAAACATATCGCAAGGATATATAATAGGAAATTTAAGATAAAGTCAATTGCCGCCCAGGTAAGAGCGTTGACGATAAATACAAAAAAACGATGAACCATAAGCCGGGTTCAGTGCCCATTTTCCTTGCGGAAAATGGGCCTGGAGTTTTTCGGAGGCTAAAGCCTCCTCAAAACTCCACCACCGCCAACACGGGGTTGGGGTGGAGCCGCCATCTATCTGGGCTTAATCCTTGCGGATAAGCTCTACGCAGCCTACCTGCGGTATTAAACGGGCCGTTCTACCGCCGCTTGACTTTGCTCCTGATGAGGTTTGCCGTTTTTCGGCTTTGCCGAAAAACGGCTTGAGAGTTTTCCCATAGGGAAAACTCCATGCTATTTTTCTGACTAAAACCAAAATCTTTCCGGCGGCGTTACCGCCGCCGAGGTGGGCTTTTACCCTCGGAGAAAAACCTTTGGTTTTTCTCCACGCCTTTTCACCCTTACCTGGGGCTTTTACACCCCAAGGCGGTATACTTTCTGTTGCACTGTCTGTCGAAAAGGCCTTTCGACCCTTCCTCCCGGGTGTTACCCGGCATCATGCCCTGCGGAGCCCGGACTTTCCTCAGGGGTACCGCATGGGCGAAACGGAAACCGTCCCGGACTTTATTGCGGCCCCCTGCGGCAGCCTGGTTCATCGTTATAAAAAACTAAATCATGGAGAATTCGTCAAGGGCGGATTCTCCCAAGATAAAAAATCCTTTAGGATTTTTTATCATTCCTCAAAATTAATGTTGACCTTTTCTTCCTCTTCTTCGTCATCGTCATAATCGTCTTCTTCCATATCGTCGAGGTCGGCAAGGCTGCCGGAATCGTCGTTGTCGAAGAATTCTTCCTCGCCCTCTTCGGCTTCTTCGTAGAAGAGAATACGGGAACAGTAGGGGCAAAACACGATTTCCTCGCCCTGGCGGACCGAATTGGCAAATTGGACGGGGAGAATCATGTGACAGCCCTGACAGACACCGCCCTTGATGGACACAATACCCAGACCTTTTCCCGAATTATCTTCTTTATTGCGGATAATCCGTTCAAATTTGAAGATAACCTCCGAATCAAGATCCGGGGTAAGGGCATTTTCCTGTTTGACAAGTTCTTCAATTTTTACTTTTTTTTCAGCAATTTCCACTTCAATACCGGCGCGGCGTTCGGCGAGTTCCGCTTCCTGCTGCTCGATCAGGGCGGTACTCTGCTTCATCTGCTCATCCAGTTCCGCCAGGAACCGTTCCTCCCGCTGAAGGTCTTTGCGGTACTGCTGTTCCTTTTCAGCGGAATCATGGATTTCCTTGTCCAGGGCTTCGTATTCCCGCTGGGTGTTGATCACATCCATGTTCTTTTCCGCCTTTTCCCTCAGGGATTCCGCATCCATAAGGAGGTTTCGGAATTCGCCCTCTGCGGTCTTTGCCTTTTCGTACTCCTGATTCTTTTCGATAAAAGACTTTTTGAGCCGGGCCAGGACTTCTTCCTTGGTAACAAGCTGCTTGGGAATTTCCTGAATATCCTTCTCCATGGTAAATTTCTCGGAAAGTATATCCTGCAGTTTCCGCAGATTTTCAAATACCTCATCCATTGCCATTTAATGCCCCTTGTGTATACATAATCATACTCATTAAAGTACTTTCTTTAGATTTATGGAGAAACAAGCTTTGCTTGTTTCTCCCAAGACAAAAAAAACGTACGTTTTTTTTGTCAATGATCCAGGTAGTCTTTCAATTTCCGGCTCCGTTTGGGATGCCGCAGGCGGCGCAGCGCCTTTGCCTCAATCTGACGTATCCGTTCCCGTGTGACGTTAAAATAGAGCCCCACCTCTTCCAGAGTAAGGGAGTAGCCGTCGTCCAGACCGAAGCGCATCTTGAGTACCTCCTGTTCACGTACCGGCAGGGTGGAAAGTACCCCGGAAAGCTGCTCCTGCAAAAGGGTAAAGGCGGTCTGGCTGGCGGGATTTTCCACATCCTTGTCTTCGATGAAATCCCCCAGAAGGGAATCTTCCTCCTCCCCGATGGGAGTTTCAAGGCTGATGGGTTCCCGTGCCACGTTTTTGACCGATTTTACCCGCTGGGCGGTCCAGCCCAGGCGCTCGGCGATTTCCTCGTCCGTGGGCTCCCGGCCCAAAACTTGTAAAAGCTGCCGGGATTCCCGGACCACCTTGTTGATCTGCTCGATCATGTGTACCGGAACCCGGATGGTCCGGGCCTGGTCGGAAATGGACCGGGTGATCGCCTGACGAATCCACCAAGTGGCGTAGGTGGAAAACTTGAAGCCCTTCTGATATTCAAACTTTTCCACCGCCTTGATAAGGCCGATGTTCCCCTCCTGCACCAGGTCGAAGAAGTGAAGCCCCCGGTTGGTGTATTTCTTGGCAATGGAGACCACCAGCCGAAGATTCGCCTTGATAAGCCGGTCCTTGGCTTTTTTCATCATATCCCGGCCGCGGCTTATTTCCTTGGCCAAAAGGTTGATCCGCTCGATGGGTTCCTCGAAATCCTCCTCCATTTTACGGATTTTTCTTTCCGTTTCCTGAATATGCCGTATCTTTTCTTTTATCTCGTCGGAGCTTAAGGCCAGTTCCTCTTCGAGCCGTTCCCGCTCTTCCTTAATGGTAAGACTCCGGCCCAGTGCCCGCAGTTCTTTGGGATTCGTCACACGGAGGTGTTTTTCAAGCCGCTGCTGGTCCTTCCGGTAATGTTTTATCTTTTTGGCGGCCAGGATAAATTTCTCGGAAAATTCGGCGATCTCATTGGGGTGAATTTCCGCATCATCAATAATCTCCATAATCCGCAGCCGGATGTCCTGGAGTTCCCTGTCCTCAAAAAAATCCCCCCCCCGGTTGATAAGCCGCCGCTTGATTTCAATGTAAGATTTCAGGTCATTCAGGACCAGGCGGAGGGTTTCCTTGTAGAACTGGCTGAGCCTGCGGCGCTCGGTCATGCGCTCGGTGATCTCCTTCTTGGAAAGGTTGTCCTCCCGGTAATCCCTTTTGGAGAGGGCCTTCTGGGCGATATGATAAAATTCCGGGATAATCATTCCCGACTTTTTTATCACCCCCTTGATGATGTTCTCCCCATCCTCCATCTGCCTGGAAAGCTCAACTTCCTGTTCTGCGGTAAGGAGATGTTCCCGGCCGATTTCCCGGAGGTAGAGCCTGATGGGATCATCCACCGAGGATTCTTTATCGTTGTTTACGAGACGTTTTTTCTCAACGTCCTTGGCCTTCCGGGTCTCCGCTTCGCTTTCTTCCGTTTCGGAGGATTCTTCCTCAATAAGCTGGACGTTATTCGTCTCAAGCAGGGCAAGAACCTGTTCCATTTTATCGGTATTGGAGGTAATATGTTCCGGGAGATAATCGGAAAGTTCCTCGAAGGAAAGGGTTTTCTTTTCCCTCGCATATTCGATCAGTTTTACAACAGCGCTTTCATGGGACATTTCTGTCGGCGCCAATACCGGCGGCGCCAATTCTGGTGAGCGCACATCTGTCATTTCTGTCTTCCTTCAACGGTGTAATTCGGCATTTATATGCATCATCTCAACACTAAGTTCCTCAAGCCGGGAATCTTTCCGAAACCCATCCCCTTTTGCGAAATGGCCGTGCTCCAGGTTGTACTGCTCTGCGGTTATTTCCGAAAGCCGCTGTTGGAGCTTCTTCTGTTTAACCTTCCTGATACCGTCTTTTATGAACTGCTCAAGCTGCCCGGGGGAAAACGAAAATTCCCCGGTTGTCCCCCTTTCAGCCGCATATTTCCGCAAAGCCTCTGACGGTATACGGGAAAGAAGATCGTCGATGCCGATTTCTTCATGGATATAACACTCTTCCATGGCTATGAAGAGCTCTTTTGCGGCCTGATCCTCAATCTCCTTCATCGAAACAGCATTACGAAATGTCGGATACAAGTGATAATTGACCAATACCGCAGTGAGCAATCGAAGCTCATCGTTCATCCGTATTGGCCGTTCTGTTAAGTCTCCTCCCTGGGAATTTCCCCTTTCGGGGTAACTTTTTTCGCCCCTATGCCGCCTGACATAGTCATTCAGTACCGCAGCCCGGTCTATTCCAAAGGCATCCGCAACAGAAGCGATACAGGTATCCCTGGAAACATCCGAATCCAAGGTCTCAATATAGGGAAACAAAAAAGCAACCGCCTTTGCCTTTCCCTCTGAGCCGGAAACATCATACAGAAATCTGCTACGGGATACAAGATACTCAAAATCAAGGATAATACATTTCATTCTTTTTTGCAATGCTTCCGGGCCAAGATATAGCAAAATGTCCGCAGGATCCTTTAAATTTGAGAGGTCGGGACCGGCGCCTCCCGCCATTTCAGGCGCATTTTCGCCCGTTCCTCTTTCCGCAGGTACAACTACGCCGCCGACAAGGCCGTTACGGCGGCAGGTGATGACGGCCTTTACCGCCGCAGTTTGGCCGGCATTGTCAGAATCAAAGACAAGATTGATCTTTTCCGCCCAGCGGCGGAGGAGTTTTGCCTGATCATCGGTAAAGGCGGTCCCCAGGGGGGCCACCGCATTGGTAATCCCCGCCTGGTGGAGGGCGATCACGTCCATGTAGCCTTCCGCCAGGTAGACCTCTTTGGTCCGGCGAATCTCCGGGAGCGCCAGATCAACCGCAAAAAGGGTCTGGCCTTTCTTGTAGATGTCCGATTCACGGGAGTTGATGTATTTGGGGCCCTCTTCCTCCAGAATACGTCCCCCAAAAGCCACGGTTTTGCCCTGCCGGTCGGAAATGGGGAACATGAGGCGGTTTGAAAAAAAGCTTGACCGGGGGTACTTGTCGGAAAAAAGCCCCGATCCGGCAAGGAACTGGGGGGAATAGCCTTTTTGGGAGAGAAAATTGAAAAGCCAGAGCCGATCAGCAGGGGCAAAACCCAGTCTGAACTTGTCAATCATCTCCTGGGTAATTCCCCTTGAGATAATGTAACGCTTTGCGGCGCTTCCCTGGGGGTTTTCCATGAGAAAATGATGAAAGGTTACGGTTACCCGGCGGTAAAGCTCCGCAAGCTCCTCTTTCCGGGTGTTTTGTTCCGGGTCACGGACCTCTACCCCGCCGCTTTCCCGGATGATTTCGATTCCCATCTTCTTTGCCAAGGTTTCGATGGCCTCAGGGAAGGAAAGTTTGTCCATCTCCATGATGAAGTTGATGATCCCCCCGCCCTGCCCGCAGCCAAAGCAGTGGTACATCTTCTTGTCCGGATCCACCGTAAAGGAGGGAGTTTTTTCATTGTGAAAGGGACAGCAGCCCCAGTAGCGGCCCCCTTTTTTTTCCAGGCGGACGTATTCTTCCACAACCGCAACCGCATCCAGCTTGTCGTTTACTTCCTGTATGGTTGCTTTGGCGATGAGGCTCAACGGTTTCCCTTTACATAGAAAACACCCGCCGCGATATGATCGTCCAGGGTACGGGAAAAGTAATGCCGCCCGGCGGCAGGGTCGATGAGGCGGAAGTAGAGGTAGTCACTTTCTACGGGATTAAAGACCGCATTCAGGGCAACCATGCCAGGGGAGCAGATGGGCCCCGGCGGCAGACCCGTATTCACGTAGGTATTGTAGGGGTCCCGTATCTCCGTGTCACGGGTGTAGATCACTTCAGGGTGGGGCCTCCCCCGGATTTCGGTGATCACATACTCCACGGTAGCGCAGGACTGGAGGGCCATATTGATTCCCAGGCGGTTGTAAAAAACCCCCGCCATGAGGGGGGCCTCGTCGTCCACCCGGTACTCCCGCTCCACAATGGACGCCAGACTCACCCGGCGGAAAAGCTCTTCCGGGGGGAGCTTCGCTGGATGTTCCGGGGGAAGCTGTACCGCTGCCAGTTCCTCAAGCCGCGCGTAAAAATTATCCGCCATGGTCTGTATCACCAGAGATGCGGGATAGTTCTGGGGGAAAAGATAGGTGTCGGGAAAAAGGTAGCCCTCCATGGTTTTGCCGGGGACGCGGTAGCGGTCAAGGGTCTCCGGGTTGGAGGCGGCTTCCAGGAAGGCTTCCGCTTCACAGATGCCCGCCTCTTCAAAAATACGGGCGGCTTTTTTCAGGGTGACCCCTTCGGGGACGGTCACCCGGTACAGCATCTGTTTGCCTGAAACCAAAACGGAATAGATACTCAACTGGCTTGCGGGGAGTTCCAGCCTATAGGCGCCGGTCTTGATGTATTCTTTTTCATAACGGGCAAGGATGTACCAAAAGTACCGGCTGCGGATAATCCCCGCATCCTCAAGGCGCTTCCCCACGGAGAGGGCGCTTTCGCCGTTCCGCACGTCCATGGTAACCGAGCCGTCATCTTCGATATGCAGGGAGCCGTCTGAGGCGCCGCGGGGAGCAATGCCGGGAGGGGAATTGACGTATAACACAAGCCCTGCGGCAAAGGCAAAGAGGAGCAGCGCCAGACCAATGATGAGGCTTAAAATTTTGAATATACGTGGGATTATCAAGGACATTACAGCCTGATTTCCAGACCCTCCGTGGCAAGGGTCAATTTTATTCCGTTGATGCCCATCCGTTCGGTATACCACTTTGCGGATTGCAGCATGTTATACAGTTTCCGGTCATTATAGGTAGGATCATGGTGAAAAAGAACCATGTGTTTTATTCCCCAGTTGGCGGCAAAATCTACCGCCGGGCCAAAAGCGTTGTGCCCCCAGTTATATTTTTCGATGGCCTCCCCCAGAGTATATTGGCAGTCCATGACGATGAGATCCGCATTTTTGAAAAACTGGGTATTTTTTTCATTTTTCAAAAAATCCTCCCCGGATAATTCCGCATCCGTGGCATAGATAAAACGGTGTTTGCCGTCATTGACCATAAAAGACCAGGAATCACCGGGATGGTTCATTTTCTTGCTCGAAACGGTCACCCCATCTAATATAACACTATCGTCCATGAAATGAAAATTCTTCTTACAGCCCATGGATTCCATGGGTACCGGAAAATAAGGAGAAGCCATCTGCCCCTTGAGGGTGTTTTCAAGGTTCTTCATGGGTGAATAAAAGTCCAGGGTAACCACAGGATCATAGGCGGGTCCAAAAAAAGGAAGCCCCTGGATATGATCCCAGTGAAAATGGGAAAAAAACAGCCGGTATTGGGAGGGTTTTGGCCGTTCCTGTGCGTAGGTCTCCCCCAATTCCCGAATACCCGAACCGGCATCAAAGACCAGTACCTCCTGCGAATCCTCCGGATTTACGGTGACACAGGGAGTATTCCCCCCAACGGTACCAAAAAGCCAGGGAGGCAGGGCCGCAAGAAACCGTTCCCTGGATTCCGGACTTTCAAGATCCGCCGGGGTAAGCCGCTCCAGGACTGCGGAAATTTTACTCCTGATCCGGGAGGGAAGCTGCGGCGCAGGCAGGGAACCACGGACACCCCAAAAACGGATCAGCATCTAAACCCCCAACTTGTTTCTGGTAATCACCGGTTCCGCCAGGCGCGCTTCCAGAGCAGCTTCAATCCTGGCCATGCTCTGCAATTCACCCTTTCCCATACCCGGACATTCCGATTTTGCCCGTTCCCAGGCCTCTGCGGAGACCATAATTGAGTCCCAAAAGGGATAGGTCCTGCACTGCAGGGGCCGACCGGCATAAACACCACAGCCATCCTGCCAGAAAATACAATCATAACCGGTTTTTTCTTTTAGGGAAAGATACTCCACCCCGCCCCCAAAGGCAATCCAGCGGCAATAGGTTTGTAGAAATGAATCCCGGTCCATTTTTTGTTCCGCAGCCAAAAGCGCAATATCCTTTTCGGAAAGAAACACATATCCGCTTTCATACCGGCAGCAGGCGGAACAACGGATGCAGGAAAAACGAAGTCCCCCCGCATAAAAAGGCTGTTTTGACATATCGTTACAATTATTATACGGGCAGCCGGTTTTTTACAAGGCGCATCACATCAGACATTTTCCGGGTTAATGCTTTTGTTACGGTACACCAGATCATGCCGATCCGCATAACCCTGTTTTTCCCAAAAGCGGTTTCCCTTTTCGTTGGTATTAAAAGCCACCAGGGCGATCTTGTTGATCCCCTCTTTTTGCATCGCATTTTCTACCGCATCCAGCAATGCCCTGCCGATGCCCTGTCCACGGTATTTCTCTTTCACTGCGGTATGGTAGATATGGGCCCGCCTGCCGTCGTGGCCGCTTAGAATAACCCCCGCCAGCTTTCCTTCGATTTCTGCCACAAAACAGGTATTCGGATTCCGCTCAAGAAATTTCCTGATACCCTCTTCGCCATCGTCCAGATTCCGCATCCCCATACCGGCGGTTCCCGTCCAGAGCCGGTGAACCTGTTCGTAATCGTCGATGATCATTACACGAATTACCACATCAAAATTATTCACCGCCCAACCCCTGATTACTCTTTGACAACAGCCGCTCCCGGCG
The DNA here is from genome assembly GCA_025997555.1 of Spirochaetia bacterium. Lineage (GTDB taxonomy): Bacteria > Spirochaetota > Spirochaetia > Treponematales > Breznakiellaceae > BNUT01. The sequence continues at coordinate 8,536 of BNUT01000073.1, forward strand.
GGTTTCCAATTCATGCCGCAAGCTCTCCCTGATATTTTCCAGGACCAGGGCCGCCTCGGTATAGGCCAGGGCCGTTTTATGATCCCGGAGCCGCCATTCCGCGTCGATGGCAAGCTGCCTCAGGGCGAGGCATTTTACTTCGCCTGCAAGGGCCTGAGAGTCCCCCGCAATAAGGACAAGAAGTCTTTTGCGGCCCTCGTCAGCTTTGCCCTGCCGGATTAAATCCAGGGCCGATACATAGGCCACCCGCGCCGCGCCCCGCTCAATCGCAAGTTCAAGCAGCGCCTCTCCCAGCCTTCGCGCCTCGTCGCCAAAATTATCCCCGCGCCTTAAAGCATTCTGCCCGGCATCCCGCCACCGCAGGGCCAGCTGTTCGGCATCAACCCGGTAGGTATCCATGACGGTCAAAGGATTCGCGGCAATATGGCAAAGGCTGATGAAGATCGCCGCAAGCCCCCGGATATCCCGGAGGTTGTGATCACAGATACCCAGGAGCGGCGCAAAGTCATTGTTTTTCAAAAAATTAAACCATATCTCCGGCGCCAGCGATCCCGGCACATCCCCGGTGCGGTCAAGGCCAAAAATTTCAGTTTCGATGGTAGCCTGGGAGCAATCGGGAAGAACCCGTTTCCATAAACGCCGCGCCGGGTGGAGCAGGTCCGCGTGGGCATAGACCGGGGGCGCCAGAGCGTTCATCAGGCACCGGGTTTTCAAAATCTGTGAATCAAAACTTTTGCCGTTGTAACTGACAATAAGCTTGTGGGGCGAAAACTCCGCAAGCGCCGCCTCCAGAAAATCCCCTTCGCCGGGATAATCCAGCAGCAGGTACTGGTCGATTTGCAGCTTATAAACACGATTTACTTCAACAAAACGGCCGAATGCGGCGAGGAAGGCCACGGTCCCCGCTCCCCCGGAAAGGCCCGTGGTTTCAAGGTCGAAAAAAAGAAGGTCTTGCGGGTTCACGGCAAGCTCGGCTTGCTCTGCAAGCCTGATGTCGGGGATCAGGATGGGCAAGGTTTGGGGTAATACCGGCGGGAGAGGCAGGGGGATATCCAGCAGCGTTGTACGCTTGAGGGTCTGGAACCCGGCTTCAAAAAACGATGAATTCGCAGTGAGCAGTTTGGAATGGAAAGATGCGGGATTGGATTCCGTGGATGCACCCCCCGGAACCGGTTCTTCTTTCCTTCTTCCTGATTCTTTTATCCGCTGCAAACGGGCGCGCAGGTTTTGTCCCATGGCTGATTTGCCCTAAAGGGGCTGCCCTTTCAACGCCCGCAAAAATTCCACGGTCCCCGCTTTGTTGCCGCCGGGCCCCACGCAGGAGGGGCAGCCGGATTTGCAGGGACAGCGCTCCGCCGCCGCCGAGATTGAGCGGAAAAGTTCGGCGGTGCGCCGGGCCAGGGCTTCCGAGAGACCGGTGCCGCCGGGATATTTGTCGTAGATATAAAGCGCGGGTATGCCGAAATGGGGGTCCCGGACCCGCTCCGCAAGCCCAAGGTCACGAGGGTCGCAGAGGAGAAAAATCGGGGCAATAAGTTTGATAAGGGTGCCCGCGCCGGAAAGGACCGAACCGGTTTCTTCTTCATCCATGGCGGCAAGCACCGCGCCCCCGGCGGTTTCCGGCCCAAAGAGCAGGGCCAGGGCGCGGGTCTGCATCTCCTCCTCCGGGAGATCGATATCCCCGTAGCCGATATTTTCCTGGGTATGGAACCGGATTTTTTTAAATTTGGCAACCTGGGACCGGACCAGCACATCGCACAAAACGCCTGCGGCGTTTTGTGTTGCAGAATGCCCTCGGACATTCTGTCCGCTGTCATTCTGCACCGGATATTCTTCCAATGCAGTGGCGTTGTAGAAAAAAAATTCATCTTCCGACAATACCTTGATATCGGTTTTCACGAGGCCGTCGGTAAAGTAGTTTACCTCCGCTTCCCGGACGAGACACTTCCGGTTGGCGATGTCCAGGGACTCCACCAGGTACTGTCTGCCCCGGTGGATGTAGACGGCGTTGACAAAGATAAGCTCCTTGGCGCTGGGCCGGTCCATCTCGCCGATCACAGCATTGCGGCCCCTGGTGACATCGATGATCACCACATTGTCAGCCGTGGCCGACCGCAGGCTGATCCCCTCCGCCGGAAAAGACCGGTCCGCCCAATGCCAGCGCGAACCGGTATGCCGAACAATCCCCTCTTCCTCAAGATACTCCAGCACGTCCCGCGCCCCTTCCCCAAAAGGTCCCAATGCGGGCGAAGACGCATCCAATTCCTCATTGGTAAAGGGCAGTTCAAAGGCGGCGCACTTGATATGGTCGGTCAAAATATAGGGGTTATCCGGATCGAGCCGGGCCTCCTCGGCGCTCTTGCGGAAGAACCAGTCCGGGTCGTTCATGATGAACTGGTCCAGGGGGGAAGCGGAGGCCACAAAAACCGAGACCGAGGTCCCCCCCCGCCTGCCTGCGCGGCCGGACTGCTGCCAGAAGCTGTTGAAGGAGCCGGGGAAGCCCGCCACCACCGATGCGTCAAGGCCGCCGATGTCGATGCCAAGCTCCAAAGCATTGGTGGACACCACCCCATGTATGCTCCCCTCCCGCAGGCCCTTCTCAATTTCCCGCCGTTCGTTGGGCAGCAGCCCGCCCCGGTAGGCCTCAACCTTGATGCGGGAATTGTCGGTATATAAATTGGCCAAATCCTCGTTCACGTAGGCGGCGGCAACCTCGGTCTTGACCCGTGAATGGGCAAAGAGGATGGTCTTGATCCCCGCCTTGAGGAAGGCCAGCATCCAGCGGCGGCTTTCGGTGACCACGCTGCGGCGTATGCCCTGCACCGCGTCCACCAGGGGCGGGTTGTAGAGGATGATCCGCTTCTCCCCACGAGGGGCGCCGTTGTTATCCACCAACGCAACTTCCTGCCCAATGAGGGCCTTGGAAAGTTCCCGCGGGTTGGCGATGGTGGCGGAACAGAGGATAAACTGCGGCTTCGCACCGTAAAAGGCGGCGATCCGGCGCAGACGGCGGATCACGTCCGCCACATGGCTCCCCAGCACCCCCCTGTAGGCGTGGGCCTCGTCAATGACGATGTACTTCAAACTGGAAAAAAACTTTATCCACTTGGGATGATTCGGCAGTATCCCTGCGTGGAGCATATCCGGGTTGGAGATGATGATCCGCCCGGTGTCACGGGCCGCCACCCGCAGGCTCTCCGGGGTATCCCCATCGTATGTTGAAACTTTTATGGGTAAACCCATAAAAGTTTCAACTAAGGAGTTGCCTGTGGCAACTCCACGGCCGTTTTTAATGTCCACCGAAGGCGGAGGGCCAACCAATTCATTCAGTTCCGACTGCTGATCCTGGGACAGGGCCTTGGTGGGGAACAGGTAGAGACAGCGAGCTTTTTCGTCCCTGAGCAGGGCCTGGAGACAGGGCAGGTTATAGCAGAGGGTTTTCCCCGAAGCCGTGGGGGTTACCACCACCACGTTCTTCCCTGCCTGACACTGCTCCCAGACTTCAGCCTGATGGGTGTAAATCTGTTCGATACCCCGGCGCTTTAAGGCGGCGGCAATACGATCGTCCAGGTCTTTGGGAAACGGCGCATAGCGGCCATCGGCGGCTTCCAAAACCCGTTCATAGGCGATATGGGGGGCAAATTCAGGGCTTTTAAGGATTGCGTACAGGCTGGCCTGTTGGTTCATCACAAATTCATTTTACAATTAAGAAAGAACAAAGGTAAAGGCAGACGCCGGACGCGACAAGCTGCCGACGAAAGTGGAAATCCCGGATATTTTTAGAATTTTTTGGATTTATTCTATCGACATATTAAGAATTCCCGTTTATACTAATAGAGAAGTTATTTTATCCGGAGGGGAACCTCGGCCAAGCTTCCCGTAGGGAATGCAGGCTTCGGCGGAAGGTTCCGTAATCTAAAAAGGAAAAAGGGGCGTAACATGTCAGAAGTATTATCAATTGTGTTAGGCGGCGGAAAAGGAACCCGGTTTTTCCATGAATGAGGTGATCCGGTTGGTTTTGTCTACCTTGAGAATTCCCAGCTGGCTGGCGTCATCCCGTTTTACCGTGGTGGCCGCAATGGTGATGGCTGCCCCGGATGCCTTGTGCTTTGCCAGGAGATCTTCCAAATCCATGCGGTAGAGCTGGTCCCCGGAGAGGATGAGGTAGTAGGAAGGGTTCTGGGTTCTGAAATGCTGAAAATTCTTGCGCACCGCATCGGCGGTGCCCTCGTACCAGCCTGAATGTTC
>BNUT01000074.1 GCA_025997555.1 Spirochaetia bacterium
CGCCGCTCAGAGCGGAGAGTCAAGCCGGTACTTTGTGATCCATTCGGTAAGCGACGCCGGGGATGTTTAAGGAAAGTCTCCATGGCTGCGTCGGGGATGGCCTGAATTTCCGGCGCAGACCAGGACGCCTCCGCCTGTGCCTTTGAGGCCGCCATCATGAATTTGCCGGTCATGGTCCGCGCCGTGCTTGAACCCTCGTCCTCGGTCTGCCGGAGGTCGCTATAGTAGTTCAGCCGCTCCTCAAGGAGAGAGAATTCCTTATTGAAATCAAGGTAATCCGCAAGGCTTTCCGCAGAGCGTCCCAGGGTGCCCCGATAGGCGGGAATTTTTTCCGCCAGCTTTTCATATTCCCCAAGGGCCGCGTTCCAGGCCCCGTCATCTGCAAACAATTTTGAAAGGTCCCAGGTGTTCCCAACCTGTACTTCCGCACGTTCCGGTATTTTTCCATCAGCCATGATAATCTCCTATAAGGAAAAATTTTTAAAAATTATAACATAAAATTTTATCTGCGTTAATTCCTTATCCGGTATATTTCCAGATTCGCATCCAGAAAATCGGTAAAAACCAGATGGCCGCCGTCGGGGGACACCGCGAGCCCCGTGGGCTGGTTCCGTCCCCAGACCTTTTCTTCCGTGGAAAGGTTTGCTGCGGAAAGCGCATAGACCGCGCCGAATTCCGGCCCCGGCAGGGTATAGTCCGCAGGGTTGTTCCGCCCCCGGGATGAGGCGAAGATCCGTTTCCCGTCAGGGGAGAGGATGATGGTGTTGATATTCGGTCCTATCCGCCGACTCTGCAAAAGCTTCCCCGTGGCGGCGTCCAGGATGCAGAGGTTCCCCCGGGCCATGTCGGACACAAAGAGCTTCCCTTCATGATAAATCACATGCCGGGCCGCGCCATCCCCTTCGTAAAGGCTGAAGGATTTGCTTACCTTCTTTTGGGATATGTCGATCACCCGGATCAGGGGCGCGTCAAAGATGGCGGTGTAGAGCAGGCTGCCATCCGGGGAAAAGGCCATGCCCCGTGGTGTGCCCCCTGCGGCGATTTTATAGAGAAGTTCTTTGGTTTCAGAATCAAAGACGCTGATATTTTGGGAAAGCCAATTCGATACTGCGGTGATTTCTCCGCCGGGGCTCTGGACGATCACCTTGGGCATGATGCCGCCCGTGTCCGCGTGGGTTTTATAGAGAAGGGTATCCAGGTCAAAGATGTGGACCCGGTTTTCTTCCATATTGGATACCCATACTTCCCGGCGGCCCTCGTCGATCATGGCTTCCACAAAGCCCCGTGCGTTACTTTCGGGAACCGTGAGCCGCCTTTCAAAGCTGATTGCCGGAGCGCCCGTCTCTCCGTTTTGCCCACTTTGTTCCGCCGCAGAAAACCTGAACACATCTACCCCACTTTCGTCGAGGAGGGGCACAAAGATCCGGTCCCCTGTGGGGGAAAAATAGGCGCTCTTGGGCTGGCGCCCCGTGGGGATTTCCCGAATGAGGTCCAGAAAGCCCCCTTCTTTTTCCAGTTTGATTTGGAGCTGCTTGTCCTTAATCATTCCGGGGATCTGATAGGTGAAAAATTCCTGTGCCCCGTAACCCGGCGCGCTGAACCGCAGCATACCCGGCCCTGTTTCAATAAGGAAGTTTTTTATCCCTCCGCCCGCGTCCTTCCCCGTAAGAACCGTTCCGTTAAGAAACACTTCGATTTCCGCAGGGGCGGCCTTGAGGGCAATGAGGTAGGGGAAAGCCGGTTCTGCGGGCGGCGGCTCTATCGGCGGGGGCGCTTCAAGCGGCGGCGCGGGCAGAGCTTCATACCGGGGCGCCGTCAAATTTTCCGCCATTTTTCCGGCCGCTTCTTCACCGGACCGGAGGGTATGACAGGCGGGAAGCAGGACTATCAGCAGCATGAGCGGTAATGCGGATGCCGCCGTGAAGAATTTTACCACAGGAAATACTGTAACAGGGATGGGATTTTTTCACCAGAACCAGGGTCGGCAGTATATTAATCCCCCAAAATGCCGATAATGGAAGTATGAGCAAGTTCTGCCAAAAATTTATTATTCTTTCCGGCCTTCTTCTGCTTGGGTTGTGCGTTGCCTGTAAAACTCCGGCGCCTGCACCGGTTGTGCCTGAGCCTGAATACGTACCAGCCTCAGCGTCGGCGCCGCTTCCCCCTCCACCGCCGCCTCCTCCGGCGCCCGTTGGGGATCCCAAATTTGCGCTGGCCTTTGACCGGATCGAGGCGAAAAGCGTGGGGCGGGTTTCCCTTTTCTATACCCTGGAGGCGGAAAATCCCGGCGCCGCCGCAGTGCCCGCCGAAGTAACGGGCTGGGAAGTCCGGCTCAACGGCATTCAGCCTGCTGCGGCGGTTCTGACCGCCATTCCCCAGGGGGCTTCTGTCACGGATGGGAGGCCCGCACGGGGCGCCCGGCTGGAGATTCCCGGTGAAGCGGCCCGGACCTTTATTTTCAAACTGGATCTGGATTTGCCCGCCGCAATCAATACCCCTCGCGCCAATTCAAATAATTTTGATGAATACAGCGCCAATCTACAGGTATCTCTTTCCTCAGGAAATTCCGAAACGGAACTCCGCGCCGCCGCAGCCTTTCCCCGGATACAGGAACCTGAGTTTACCATCACCTCCATCGCTATCATGCAGGGAGATCTGATCAACACCCAGTTCCGGGTGGATCTCCGGGTGGACAACCCCAACCCCTTTCCCGTGGACCTTGCGGCCTTTGGCTATGAACTCTACGGCACCGGCCGTTTCTGGGCGGAAGGAAAAGAACGGAATGTACTTGAGATTCCCGCCCGGGACTCCGCAGAAACCCGGCTCTTCCTGGTGACCAATTTCATTGGTATGCAGCGGGGACTTCTGGATCAAGTGATAGCCCAGGGGCAGGTTCCCTACCGCTTCGCCGGAGAAGCCCTGATCAGTACCGGCATCCCCCTGCTCCCTGAGTTCCGCATGGACTTCAGCCGCTCAGGGGTGTCCGCAGTTATTAAATGAGGCATAATGTGCTAAAAAGCCGGTGGAAGGCTTTTTTCTTTTTCAAGAAATGACTATAATTTGGAATAAAAGGGGACTTACCATGAGAAAGGTTACCGACTTATTTCAGTTCTTTTATATCCTTGGTGTCTTGGGGGTTTTAGCTCTCTCTCCGGCCCGGCTCCAGGCCCAGGTCAATCAGGGGGAGATGGAAAACTTGGGGCCGGTGACCTTTATCAACTATGAGGGGCCCCAGTCCCGAATAGAAACACGGGCTCAGATACGGAATATCGGGTACGACTTGGGGTTGCAGGTCAAAGCCGGCGCCGCTCAGAGCGGAGAGTCAAGCCGGTACTTTGTGATCCATTCGGTAAGCGACGCCGACGGGACCAAACTTGACGCGGACGTCTTCGGCCTTGGGATCGACACCGGGGTGGATCATATCAGGAACCTCCGGTTTATCATCCAGGGATACCTCGAAGGGGCTTATGATTACAGTGAGCAGGACGCGGCGCTCCTTGCGGAATATGTCACCGTTTACAACGCCGTCTACCGGGGGGACTGGAATTACTTTGGCAGCCGGTACAAAACTCCGGTGGTCCAAAATCTGGATGAAGGACGGGCCGGTATTTCCATCCGTTTTGACGAATGGCCCGGCCGGACCCTGATGGTGATTCCTGTTGGTTCCGGGGTGCCCGGTTCCTTAAGCGCCCTGGATACCACATCCCTGGGATCAGGCCAGGTGGTGGATGAACTGCGGAAGGAAGACGACCGGGGGGTGGATCAGCGCCAGGCTATGGTGGACCTCAAGGAACGGGAAGCCGATGAGGCTGAGCAGCGTGCCCAGGCTCAGCGGCAAGCCGCCGCCGATGAGGAACAGCGGATTGCCCGGGAACGGGCCGCCGCCGCCGCCGAACGGGACCGGATAGAACAGGAACGGCAGCAAAACCAGGCCGATGCCGCCGCAGGCAGCGTCACCCCTGAGGAAGCCCGGCAGCGGGAAGCAGAGCTTGCCGCTCAGGAAGCTGCGGCAGCTCAAAAAGAAAATGAACTTAACGCACAGGAAGACACCGCAACTCAACAACAGGCAGAGGCCCGGCAGAATGAAGAATTCGCCGAACAGAAAAATGCCGAAGCCCAGGAAGAACGGGCAAGCATCGCCCGTGATCAGCAGGAACTTATCCAGGGTCAGAACAACCAGCAGGCGGCAGCCGCAGCGGGCATTCTCGGCATTGCTCTGGAAACCCAGAATTCCTCCCTGGGCCGGGTGGTACGGGTCAACCCCACCGCCGGAACCATACTTACCCGCTCCCCCCTTAACACGATAAACAGCCGGACCCTGTCATTGGTGGACGGCAAGATCCTTGCCGTAGCCGGGGAAGCCCAGGGAAACGGCGCCATCAGACTTGTCGAACTTAAGAGCGACACCCTGGAAATGGCCTTCCAGGGGGAAGACGATATTCACCCCAACAGCCTCCTCTGGATCAACGGCGGGGACATCTACGCCGTCACCCTTTTTGAGGGCGGCCTCTACCTTGCCCGGTTCAACTCCCAGCTGGCCCGATCCGCCCGCTCAACCATAACCGTGCACCCCTATGCGGGGGTCTTATTCCAGGATGGCATGGTCATCACAGAGCGCGCCGACGGATCGGTACTGGTTCTGAACGCGAAGGATTTGACGGAAGTGAAATAGCCGCGCAATAGGCGGAAAAAGAAAAGGCCGTCCATCCGGGCGGCCTTTTCTTTTGGCAGATCGGGGAGTTTTAGCGTAGCTAAAACTCCAAGCGGTCTACTGACCGCCGTCTACTGACCGCCTACATCCCGTAAATATGGGCAAACTCGTGGAGCAGTTCCAGGGCCTTTTCCTTGCAGCCCCCGCAGACGGTGCCGATTTTGGTGGCCTGCTGGAGACCCTCCCAGGTGCGAACGCCTGAGTGGAAGGCATTTTCGATGTCCTTGTCGGTGATCCCCAGGCAGTGGCATATTTCGGTGGCCGCTTCTTTCAGCATCCCCACCCGGCCGGTTTTGGCGAGGTGATCGTCGATGGCGGTACGCAGGGCCTTGTCCCCCAGAACGGAACAGTGGATCTTGTAATCCGGGAGGCCGCCCAGCTTTTCTACTAGGTCTTCGGGCCGGATATTGTAGGCGTCCTTTATGTTCATGCCCTTGATGGTTTCGGAAAGCATACTGGTGGAGGCGATGGCGCTGGCGCAGCCGTAGGTTTTCCACCGCACATCGGTGATGATATCGTCCTTTATTTTGAGGAGCATCAGCATCTGATCCCCGCACTTGATGTTTCCCGTCTGCCCCCGGGCGTCCGCAGGAAAGGAAGCTTCGTCATCCAGCAGCACATTCCGGGGATTTGTGAAATGGTCCTTCACCGTATCTGAATATAACCAGTCAGTCATAGATCTCTACTCCTTGAAACTTCGTTGGATGTCCCTTGAAACTCCGTTGGATGTTCCTAACTTGCGAGGGTCGACATGGCCCGGAGGCGTGAAATAATGGGGGGCAGGGTCTCGATGATATAGTCGATATCCGTCTGGGTAATCCCCCATCCTAAACTGAAACGGATAGAGCCATGAGCCAGTTCGGGCCCCACCCCGGTTGCCATGAGCACATGGGAGGGCTCAAGGCTGCCTGAGGCGCAGGCGGAACCGGTGGAGGCTTCTATGCCCATGATATCCATTGAAAGCAGGATTGACTCCCCCTCCGCGCCGGGGAAGGACACATTTAAGGTATTGGGCAGCACCTCGGTAGGATGCCCGTTTATTTTGATGTTGGGAATTTTGGCGCTCAGGCCATCCCGGAGCCGGGCGCGCAGGACCGAAAGCTCCCTGCCGTACCTGTCCACGCTGTCAAAGGCCAGTTCCGCCGCCTTGCCGAAGCCCAGGATGCCGATGTTATTGTAAGTCCCGGCCCGCTGGCCGTCCTCCTGATGCCCTCCGTGGATAAGGGGAAACAGGGGCGCTCCCTCCCGGATATACAGGGCGCCGATACCCTTGGGGCCATATATCTTGTGGGCCGACATGGTCAGGTAATCAACACCCAAGTCCTCCACATTGACAGGTATCTTCCCCACCGCCTGGACCGCATCGGTGTGCATCCAGGCCCCGGCGGCCTTGGCGAGCTGCGCAATCTCCTTAATGTCCTGTATCGTACCGATTTCATTATTGGCCATCATCACCGACACGAGGAGGGTCCTTTCGCTCAGGGCGGCCTTATAGGCGTCCGTTTTTATCGTGCCGTATTCATCCACCGGGAGGAAGGTAACCTTGAACCCCAAGGTTTTGAGGTATGCTGCGGAATTGAGCACACAGGGGTGTTCAATGGATGTAGTGATAATCTCGGTACGGCCTTCGCTTAATACCTTGCCCTCCCCCCCCGAAAGGGGGGTTCTCTTCTCCCCCATAGCCAAGCGCCGCATGGTCTGGAACACCGTATTATTGGACTCCGATCCCCCGGAAGTAAAGATGATATTTTTGGGAGGGGTGCCCAGAAGCTTCCCCACAGCGGCGCGGGCTTCCTCCACCCGTGCATGGGCCAGCCGCCCGGATGCGTGCATACTGGAGGCGTTCCCGTATATGTCAAAATCTTCTATCATGGCGGCCTTGACCTCCGCTTTTAGGGGAGTGGTCGCGTTATAATCTATGTAAACCCGCCTGTCTGCCATAATTTACCTCAATGTGTTATCATTTACTAAAACACTCAAGTTTATCAATACCAATATACCGGTTTTTTTTCATAATGACAATTCCTATTTAATCAATAGGGATTCCCGATTGGCGGCACGGCGCAATGCAGCGCTAGTATTAAAATCAGGGGCAGAATATACTTGTTTCCATGGTTTTTAATGAAGATTTGCTGAACAGCGCCCTTGGGGGCATGATCCTTTCCGCCTCCGGCTGGCGGGGAATATTCGCCGGTGATGAAGAAAGCAAAACCGGGGCCATTTCCCCGGCTCATCGGATCATCGCGGCCGCCGCCGCAGAAGCCTTTGCCGCCTGGCTGCAGGAGAGATCCTCCACGGCAAAAGCGCCCCTGATCATCGTGGGCACCGATACCCGGCCCACGGGTCCCGCCATCGCCGAAGCGGTGATCACCGCCCTGCTTGGCTCCGGCTGCACGGTCCGCTACGCCGGGATCACCGCCGCTCCGGAAATCATGGCCTATGCCCGCAGTCTGAACGGGCAGGCAACGGGCTTCATCTATATTTCCGCAAGCCATAACCCCATCGGTCACAACGGCCTCAAATTCGGCTTCACCGACGGCGGGGTTATCTCCGCAGGGGAAGCTTCGGTCCTTATCGAAAAATTCCGCTCCCTCATGATCGCGCCGGATCGGATCGTCCGTATTAAAGCCCTGCTTGACAAGGCTGAAGCGGAGGCCCTCAAAAAGGTATATGCCGAATCTGCGGCGGTTAAAAAAGAGGCCTATGAGGCATACCTGGATTTTACCGCCCAGGTGGTATATGGCGAAGGGAACATCGCGGGAGATGATATTGCCCAAGGCAGCATTGCTGCCACGCTTAACCGGGGAATCCGGGAGCGGCCTTTGGGAATTGTGGCGGATTTTAACGGTTCGGCCCGGACCCTCTCCATTGATAAGGAATTTCTTGGTAACCTGGGGATAAAATTCTATACGATGAATGATAAACCCGGTGAAATCAGCCACCGGATCGTGCCCGAAGGGGAATCCCTGGAGCCCTGCCGACTTTTTCTGGAAAAAATCCACCGGGAAGACCCGTCCGTCATCCTGGGCTATGTGCCTGACTGCGATGGGGACCGGGGAAACCTGGTTATCTGGGACGAGGGGGCAGGCAAAGCCCGGAGCCTTGAGGCCCAAGAGGTATTCGCCCTGGCCTGTGTGGCGGAACTGGCCCATCTGGTCTGGACCGGGGAGCTGGGCTACGATGCCGCCGGGAACGCCCGGAACAAGGTCGCCATCGCCGTGAACGACCCTACTTCTCTCTGTATAGACCGGATCGCCCGGGCCTTCGATGTTTCGGTGTTCCGCGCCGAAGTGGGCGAAGCGAACGCGGTGGGCCTTGCCCGGAAGCTCCGGGAAAAGGGCTACACGGTCCGCATCCTGGGGGAAGGTTCCGCCGGGGGCAACATTACCCACCCATCGGCAGTACGGGACCCCATCGACACGGTGCTGGCCCTGCTCAAGCTTATTTCCGTGCGGAGCAAAAGCGGTAGACAAGGGCTTTTTGAGCTCTGGTGCGATCTTTCCGGCCGGAGCGAACTCTATCATACCGATTTTACCCTGCAAGACATCATCGCCACCCTCCCCTCCTTTGTCACCACCGGTTTATATTCCCCGGAGGCCCTCCTCCAAATCAAAACCACCGATCATGCCATACTCAAGAGCCGCTACCAGACAGTATTCCTTAAGGAATGGGAAAAGCGAAAGGATGAGCTAAAAGTAAAATATGGCATCACAGGCTGGGAAGCCGCGGCCTACAAAGGTCTGGAAGAGATCCGCCCTCTCGCCCGCTTCGGCGATGCAGGCCGTGGCGGCCTCAAGATCAATTTCCTCAATGAAAACGGCATCCCCATGGCCGCAATCTGGATGCGGGGCTCCGCCACGGAACCGGTGTTCCGGGTCATGGCCGACGCCGCAGGCCCGGACCCGCAGCTTGAACGGGACCTTATCGAATGGCAGCGGCGCATGGTCACTTTGGCCGACCAAGTAACGACAGAACAGGAGTAAATCATGGGTATACGGGGTGAGGTTTTTTCAACCACGGTACAGCTACAAAACAGGACCTATTTTTTCAACGTAAAGGAAAACCGCATGGGGGACCTCTACCTCAATATCGTGGAAAGCAAAAACCGTGAAACCGGCGGCTTTGAACGCCAGTCGGTGATCCTCTTTGCCGATGATCTCCAGGAATTCCTCAAGGGCTTCGACGAATCCCTCAAGGTGCTGGAAAAGGCCGTCCGGGAAAAGCGCAAGAACGATCCGAATCAGGGCCGAAGCCGGGGCGAAGGCCGCCCACGCGCCCGCAATGAGGGCCGGGAAGAAGGGGATCGGCCCAAGAGCCGCTTCAAGGCAAAGGACGGGAGCAATGCACCCCGGAGCGAAGGACGGGGTCCGGTGAGGCGGGGAAAAAAGCCGGAATCCGGGGATGTTCCGGCGAAACGGGGAAAACGGGTGGTGGTTAAGAAGCGGGATGAATAGGGAGACCCAAGGCGGGCACATATCCTATTTGAATATATCTGAGTGGGTACCGGTACGGGAAAAATAGATAACCCCATCTGTAATTCGATAAACCAGGAGCCAATCCGGTTTTATATGGCACTCCCGATAGTCCTTAAAATTGCCGGACAAGGCATGATCCTTATATTTTTCATCCAGGGGCATTTCATTAATTAGGTCAATTATAACGCTATCCAATAATGCTATATCAAGACCGCGCTTAATTGCCAGTTATATTCCCGTTTGAATTGTCTGGCATAATCGGGGGTCAACATTAGTTTTTCAAATCCTTCAAAAAATCATCCGCATTTTTAAAAGGACCATGCCGGGGCTTTTTTCCGCTTATCATCTCTTCAACTTCCCGCATGGCCGCAAGAGTAGTGCTATTTGGTATATCCGGCCGCAGATCAAAGGGGAGGCCGCCGACATTCCTTGATTGATAGAGAAAAATATTGACCGCCTCGGTAATAGTCATCCCATACCGGGAATAAATAGTTTCCACATCGGCCTTAATCTGGGGGTCTAATCGTAAATAAATATTCGCAGTTTTTGGCATACTTTAAACTCCTATTAAAAATATACCCCAAAATGCAAGCAAATGCAATACATTTCTATCGGCCCTTTTTCTACTCCGATATATTATCCCGCAGACCAAAGGTCTGATGCTCCTGCTGCACCTTGAGGAGTTGGCTCACCACATTTAAAACATAATCCTGAAACTGCGGGTTCAATTCGTCAAAAAGATGTAAAATTCGCTCCTTTTTATCCGTAGGGGCTTTATTGAACATTTCCCCATCGCCGGTCTTTAGATAGGCCTCGCTTACCCCAAAGGTCATGGCGATCAGTTGGATGATACGGTCATTGACCGCACGGTTTTCGTTCTCAAGACCAGCAATATACCCCTGACTGATATGGATGGCCTTGGCAAATTGAGGCTGGGTCATTTTCAGGGCACGCCTGACCTCTTTTATCCGCTTATTGACCGTCATTGAAAATCTGTACCCCTGATACCTAAGAGTATTACTTTAGCATAGGAAATCTCACATAGCAAGACATTTTTTTAAAAATGATAATTGACAAAATCACAAAAGGGTATATTATATTACTTTGTAATTCAAAGGGGTGATTTTATGGAGAACAATGAGGGACGGGAACGGTTAGCCAAGGGAATCGACCAGCTAACGGAAGAAAACCGGGGCTATGTGCTGAGGCTCTCGGAAGCCCTTGTCTTTGCCCAGGAGGCCACGAATAGGCCGGAAGATACGGCTCTCGGCGATACGGCAGAAGGAAGGAATGGGCATACCAGACTTTTTTAGTAAGAAATATGGTCATAAAGGGAAAACTACCGGACGGCCCCTTGTGGGGCTAAACCGGCTGTTTATAGCCCATCCGTTGGGTGGGATTATTGTTTCGTTTTTATAGGAGAGACAAATGAGAAAGAAGGGTTTTGTGTTGGGGATGTTGGCGATAACGCTGACATTCGGGTTTGTACTTGCGGGGTGTGCTACTACTGAGGTTCATCCTGAAGGAAGTCTTGTTCTGCAAATTGGCGACGTATTACCTCCGCCCAATCCAGGCGATTCTCAAATTGAGGACGGTTCTTATGTGTGCAGTAGAGCGGAAATACTCGTTTTACCAACCCTTGTGGATATGATCTTTGGGGGCGAGCGGATAATTTACAACAATACGAAATATAAAAAACAACCCAGGGGGACCAAACCGGTTGCTATCCGTATTAATAATGGAAAAGTGACCGAGATGTTGGCTGTCCAAGATGGACAGGGTTTTACGTCGGCCCAATTGCTGGAAAAAACAACTCGTTCTGTCGAAACGCCGGTGTGGATTTCATCGGCAGCAGATTTGGACAAAACAGTTGATTTTAATGAGGCAAAATCAATGATTCATTATTAAGGGGCTGTTGTCACAAATCTGTATATCGCACGGTGGGGGTAATCCTTCGGGAGAATGACGAAACTTCGTTTCGTATGCTTTACCCTCACCGTACGGTAACTGCTTCGTGGAGCAGAAAAATCACGCCTCGGTCAGAAAGATCCTTGGCTATGGCCGGTTTTCAGGAAACCCCGTGGAGTTTGCAATTATAAAAACACCGCCGGAAATTTTTTAAAAACTGTATGTTACACTTGGAAAAGTAAATTTCAATTTTATTTACGCTAAATCAAAAAATGCCTTGGCATTGGAAACAACCGTATCTAACCATCGCAAGTGATCCGTATCACCTTTGGCATCGAACTTTTGCGGCTCATGGGTATACGTTCCATCCGAGAATGCTTGGAGGTATGAGCGGTATGCATCGCTGCTTATAGAAGATATAGAAAGCACTATCGCCGATTTGCGGCGTGTTCACTTCCGACTTCCTGATAATGCCGAAAGTCTGGTAAAAATCTCGTGTCAACAGATACTTGACATTTTTTTGGATTTATTTTAGGCTAAATATGTTCAGTAAAGGCAAGCTAATTCCTTACTATATAAGGAATTAGCGATACGAGCGAGATGCGGCAATGAAGTCCGGGGGGACTCCCCGGTTCGAATCCGGGTTGCCCGGCTAAGGTGTTTTTACTTTTCCAAAGGTATTGCAGTGCAGTTATTACAAGATCGAATCCGCACCGAGGGGAAGGTGATGCCCGGCAGCATCCTGAACGTGGGCAGTTTCCTGAATCAGCAGGCCGACATCGTCCTGTACAACGAAATCGGCAAAGAATTTGCCCGGCGTTTTTCCGGCAGCAAGGTTGATCGCATCCTTACGATTGAAGCCTCGGGGATCGGCATTGCCTGCATCACCGCCCAGTATTTCAGGGTTCCGGTTGTCTTTGCCCGGAAATTCAGGGCAAAAAACATCGGCGATGATCTTTACAGCGCGGAAGTAACCTCATACACCCACGGCATTGATTACACGATCACGGTCCCCCGCTCATATTTGCTGAAAGGTGAATCAATCCTGCTCATTGATGACTTCCTTGCCAACGGTTGCGCCCTTGAGGGGCTGGCGGCCATTACGGAAACCGCCGGGACAAAACTCATCGGCGCCGGTGTGGTCATCGAAAAGGGCTTCCAGAACGGCGGGAGCCGCCTCCGGCAAAAGAACATCCGCATTGAGTCATTGGCAATCATCGACAAAATGAGCCCCGAAGAAGGAATCACCTTCCGCTAAGGGCTCATATATCTTTTACGCTGTTTCAGGCCACCGGAGCAAAGGT
>BNUT01000075.1 GCA_025997555.1 Spirochaetia bacterium
GAGAGTGGAAGAGGAGTGGAAGGAGGGAGAGGTGGGGGGGGGGGGGGTGGGGGGGGGGGACGGTGGGGGGGGGGGGGGGGGGGGGGGGGGGGGGGGGGGGGGTAAATGCGCAAATCAGGTGTTGTTTCATCACGTAAAGAATATACACTATCCGGTTAAAAAAAGTCAAGTAAACGCAATGCTTCCAGAGCAATTCTCATTTTAACCACGAACCACAAGCCGCCCAAATATCAGGAATTCCTCTTTAAGATGTTCGATATGTTTTTAAAAATGAGGGATGAATAAGCAGAATCGCGGTATACTTTAGCCGAACAAAAAATAACAGGCGCCATTTTCGCTCCCCCATTTACAGACAACCCCCCCCCCTGCAACCGGAGTTTGTAACAGGCACGTTTCCCTATGGCAAAACAGCTACGGGCAGGCGGCGGGAGGGGGGATTCTTGATCTCCCGCCCTTCCTCCGGTAAAGTAACCGTATGCGGTATCACCGGGTTTTACCGGTCCTTTTCATTATGGCGTTTATCGGCGGTCCGGTGCAGGCCCTTTGGTCCCAGGAAAATCCTGCGGATTCAATGGATCCTGCGGCCCTAATCGGGCTTACCTTGGGGGACCTGATAAACCGTTTCGGGATGCCCCAATCGGTGTATGCGGTCCGGGGGCTTGAGGACTGGCAGGACGATGTGGTGTTTGTCTATCCCCTGGGAGATTTTTATGTTTTCCGGGACCGGGTCTGGCAGCTCGGCCTCAAATCCGCTTACGGTATCCGTATCGGGGACCCGCGGGCTGCGGTAGAGCTGGTCCTGGGGGACAGGGCGGAAGTTTTTGCGGATCATTTTCTGCTGTCCCTGCCGGGAAAGAGCTGGCCCCTGATGCTCCGGGTTAATGTGGGGGGCGCCGCCAATGGCGGCAGTGCGGGTGCGGTTTCTGCACTTTTTGTCTACCGTCCTGATTTCTGAAACTGCGTTTCTGAAACTGCGTTTCTTAGGAGTAAGTCTTGGCGAAGATATGCCTTTGTTTGACCGGAAAGACCCTTAAGCGGGATTTGGAGATTCTGGAAACCTACCGCGGATATATAGATATCGCCGAACTGCGGGTGGACTGCCTGGAACCGGATGAGCGTTTTCTTATCCGTCACTTTCCGGAACGGGCCGGGCTGCCGGTGATTCTTACCATCAGACGGGATATTGATGGGGGGACTTTTGTCGGCGGGGAAGGCGCCCGGATCAGACTCCTTTCCCAGGGGCTGGCCTTTGCGGATGCGGACCGGCGGCGGAATTTTGCATACATAGATATCGAGGAGGACCTCAATGTCCCCAGCCTTGAGGATGCGGCCCGGACCTTCGGTACCAGGATCATCCGCTCCTACCACAACCTTAAGGGGGTGGACGACAATATCGTGGAACGCCTGCGGGACCTGCGCCGGGTGGGGGATGAACTGGTAAAAATTGCGGTAACCCCCCAGTCCTCCGAGGATGTACTCCGGGTGGTCCGGGCGGCAAAGGCAACGCAGGGGATCGACAAGATACTCCTCTGCATGGGTCATTTGGGGGTCTTTACCCGCATTTTGGCGGAACAGATGGGGTCCCGGATCAGCTATACCACGGCCAAAGAGTCTGATATGCACCCGGGCGCTCCGGGTCAGCTTGACCCAAAGGAACTGTCAGAACTTTACCGGTTTCGGAAAATCACCGGTTGTACAAAAATTTTTGGCGTGGTGGGGTATCCCCTCAAGGTTACGGGGAGTCCTCTTTTCTTTAATACCATCTTCGGCATCGAAGACATCGATGCGGTTTATGTCCCCTTTCCCGCAGATTCCATTGATGCTTTCATGAGGCTCGCCGCAGAGCTGAGGGTTTCCGGGGTATCGGTAACCGTTCCTTATAAAGAGGCGATCCTTCCCTATCTGACAAAAGAATCGAAGTTGGTGGAGGCCATCGAAGCCTGCAATACCATAGTCCGGGAGCCCCAAGGCTGGTCGGGGACCAATACGGACGCCATGGGCTTCTCCGATTCCCTGCTGGAATTTATCAAACGGGAAAATCTTAAAAGAAAGAAGGTCACCATCATTGGGGCCGGAGGCGCCGCCCATGCGGTGGCGGCGGAAGTGTACCGCCTTGGGGCCAGGGCCCTGATCCTCAACCGTACCCCGCAACGGGCACGGGATTTGGCTGCGCCCTATAAGTTTTTGTGGGGAACCCCGGATAGCCAGGGGGTCACCCGTATGAAAAAATTTTCCGATATCATCATCCAGACCACCCCGGCGGGGATGGAGGGAAATCCGGCGCAGGACCCTCTGGAACTTTATTCTTTTTCCGGCAAAGAAGCAGTGATGGACCTGGTTTACCAGCCGGAAGTCACCCCCTTCCTCAAACGGGCCGCAGCAGCGGGTTGTCCCGTCCGTAACGGATACGATATGCTTATCCGGCAGGCCCGGTATCAGTATACCCTATTTCTTAAAAAGGAATTTCCTCCGCAGCTTGTGTCCCGGGTGAAATTTTAGGGGGGATGAGAATTTCATGAATCAACAGGGAATGAAAGAACTGGCCGGTACGGGCGTGGTGGACGCACTGGTTAAAAGCGGCATGAAGCTGGGGCTGGGCACGGGTTCTACCGCGATTCACGCAACCCGCCGCATCGGCTCATTTGTCGCCGCCGGGAAACTTACGGGCATCCGGGCCTTTGCCACCAGTTTCCAGACCGTTCTGGAATGTGAAAAATGGGGCATCCCCCTTTACAGCCTGAACGCCCCTGAACTGGGGGGAAAACTGGACCTGTGCATCGACGGCGCAGACGAGATAGACACGGAAAACCGTCTGGTAAAGGGCGGCGGCGGGGCCCTCCTGATGGAAAAGCTCGCGGCCTACGCCTCGGCCTCTTACGCCATAGTGGCTGATGAGACAAAATTGGTCGAGAATTTGGGGCTTGCTTTCCCCGTGCCGATAGAGGTGATCCCCGAGGCGCGGCTGCCCGTCAGCATGGCTCTGGAAAAACTCGGCGCAGAGGTATTTTTGCGGGAAGCGGTGCGGAAGGCCGGGCCGGTGATCACCGAACATGGGAACCTGCTTTTGGATATCCGGTTTAAGGACAGGATCGATCCGGCGCGGCTTGAAGCGGAGATCAACCACATCCCCGGTGTAGTAGAGAACGGATTTTTTACCCGCATACGGCCCACGGTGTTTATCAGCCATGGGGACGGAAAACTGGAAGTGAGGAAGTAACAATGGCGGTAGACCGGCACATCAATTTTTTTGAATTATCAGATGCCTGCAAAAAACCAGGCTGCCCCCTCTGCCGCATCGTAGGCGACCGGGCGGAACGGTACATCGATAATATGCTCTTTGAGCACGTTTCGGACCGGAGTTTCCGCAAGGCCCACCGCCTGGCCGGGGGCTTCTGCGATTACCATTCACGGGGCCTCATATCCTTCCGGGACGGCCTCGCCGTGGCGATCATGGGCCGGGACATCCTGGAGGACCGTATCGTCTCCTTTAAAACCCGCAAGCCCTGGAAGCCTAAGGAACGCTGCCCCATCTGCGTGGAGCGGGACCGGATCGAAGTGGAATACCTGGGCTTTATGGCCGGTTCAGGCGGGGAAAGCGATGATGAACGGGATCTGTGCACCGCCTTTACCGCCTCCGAGGGCCTCTGCGCCCCCCATTACGGCCGGCTCCTGGAATTGTACAAAAAAGTCCCCCAATGGATCACCGCTTTTCACGAGCATAAATTTGAAGAGCTTATCGCACGGGTGAACCAGTTTATCGAGTTGTCCGCCTACGGCAGACAGGAAGAATTCCACGCCCTGCCGGAAAAGGATCAGGTAGTCTGGAAGGAACTGGCCCTGGAACTGCGGGGCATGGTGGATTGACCATCGGCCACAGTCCCCGGCACAAACTCCGGTTGCTATGATCAAGAGAAAATCGAAAAAAATCGATTTTCTCTTGACATTTAACATAGGAGGAAGAAAAAATTAATATTCCCTTCGTGGTTATATTTTCTTCATGTCGAAAAACCTACAGGCATTAGTGAATGTTTCTGCGGCAAGTTCTGCGGGGGCTTTCCCCAGTATTTCTGCGATAAATTCCGCGATATGCACCAGATGCCGGCTTTCATTGCGTCCGTTGCGCTTTGCCCCCGGCATATTACGGGGCATGAGGTAGGGGGCGTCGGTTTCCAGGAGCAGTTTATCTGCGGGAATTTTTTTAATAAGGGAGATAAGGTGGCGCCCACGCCGTTCATCACAGATCCAGCCGGTGATGCCGATATAGGCCCCTAATTCCAGATACCTTTCCAGTTCTTTTTCGCCTCCGGTAAAACAGTGAACTACCATTTTCTTTATATTTGTTAAGTTGTTTTGCAGGATTGCGGAAAAATCATCAAAGGCGTCCCGCTCGTGGAGGAACAGGGGCGCCTTCATTTCTGCGGCAAGGGCGATCTGGGCTTCAAAACAGAAACGCTGTTTGTCGCGGGGAGAAAAATCCCGGTTATAGTCCAGACCACATTCACCGATGGCCGCTACTTCGCTGTGCAAAGCAAGGCTGCGGAGTAGCGCTTCGGTCCCGGCATCCCAGTCTTTGGCATTGTGGGGATGGACCCCCGCAGTGGAAAAGAGTTTTCCTGAATGTAGGGCGCCAGTGGTATTGATGGCGGCGGCGAATTCTTGAGCCAGACGGCTGGATTCCGCGCTGCTGCCGGTGATGATCAGGGGAGACACCCCCGCCGCTTCCGCAGAACGGACCACCTCATCCCGGTCCGCATCAAAGGCGCTGTTCATTAGATTAATACCGATATCAATAAGAGACATTGTATAAGATATACTAGAAAAAATAGTAAGATTCCAGTATTATTGAATTATGGTCGCCGACAAGGGGCCGCAAATAGGCCGGTCAAGGCTATTGTGGAGGTTTTTATGTACAATGTGGGGATTGCGTATCTTTTGTGGTTTGTTTCCGGATTCGGAGCCCTGGGATTTCATCGTTTTTATCTGGGAAAGATCCCGTCAGGAATTCTTTGGGCATGCACCGGGGGACTTGCCATGATTGGTTCCATTTATGATTTTCTCACCCTGCCCGGCCAGGTGCAGGAGGCGAATATCCGCAATGCCCTGTACAATAACATGGGACGCATGCAAAATGTCAGAGGCCCCCGTGGAAATTGGCGTTATGTTAACGACGGGGAATCCCATGTGGTGCGTGAAAAGGAAAGCGTTGAGCGGATTATCCTTAAACTTGCCAAGGAAAATAAGGGCATCCTTACTGCCAGCGAAGTGGCCCTTGGGGCAAATATCCCTATTGAGGAAGCGAAAAAAGATCTGGACGCCCTGGTGAGTAAGGGTTTCGCGGAACTGCGGGTCCGCAAATCAGGCACACTGGTATATACCCTGCCTGAAATGATGGACAGCGATGAACCGCTGGAAGATTTTTAATTTTTTTTCGATTACTACTGGATTAATTTGTTTTTATTACATATATTAAGTACAATAATTTTTCTACCAAGGAGTATTAAATGCCGAAAAATGTACAGCATCCCGGACTTGTTGTTAAGGCCCTCATCGATGAATACAACCTGAGCCCCGCCAAAGTTGCTGAGGAAATCCAGCTCAGCCAGTCAAGTATCAGACTTTTGATCACCCAAAAGCTGAAGGTTTCTACCTCCATTGCGCTTCGTCTTGCCAAATACTTTGGCAAGCCCGTTGAATACTGGATTGATTTACAGAGCTCCTACGATCTGGCGGAAGCCGGTAAGGACGCCAAGTTATCCGCAGTTTTGAAAAGCATCCCCAAGGCCAAGAAACAGCCCCCGAAAACAAAAGCGGTTAAAGCCGCCGCCCCTGCCAAGGCTGCAAAAAAAGGCGGCCGGAAACCCCGGGCAAAAAAATAAACAAATGAGCCGGTTCCAAAACAGGAATTAAATTAACCACGAACGACACGAACCACACCAAAAAGATCATTTAGTTTCTGTGGTTCGTGGTTAAATCTCTTATTTTAAAATCACTTCTGTTCTGCCGAAACCCCTGATCAGTGCGGCGGATCTGACCGCTTCTCCATCCGCAAAACTTGAATTGAGCCTGCGGGGTATGCGGTTTGAGGAAGCTATGGAAGCGTTACGCCGTCAGATCGATGCGGCGGTCCTCGGCGGGCTCCACGAATTCGCGGTAATCCACGGGAAAGGGGAGGGGATACTCCAGAAGGGTGTCCACGATTATCTTAAAAAAGAGAGCGCAGTTGCGGATTACTATTTTTCCCGCCCTGAACTCGGAGGCTTCGGCAGAACAGAAGTGATTTTAAAATAAGAGATTTAACCACGAACCACAGAAACTAAATGATCTTTTTGGTGTGGTTCGTGTCGTTCGTGGTTAATTTAATTCCTGTTTTGGAACCGGCTCATTTGTTTATTTTTTTGCCCGGGGTTTCCGGCCGCCTTTTTTTGCAGCCTTGGCAGGGGCGGCGGCTTTAACCGCTTTTGTTTTCGGGGGCTGTTTCTTGGCCTTGGGGATGCTTTTCAAAACTGCGGATAACTTGGCGTCCTTACCGGCTTCCGCCAGATCGTAGGAGCTCTGTAAATCAATCCAGTATTCAACGGGCTTGCCAAAGTATTTGGCAAGACGAAGCGCAATGGAGGTAGAAACCTTCAGCTTTTGGGTGATCAAAAGTCTGATACTTGACTGGCTGAGCTGGATTTCCTCAGCAACTTTGGCGGGGCTCAGGTTGTATTCATCGATGAGGGCCTTAACAACAAGTCCGGGATGCTGTACATTTTTCGGCATTTAATACTCCTTGGTAGAAAAATTATTGTACTTAATATATGTAATAAAAACAAATTAATCCAGTAGTAATCGAAAAAAAATTAAAAATCTTCCAGCGGTTCATCGCTGTCCATCATTTCAGGCAGGGTATATACCAGTGTGCCTGATTTGCGGACCCGCAGTTCCGCGAAACCCTTACTCACCAGGGCGTCCAGATCTTTTTTCGCTTCCTCAATAGGGATATTTGCCCCAAGGGCCACTTCGCTGGCAGTAAGGATGCCCTTATTTTCCTTGGCAAGTTTAAGGATAATCCGCTCAACGCTTTCCTTTTCACGCACCACATGGGATTCCCCGTCGTTAACATAACGCCAATTTCCACGGGGGCCTCTGACATTTTGCATGCGTCCCATGTTATTGTACAGGGCATTGCGGATATTCGCCTCCTGCACCTGGCCGGGCAGGGTGAGAAAATCATAAATGGAACCAATCATGGCAAGTCCCCCGGTGCATGCCCAAAGAATTCCTGACGGGATCTTTCCCAGATAAAAACGATGAAATCCCAGGGCTCCGAATCCGGAAACAAACCACAAAAGATACGCAATCCCCACATTGTACATAAAAACCTCCACAATAGCCTTGACCGGCCTATTTGCGGCCCCTTGTCGGCGACCATAATTCAATAATACTGGAATCTTACTATTTTTTCTAGTATATCTTATACAATGTCTCTTATTGATATCGGTATTAATCTAATGAACAGCGCCTTTGATGCGGACCGGGATGAGGTGGTCCGTTCTGCGGAAGCGGCGGGGGTGTCTCCCCTGATCATCACCGGCAGCAGCGCGGAATCCAGCCGTCTGGCTCAAGAATTCGCCGCCGCCATCAATACCACTGGCGCCCTACATTCAGGAAAACTCTTTTCCACTGCGGGGGTCCATCCCCACAATGCCAAAGACTGGGATGCCGGGACCGAAGCGCTACTCCGCAGCCTTGCTTTGCACAGCGAAGTAGCGGCCATCGGTGAATGTGGTCTGGACTATAACCGGGATTTTTCTCCCCGCGACAAACAGCGTTTCTGTTTTGAAGCCCAGATCGCCCTTGCCGCAGAAATGAAGGCGCCCCTGTTCCTCCACGAGCGGGACGCCTTTGATGATTTTTCCGCAATCCTGCAAAACAACTTAACAAATATAAAGAAAATGGTAGTTCACTGTTTTACCGGAGGCGAAAAAGAACTGGAAAGGTATCTGGAATTAGGGGCCTATATCGGCATCACCGGCTGGATCTGTGATGAACGGCGTGGGCGCCACCTTATCTCCCTTATTAAAAAAATTCCCGCAGATAAACTGCTCCTGGAAACCGACGCCCCCTACCTCATGCCCCGTAATATGCCGGGGGCAAAGCGCAACGGACGCAATGAAAGCCGGCATCTGGTGCATATCGCGGAATTTATCGCAGAAATACTGGGGAAAGCCCCCGCAGAACTTGCCGCAGAAACATTCACTAATGCCTGTAGGTTTTTCGACATGAAGAAAATATAACCACGAAGGGAATATTAATTTTTTCTTCCTCCTATGTTAAATGTCAAGAGAAAATCGATTTTTTTCGATTTTCTCTTGATCATAGCAACCGGAGTTTGTGCCGGGGACTGTGGCCGATGGTCAATCCACCATGCCCCGCAGTTCCAGGGCCAGTTCCTTCCAGACTACCTGATCCTTTTCCGGCAGGGCGTGGAATTCTTCCTGTCTGCCGTAGGCGGACAACTCGATAAACTGGTTCACCCGTGCGATAAGCTCTTCAAATTTATGCTCGTGAAAAGCGGTGATCCATTGGGGGACTTTTTTGTACAATTCCAGGAGCCGGCCGTAATGGGGGGCGCAGAGGCCCTCGGAGGCGGTAAAGGCGGTGCACAGATCCCGTTCATCATCGCTTTCCCCGCCTGAACCGGCCATAAAGCCCAGGTATTCCACTTCGATCCGGTCCCGCTCCACGCAGATGGGGCAGCGTTCCTTAGGCTTCCAGGGCTTGCGGGTTTTAAAGGAGACGATACGGTCCTCCAGGATGTCCCGGCCCATGATCGCCACGGCGAGGCCGTCCCGGAAGGATATGAGGCCCCGTGAATGGTAATCGCAGAAGCCCCCGGCCAGGCGGTGGGCCTTGCGGAAACTCCGGTCCGAAACGTGCTCAAAGAGCATATTATCGATGTACCGTTCCGCCCGGTCGCCTACGATGCGGCAGAGGGGGCAGCCTGGTTTTTTGCAGGCATCTGATAATTCAAAAAAATTGATGTGCCGGTCTACCGCCATTGTTACTTCCTCACTTCCAGTTTTCCGTCCCCATGGCTGATAAACACCGTGGGCCGTATGCGGGTAAAAAATCCGTTCTCTACTACACCGGGGATGTGGTTGATCTCCGCTTCAAGCCGCGCCGGATCGATCCTGTCCTTAAACCGGATATCCAAAAGCAGGTTCCCATGTTCGGTGATCACCGGCCCGGCCTTCCGCACCGCTTCCCGCAAAAATACCTCTGCGCCGAGTTTTTCCAGAGCCATGCTGACGGGCAGCCGCGCCTCGGGGATCACCTCTATCGGCACGGGGAAAGCAAGCCCCAAATTCTCGACCAATTTTGTCTCATCAGCCACTATGGCGTAAGAGGCCGAGGCGTAGGCCGCGAGCTTTTCCATCAGGAGGGCCCCGCCGCCGCCCTTTACCAGACGGTTTTCCGTGTCTATCTCGTCTGCGCCGTCGATGCACAGGTCCAGTTTTCCCCCCAGTTCAGGGGCGTTCAGGCTGTAAAGGGGGATGCCCCATTTTTCACATTCCAGAACGGTCTGGAAACTGGTGGCAAAGGCCCGGATGCCCGTAAGTTTCCCGGCGGCGACAAATGAGCCGATGCGGCGGGTTGCGTGAATCGCGGTAGAACCCGTGCCCAGCCCCAGCTTCATGCCGCTTTTAACCAGTGCGTCCACCACGCCCGTACCGGCCAGTTCTTTCATTCCCTGTTGATTCATGAAATTCTCATCCCCCCTAAAATTTCACCCGGGACACAAGCTGCGGAGGAAATTCCTTTTTAAGAAATAGGGTATACTGATACCGGGCCTGCCGGATAAGCATATCGTATCCGTTACGGACGGGACAACCCGCTGCTGCGGCCCGTTTGAGGAAGGGGGTGACTTCCGGCTGGTAAACCAGGTCCATCACTGCTTCTTTGCCGGAAAAAGAATAAAGTTCCAGAGGGTCCTGCGCCGGATTTCCCTCCATCCCCGCCGGGGTGGTCTGGATGATGATATCGGAAAATTTTTTCATACGGGTGACCCCCTGGCTATCCGGGGTTCCCCACAAAAACTTATAGGGCGCAGCCAAATCCCGTGCCCGTTGCGGGGTACGGTTGAGGATCAGGGCCCTGGCCCCAAGGCGGTACACTTCCGCCGCCACCGCATGGGCGGCGCCTCCGGCCCCAATGATGGTGACCTTCTTTCTTTTAAGATTTTCCCGTTTGATAAATTCCAGCAGGGAATCGGAGAAGCCCATGGCGTCCGTATTGGTCCCCGACCAGCCTTGGGGCTCCCGGACTATGGTATTGCAGGCTTCGATGGCCTCCACCAACTTCGATTCTTTTGTCAGATAGGGAAGGATCGCCTCTTTATAAGGAACGGTTACCGATACCCCGGAAACCCTCAGCTCTGCGGCGAGCCTCATGAAAGCATCAATGGAATCTGCGGGAAAGGGGACATAAACCGCATCGATGTCTTCGATGCCGAAGATGGTATTAAAGAAAAGAGGACTCCCCGTAACCTTGAGGGGATACCCCACCACGCCAAAAATTTTTGTACAACCGGTGATTTTCCGAAACCGGTAAAGTTCTGACAGTTCCTTTGGGTCAAGCTGACCCGGAGCGCCCGGGTGCATATCAGACTCTTTGGCCGTGGTATAGCTGATCCGGGACCCCATCTGTTCCGCCAAAATGCGGGTAAAGACCCCCAAATGACCCATGCAGAGGAGTATCTTGTCGATCCCCTGCGTTGCCTTTGCCGCCCGGACCACCCGGAGTACATCCTCGGAGGACTGGGGGGTTACCGCAATTTTTACCAGTTCATCCCCCACCCGGCGCAGGTCCCGCAGGCGTTCCACGATATTGTCGTCCACCCCCTTAAGGTTGTGGTAGGAGCGGATGATCCTGGTACCGAAGGTCCGGGCCGCATCCTCAAGGCTGGGGACATTGAGGTCCTCCTCGATATCTATGTATGCAAAATTCCGCCGCCGGTCCGCATCCGCAAAGGCCAGCCCCTGGGAAAGGAGTCTGATCCGGGCGCCTTCCCCGCCGACAAAAGTCCCCCCATCAATATCCCGTCTGATGGTAAGAATCACCGGCAGCCCGGCCCGTTCCGGAAAGTGACGGATAAGAAAACGCTCATCCGGTTCCAGGCAGTCCACCCGCAGTTCGGCGATATCTATATATCCGCGGTAGGTTTCCAGAATCTCCAAATCCCGCTTAAGGGTCTTTCCGGTCAAACAAAGGCATATCTTCGCCAAGACTTACTCCTAAGAAACGCAGTTTCAGAAACGCAGTTTCAGAAATCAGGACGGTAGACAAAAAGTGCAGAAACCGCACCCGCACTGCCGCCATTGGCGGCGCCCCCCACATTAACCCGGAGCATCAGGGGCCAGCTCTTTCCCGGCAGGGACAGCAGAAAATGATCCGCAAAAACTTCCGCCCTGTCCCCCAGGACCAGCTCTACCGCAGCCCGCGGGTCCCCGATACGGATACCGTAAGCGGATTTGAGGCCGAGCTGCCAGACCCGGTCCCGGAAAACATAAAAATCTCCCAGGGGATAGACAAACACCACATCGTCCTGCCAGTCCTCAAGCCCCCGGACCGCATACACCGATTGGGGCATCCCGAAACGGTTTATCAGGTCCCCCAAGGTAAGCCCGATTAGGGCCGCAGGATCCATTGAATCCGCAGGATTTTCCTGGGACCAAAGGGCCTGCACCGGACCGCCGATAAACGCCATAATGAAAAGGACCGGTAAAACCCGGTGATACCGCATACGGTTACTTTACCGGAGGAAGGGCGGGAGATCAAGAATCCCCCCTCCCGCCGCCTGCCCGTAGCTGTTTTGCCATAGGGAAACGTGCCTGTTACAAACTCCGGTTGCAGGGGGGGGGGTTGTCTGTAAATGGGGGAGCGAAAATGGCGCCTGTTATTTTTTGTTCGGCTAAAGTATACCGCGATTCTGCTTATTCATCCCTCATTTTTAAAAACATATCGAACATCTTAAAGAGGAATTCCTGATATTTGGGCGGCTTGTGGTTCGTGGTTAAAATGAGAATTGCTCTGGAAGCATTGCGTTTACTTGACTTTTTTTAACCGGATAGTGTATATTCTTTACGTGATGAAACAACACCTGATTTGCGCATTTACCCCCCCCCCCCCCCCCCCCCCCCCCCCCCCCCCCCCCACCGTCCCCCCCCCCCACCCCCCCCCCCCCCACCTCTCCCTCCTTCCACTCCTCTTCCACTCTC
>BNUT01000076.1 GCA_025997555.1 Spirochaetia bacterium
CTGGCGGTGATCTATTACCGGCGTTCCGCCTCCTGGAAGTATATTTTCAAGCTGGTTCCCTGGGCCTTGGGGGGCTTTGCCGTTGCGCTGATGGTGGACCGCTTTATCCCGCCGAGGGGCTTCAAGATGCTGATTGGGGCCTGTATCTTCGTGGGGCTTGTGGTGATGGTCTGGAACGAAAGGCGGGGCAAAAATGCGGTTATTCCTACCGCTTGGTGGTTCAGCGCGGCCTGCGGCGTCCTGGGGGGCTTTACGACGATGATCGGCAATGCTGCGGGGCCCATCATGTCGGTATTTTTGCTGTCCATGCGGCTGCCCAAGACGGTGTTTGTGGGCACTGCGGCATGGTTTTTCCTCATCGTGAACTACCTCAAGCTGCCTATTCAGCATTTTGCCTGGCATAATATCTCCCGTGAAAGCCTTATCCTCAATTTAATGATGGTTCCCATCATCCTTGCGGGGGCATTGATTGGGGTCATTCTGGTCAAAAAAATCTCCGAAGCCCATTTCCGTATCATGATTTTAGTGCTGGCCACGATTTCGACAATCCTGCTTTTCCGGTAAATTTTTGCGGGATATTATGGATTTTTCTTGACCTTCATGGCCCCGGATAAGTATTTTTTTAGTAACATCCGTTTATAACAGGAAGTTCTAATGTCAAAACATACGTCTCATGACAAGTATCAGGAAGATGAAGCAAACCCGGCAGCAGGCGGGGCGGGGCCGATAGATCCTCAAAATACCCCGGAACCGGGTACTGCCGGGGAATCTGTGGAAAATTCGGCGGGGATCGCCCCTAACGGCGCCAATGGTTTGGATTGCACCGAACTTGCCGAAAAAGTTGCCTCCCTGGAAGCCCAGCTTGCAGACGCAAAGGACCAATTTCTCCGCAAAGCGGCGGATTTTGAAAATTTCCGCAAACGGATGAACCAGGAAAAGCAAAACGCCATTGATTTTGCCAACCAGAGCCTGCTTTTGGACCTTATTCCCATCATTGATGACTTTGACCGGGCAATTCAGGCCGCGAAAAGCGCATTTGACCTTGAAAATACTGCGGGGGACACCCCCTCAAATGCATTTAGCAGCCTGTATGAAGGGATCGGTATGATCTCCAAACGGCTTTCCTCCCAGTTGGATAGCAAATGGGGGCTCAAAAGTTTTGATTCCGCCGGGAAACCCTTCGATCCCAACCGGCACGAGGCCTTAATGATGGAAAAATCCGCCGAAATCACCGAACCGGTGGTTCAGGAAGAGTTCCTCAAGGGGTATATGCTGAAAGACCGGATCGTCCGCAGCGCCAAAGTGAAGGTTTTGATGCCCGAAGCAGCAGCTTCAACAGAATCAGAAGAAAATGGGAAGTGAATTCCCTCATAAATATGAGTATATTTGAAAAGGAGAGCATATCATGAGTAAAATAATAGGAATCGACTTGGGGACCACCAACTCCTGCGTAGCCGTTTTTGAAGGCGGCGAACCGGTGGTAATTCAGAATGCCGAGGGCGGACGGACTACCCCCTCTATCGTGGGTTTCACCACCAAGGGTGATCGGGTAGTGGGCGCTCCCGCAAAAAATCAGATGATCACCAACCCGGAGAATACCATCTATTCCATCAAACGGTTTATGGGCCGCCGGTATTCCGAGGTTACCAGTGAAATGAAACTGGTCCCCTACAAGGTGGTAGAACAGGGGGACGATGTTCGGGTGAGTATCGATAGTAAAAACTACTCCCCCCAGGAAATTTCCGCCTTCGTGCTCCAAAAGATGAAGAAAACCGCCGAGGACTACCTGGGCGAGGCTGTCACCGAGGCGGTTATCACCGTGCCGGCCTACTTTAACGATGCCCAGCGGCAGGCCACCAAGGATGCGGGCAAAATCGCCGGCCTTGAGGTCAAGCGGATCATCAACGAGCCCACTGCGGCCGCACTGGCTTTCGGCTTCAATAAAGATCAAAAGAAAGAAAAAACCATCGCCGTCTACGACTTGGGGGGCGGTACTTTCGACGTTTCCATTCTGGAACTGGGGGAAGGGGTCTTTGAGGTAAAATCCACCAACGGCGACACCCACTTGGGGGGCGATGATTTTGACCGCCGCATCATGGAATGGCTTATCCAGGAATTCAAGCAGGATTCGGGCATTGACCTGGGTCAGGATCGGATGGCCCTGCAGCGGCTCCGGGAGGCGGCGGAAAAGGCCAAAATTGAACTTTCCGCTATGCAGACCACGGAGATCAACCTCCCCTTTATTACCGCCGATGCAAGCGGCCCCAAGCATTTGCAGAAGAGCCTGACCCGCGCCAAGTTTGAACAGATGGTTTCCGACCTGCTGGAACGGTCCAAGGAGCCCTGCAAGAAGGCTCTGGCCGATGCCGGGCTCAATGCGGACCAGATTGATGAGGTTATTCTCGTAGGCGGTTCTACCCGTATCCCTGCGGTTCAGCAGATCGTTAAGGACCTCTTCAAAAAAGACCCCAACAAAGGAGTCAACCCCGATGAAGCGGTGGCTATCGGCGCATCAATTCAGGGCGGTATCCTTGGCAACGATGTTAAGGACGTGCTTTTGCTGGACGTAACGCCCCTTTCGCTGGGTATCGAGACCCTGGGCGGGGTTATGACAAAACTGATCCCCCGGAATACGACTATTCCTACCCGGAAAAGCCAGATCTTCTCCACCGCCGCCGATGGGCAGACCGCTGTTTCCATTCAGGTTTTGCAGGGCGAGCGGGAAATGGCCAACCAGAACCGTACTTTGGGACGTTTCGACCTAGTGGGTATTCCCCCTGCGCCCCGGGGCGTACCCCAAATTGAAGTTACCTTCGACATCGATGCCAACGGCATTGTCCACGTATCCGCCAAGGACCTGGGCACCGGTAAGGAACAGAAGATCCGCATCGAAAGCTCATCGGGGCTGAACGATAGCGACATCGACCGCATGGTCAAGGAAGCTGAAATCCACGCCGAGGAAGACAAGCGGGAGCGGGAAAAGGCCGAAGTCCGCAACGAAGCGGACACCATGATCTACAGCACCGAAAAGAACATCAAGGATCTGGCTGACAAGGTGAGCGCCGAGGATAAGTCCAAAACTGAGGAAGCCATTGCGGAACTCCGCAAGGCCCTTGAAGGTGAGGACCTCCAGGTCATCAAGGACAAGACCGAGGCTTTAAAGCAGGTGTCCTACAAGATCGCCGAAGAGATCTATAAGCAACAAGCTGCACAGGGCGGCGCACAGCCGGGGGCCGGTCCCCAGGGCGATGCGGGCGGCGGCCCCGATCCGCAGGGCTCCGGCGGCGACAGCAACACCAAGAGCGCCGAAGATGCGGACTACGAAGTAGTCGATGACGACAAGAAATAAAAAGAGAAGGGTGATATCTTGGCAAAGCGTGATTATTACGAAGTCTTGGGGGTGCAGAAAGGCGCCTCCAAGGATGATATAAAGAAAGCATACCGGAAGCTTGCCATTCAATATCACCCGGACAAAAATCCGGGGAATAAAGAGGCTGAAGAAAAATTCAAGGAAGCCACCGAGGCCTACGAGGTTCTCGGTGACGACCAGAAAAAGTCCGCCTATGACCAGTTCGGCTTTGCCGGTGTTGAAGGCATGGGCGGCCAGCACGATTATTCCCAGACCTTCCGGGGCTTTGAAGACCTCTTTGGGGGCGGCGACTTTTCCAGCATCTTCGACACCTTTTTCGGCGGCGGGGGCGGGCGGCGTTCCTCTGGCGGTAACGGCGGTGTCCGGCAGGGGGCCAACCTCCGCTACGACATTGAGATACCCTTTAAGGACGCGGTCTTCGGAACCAAAGTTGAAATTCAATATTCCCGGAACGAGTCATGTCCCGCCTGCAAAGGCACCGGGGCGGCGAATGGCGCAGGGCGGAAGGTCTGCCCCACCTGCCAGGGTTCCGGCCAAGTCCGCCACAGCCAGGGCTTTTTCTCGGTGGCCTCCACCTGTCCCACTTGCGGCGGCGAAGGTTACGTCATCGAACAGCCCTGCAAGGAATGTGGCGGTTCCGGCGCCCAAAAGAAGCGGCAGAAGATCATGGTCACCATCCCTGCGGGGGTGGAAAACGGCAAGCGGGTAGTCATACCCCGGCAGGGTGACGCCGGTCCCGGCGGCGGCCCCGCAGGGGACCTCTACGTGTTTATCCGGGTAAAGCCCCACGAACATTTTGAGCGGCAGGACCTGGACCTCTATTGCGCCGTACCCATTTCCATCACCCAGGCCAGCCTTGGGGCGGACATCCATGTGAGCACTCTGGACGGCAAAACCATCAAGGTAAAAGTTCCTGCGGGAATCCAGACCGGCAAGATGCTCCGCATCCGGGACGAAGGGGTCCCCTCCGGGGGCCGTCGGGGCAACCTCTACATCAAGCTCATGGTCCAGATCCCCGCCAAACTTTCCAAACGGGGCAAGGAACTGCTGGAAGAACTCTCCAAGGTTGAGGGGGAAAACGACACCCCCCGGCCGATACCGTTGTCGGAATTTTCAGGACAGTAGTGCCATTGGACAGTAGTCCTGTTGAACAGTAGTGCTATGGCTTTATCTTAAAACGCATAAGCACTTCGCCTGAAACCGGATCGATCTCAATTTTCTGATTCTTGAAATTGAAGTCCGTCCCGGTAGACATTTTGAACAGGCCCGCGAGAAACTGCATACCGCTGTTCAGCACCTGCTCAAGCTCTGCGGCCTGCTTCTGCGGGGATAACGATGCACCCCGCATCGGAGAAGCAGCGGCGGGGGTTGGGACTTCTGCCGGTTCTGCGACAGCAGATTTCCGGGCGGCAAGATCCTGGGGCTCATTTTCCTGCCGACTGATAAGCTCTTCAAGCTGACGGATAAATTGGGAACGGCCCTTGCAGATTAAGGCCGGCGCCGCCCATCTTTGTTTCGTAGTTCTTGATCTTCTGCGCCTCGTCCAGGATAAGAATATCAAAATCCGCCCGGTTTATGGCGTGACTATCCCGCAGAACCGTTTCATAATTGACGATAAAGAAAAATTTAATTGCCTGAAGGCATACATGATATGCTTCGTCGTGCCCAGTTTATTATACATGGCATCGGCGCTGTTACTGTAACCGGTTTCCTGTTCAAAATCACGCAGGAAAACAATGTACTTTATACCAGACTCGTTGGTTAATATATGATCACCGTAAATGTTATCCACCCAGGTTATCCGGTAATCCGCCTTCTCCGCTTTTTCCCGGCGTTCATCCAGAACCCGCCGTATCATGCCTTCACGGCTGTACTTTTTGTAGGCAAGCCGCTCTTTTGGAGAAAGCTGTTCCCCTTTCCGTGCTTCTGCCGGGGACAATTCCCGCCTGACTTCTTCAATGATGCCGGTTATTTTGCTTTCCCCTTCGATACGAATAAAATAACGTGTTTATCCCTGGATTACCAGTACCTATTGAATCCTGGTAAGTATTTCCGGGTTTTTTGCTGCATAGTCCAGCACATCCGCCATAACTCCGGTATAACCGCGTCCCAGGGACTTAAACTTTGCCAGAGTTTCAGGTGATATCCGAAGGGCAATAACAGGTTTGATGTTCCCCCTTTTTTTGCGGAGTTCACGGGCCATAGCCGCAAATTCATCCAGGGCTTCGGGGGTGGATTCCGGGCTGTCTTCATCGTAGACTACCGGGTGCTTTTTCGCCTCCCGATATTCCGCCCTGGCCTGTTTGAGTATCTCCTTAGGTATCTTTTGTCCAACCCTTACCGTCGATTGTATAATGGCCATTGTATGATCTCCTTTCGCCCGGTTCTGCCGGACGCGCTGATATAAGCCGTTTCGATTCTCCGCACTCTGTATATACAACGAAATACAGATGCCCAATTTTACCTATGGTTTGCCAGCGTTCCTC
This sequence comes from Spirochaetia bacterium, assembly GCA_025997555.1. GTDB lineage: Bacteria > Spirochaetota > Spirochaetia > Treponematales > Breznakiellaceae > BNUT01. The sequence continues at coordinate 5,857 of BNUT01000076.1, forward strand.
GCCGGATGTGTTCCCCTCGCTGCGATCAAAACGCATATCCTTTGGGGGTCCGCAAATACATACTGGGCAACCTCGAAACTGGTATGGTGATCGCGCTTATTCTTTTCGTTTTTGGCTTCATCCCATTCGATGTTTTCCAGTTTCATATCCTATTGTATTACTTGAAGTATAACTTGTCAAGGGCCAAATAATAACGGAAACCCAGCCGGGTATGGTCGGTACAGCGGATGGGCGGTGGTATCGCGTCCTTGATTTCCTGTTTTAGACAAAGCAGTAAGCGGGAGGCAAACAGATCGGGGTCTAATTTTTTTCTTCCGCCGGGGGGGTAAGAAGCTGGAATACTTCCACCCCAAGGGTTTGGGCCAGGCTTATCAGGGTGTTTTCGCCAACCCAGGCCCGGCAGCCTTCAACGCTGTTGATCATTTGAACGGAAAGGCCGGCCCATTCGGCCAGTTTTTCCTGAGACAGACCCAGCCTTTTCCTTCCGGCCTTGATATTGGCGGAGAGTATTTTCCTCAATTCGGGCGACTCTATGGTGAAATCCTCCATCGCATTGCTTTACCTTCCGTTTTTTGCTATTCTTAAAGTTAGAGGACTTGAATATGAATAACAGCGCCTACCAAATAACTATTACGTTCCCGGAAAATATAGGGGATATCCTCAATCAAGCCGCCTCCAACATTGAGCAGGACGTTAAGGTCTATCTTGCGGTAAAATACTATTTGGATGGGATTTTGACCATTGGAAAGGCCGCAAAATTGGCCGGTATGCGGAAAATGGATTTTGAGCTGTTTCTCGCAAGTAAGCAGATACCAATTTCCCTGTTGGACTATTCGGATATTCAGGCCGATATGGACAGAATGAAAAATCTGAAAGCCCAGTCTGCATGATTGTTATCGCAAACCAAGTTTTCCATACTACAAATTCAGTTTGGGATGCCGCAAACGTTGTTTCCGATACCTTTCGGCGGTAGGGGCGTGTCACCCTTTGTACCCCAGCTTATCAACAACAGTATCAAACTCACCGGCCATCGTTTCCAGAAATTCCATTTTTATTGATTCTATATACACTGTTTGCGAAGGTTTTTCGCCCTGATCCTCCTCGTAAAACAACTGGTAGGCTTCAATATTCAGGGCATTTGCTAGTTTCCCGATAAAGGCAAAGGAAGGATGCCCGCTCCCGCTTTCGAGCTGCCTGATATACGAATGGGCCGCGTTACACCGTTCTGCCAGTGATTTTTGGGAAAACCCCCTGTTTTTACGCCATTTCTTTACGTTGAGGACAAAAACCTGGTCAAAAGTCATGTTTTGTATTCTATGGGTGTCTCTTTTTTTGAGAAAGTACACTTGACACATACATTATACAGATATTATGATCGTCATAACCATACATTTTTTCGGGAAATTCGATGATTTTACGGAAACCGGTGGGTAGTTTGAAGGGAGAAGCCCCTAATGTGTATGAATATTCATATAAAAGGAGTTGGTTAAATTTAAGCGAACAGGATAAAAGGAAACGATTAGGGGCATTTGCTGGAAAGAGTCTTTTCCACCGCATCGGCGACAACCCGCCCAATGTTGCCCGCCACGGTTTGATACAGCCGCTCAAGGGCTTCTTCGGGGGTTGCTGATACTTCAAAAAGCTGGTGGGTTTTAATGCCAAGGGCAGCGGCGAGGAGATCCATCACTTCGGGTGTGGGGAATTTGCGGCACGTCTCAATGGTGGCAAGGTACTGGGATGAAATATTGGCCAATTCCGCCAGTTTATCCTGCGAATAGCCCCTCATGCGGCGATATTCTTTCAAATTCGTAGCCAGCACTTCCCTGATACCTGCCATCCGTTTTTGCCTCTTAGCCTTAAAAGATAGAGTACTTGCTTCAATAAGCTTGACTAATTGGCTTTAAGAATAATATATTATTCTTAATGGCTAATTTTTTGTAGAATTTTGCGGTTCTTCAGCCGTAATTCAGACCCACCTATAAAAGACACTGCTCTTGCGAACAGTTGTCCGGGGGTAAAAGCCTCAAAGGGAGAGTAAACGATATGGATTTTAAAGTTGGCGATGTGGCCGTGCTTAAAAGCGGGGGGCCCAAAATGACGGTGGAACGGATTGCTACTCATACGAATGGCAATGAGTATGTAGAATGCAGTTGGTTTGTGAATGAGAAACTAGAATCTAACAAATTTCCACCGGACGCATTGGAAAAGGCTAAAGACTAATTCGGGTGATACCGCGGGCACCATTTATGTCCGCTTATCATACGCTCTGTGTATGCGGCACGTAAAATAAAACCCTCCGCAATGAGACTAAACTAAGGAAGGAGGCAAGATAAATGGTAAAGAAAGCGGTGTTGAGTTTGGTGTTTTTGACGGTATTGGGGGCGGCGGCATTCGCAGATTATTATAATGGATACCAATACTCCATCACGTATATAGGGGGTAACACAAGTAGCACATTTTTGTCTGATAATATAGAAAGATTTCAAGAAGGACCTCTAGGATCTAGGCGCACTTCGAAATTACCTAATAGTGTACACCAAGTGATAAGCCATGCTCTTGAAGACTACACGTTAGATGTTGGCGATTATTTTACTATGATGATAGGACGTCCCAGTGACATGATATATGGGGTTCACTTACGGATAACAAACAGAAATGGCACATACGAATTTATTGCGATTCAAAGGTCAGCCCTATGAGTTCGCATGTAAGGAGCGTTAAAAATGATAGTCGAAAATGACGGAACCATACGATATGAAAATCCACATCAAGACGCGGATAGAGCGCGGCGGGCGAGTGTTTTGCTTGGCGCCGATGCGGACAATCACAGAAGCCGTCCAGCATGGGCGGAAGTGATTGCCGCCGCAAAACTTATGGGACTTCCTGGTTCGGAATATTGGCAGAATGTGCATCCGCATTGCATTTTCCACCGGCTTCCCATCAATGACCAGATTACACTTTTTGAAGGAATTGCCGCAATGCCCTACGAATCATTAGGGAAGTACCGACAGGCAAGGAATCCATCCTTGGGGGACAGGGCCGAAAAAGGTCAGGAAATTTCTGACTTGTCTTTTCAAATAGCCGAATTGTTAAGGCAAAAACGAGAAACAATTAGGTAGCAGTGAATATTTTGAAAAAGGCGTTGATGTCCGTAAAAACGCAATCTTCGCCATGGAAAGCGGTACAGTAAGTTCACATGTTTTTTGTCATAGGAGAACGAAAATGAAAAGAAGAAGAATAATAAGTCTTTCAATTTTAGTATTGCTGGTATTGTCGGTTGTGGGGTTAAGATTCCGTGTTGCCCAACTTCATAAAATTTCTGGATATGAGGACAAAGGCTATGTGTATTATGGTGAAGAAGATTATGATAATGCCATAATAGCTTATAATGAGGCAATACGTCTTTTACAGATTTTTGATAGAAATAATTCGGGACGTGTATACAATCTCCGCGGCAATGTATATAGCGCTAAAGGCGATTATGTTCAAGCAATTGCCGATTATACTCAGGCAATAAAATTGAAACCGGATGTATCATATTATTTAAATCGCGGCTTATCATATCGTACAACTGACTGGGATAGCGCCATTGCTGATTTTACATCCGCAATACAAATTGCCCCAGAGGAGCGCCCCCTTTATAAGGCCGAGATATATGCCTGGCGTGCCATAATATATGGATATAAAGATGAATATGATAAGGCGATTGCAGATTGTAATGCGGCATTACAATCTGTCCCGGAGGGGAGCCCCCTTTTTAAGGCCAATTTATATACCTGGCGTGCCTTACAATATAAAGATAAAGGTGAATATGATAAGGCGATTGCAGATTATAATGCGGCATTACAAATTAACCCCGACGATACTGAAGCAAAATCGGGCCTTAGTTATGTAAATAATTTGAAGAACCCAAAGGAAAAAATTAGTCCTACAGGGAAGTCAGATATAAAAGATATATGGGAAGAGATAGAGGAGTTTATGAGTCCTCCGCAATAAGGCTAAACTACGAAAGGAGACAAGATAAATGGTAAAGAAAGCGGTGTTGAGTTTGGTGCTTTTGACGGTATTGGGGGCAGCGGTATTCGCAGAATATTATAATGGGTATGAATACAGGTCCCGTTTTGTGAGGGGTAACATGAGTAGCACAGAATTCTTAGAGGTAGAAGATTTTCCAAAAAGAAATCCAGAATTAGTTCGTACTTCGAAATTACCCAATAGCGTATTCCAAGTGATAAGCCGTGCTCTTGAAGACTACACGTTAGATGTTGGCGATTGTTTTGGGATTGAGGTAACACGAGGTGACACATCATACACAGTTATTTTGCGGATAACAAACAGAAACGGTGCATACGAATATTATGCGTTTTATGGCTTAATCGGACGATGAGTTCGCAGGTAAGGAGCGAAGGAGAAAAAGGAATCACTTATGAATTACCAACGACCGCCTGTTCCGATTAAAACACGAGCCGAATACCTGGAGCCATTTCAAGATGATAAACAAGATACTCATACATCGACTGAAGAATCAAAGCAAAAACGCGCATTAGATGCAGCTTTAGCTATACGGGAATTTGAAATCGGTTTATATTGGAAACGTGCCGGTTATTTCTGGGCTTTTATCGCATTGGTTGCTACCGGGTATTTTGCGCTTATAACAGCGGAAAATGCTCCACTGCAAAATAAGAACGAATTGCAGTTATTGCTGTCGGGATTAGGCTTATTTCTATCGCTTTGCTGGTTTTGCGTAAACAAGGCATCTAAATTTTGGCAGGAAAATTGGGAAAAACATGTTGATTTACTGGAAGATGATATTATGGGGCCGTTATATAAAACATTGCACGAATATGAGTGTGGAGGGACAAGTCGATGGTCACCGCTAAAACCATATAATTACTCAGTGAGCAAAATAAATCAACTGCTTTCTTTTGCTATCGTTTTGGTATGGCTTTATATTTTCTGCGACAATATAGCCCAGTTATTACTTTTATTTATATGTCCCGCAGGAAAAAATCTTATTATTATATTAGGATTGCTTGCTATGATTCTGGCGTTATTTTTCGATTGTAAATCATCAAACTTAAACCGAAAGGGTTTTACGATGAAACGAAATGACATAGAGGGCTGATAAAAATGTCATAGGCTAGGGAGAGTAGTAAATTTTCATTGCGGGAAAGACCGCATGTGTTTTTTGTCACAGGAAGGAAAAATGAAAAAGAATCTATTGTTGGTTTTGTCTCTGCTAATCGCGGGCGGTGTTTTTGCACAGGAGTATACCATCTATCTTGGTGGAAGCGTTGGGGGTACTATCACCGTGCAAAAAGAGCGTAATGGGAAAATAACTATTACGCCGCATATAAATACGCAGGGCTGGGTGTGGATAGGCAAAACCATTTGTCCGGTACTGCCTGAAGACGGTTTTTCTGTTTGGAAAACAACAAAAAGTATAGTCATTGATGGGGATACGACAACGGTAACCGACACGGATGCCTCCCGGTGGCGCAAAATAGCAATTGATGGGAATGCAATGACTGAAACCGATTCAAGTGGCCGTTTGGTAAAAACAGTACTTAATGGGAACACATTAACCAGAACATACCCAAATGACACCATGACATTGCGACATTATACTGATGGTTTTAAATCGTATACAGATACCGTGAGCGAAGGCTGGTGGCAAAAAATAGTTGTTACCGGAAATACAATGACAGAAACAGATTCTTTAGGGCTCTGGTCAAGAGCAGTAATTAACGGAAATACGACAACGGTAACAAAAAACGGAGAATTGGCGTATGAGGAAGTCATACGCGGGAACACGAGGACTTTGACATACTCCTATGGGGGTGGTTATACAGAAGTTGTTAACGGGAATACGATAACTATTACGTCATTTGATGGTAAAAACAAAGAAGTTGTTGATAAGCAGGGTAACGATATTTTTATCACCATAACGGGTTATGCTTTTGATGCTATAGGAGTATCTGAAAAAGACCGTGTTAAAAACGTAATAGACGGAATAACATCAGGCCGGATTAAAGACGGGTTGTTTTACGAGCTAATTGATTATGGCCGTTAAAAGAGGCGGCGCAGGAGCGGTAATTCAGGGGCGCCTTTGTGTTCGCGCAATAAAAGTGATCAAAATATCTAAGGAGAGTGAATGATGAAGAAACATTTTGGAGTGGTAACAATCGTATTGCTTTTCGTTGCCTTTACAAGTTTTCCGGCGTTGCTGCATGGGTGGGATTTATGGTGGCCTCGGGGTTTTCCTGTACTGCCTAAGCGGAACTTGCCGTTTTTAGCGGCAGCTTATTAGGTGGTTCGGAGCGCGGCGGTTTGGTTTTGCCAGTAGCTCCGTCTGTTAATAAATGCAGTATGCAGTTTTTCCCTGCGTTCT
>BNUT01000077.1 GCA_025997555.1 Spirochaetia bacterium
CCCGGCAATGTGTCAGCGCACGTAGGCCCTCTAAATAATTTATGGTAATTTCACCTCTAAGAATGGCGGGGGAAAATAGAAAACGCATGAGTGTCAGTCATCAATTGACAGCTCATGCCATATAAATAAAACACTTTACAAAATATTTTTTAAATATATAATAATAGAGTTATTCGATAACCAACCGGGTTCTCGAACAAGTCCAATACTAACAAACATCAATTGAGAATATTATGGATGGAATTATATGGGTATAAAAATTGGATCAATAGTTATTGACTGTTTTGAGTTTGACAAGACGGTTGCATTTTGGCAAGAGGCGCTGCATTATCGCCCAAGGGAATCAATATCTAACGGATGGGGTGTTTTAACTGACCCGGAAGGAAAAGGGCCAAACATCTCCTTTAATCAAAGGGATCATAAAAAGAAAACAAGAGATTGGAAGCATTTTGATCTTTATACGGATGATCAAAAATCAGAAGTAGATCGATTAATTAAAATCGGCGCTAAAGAATATCCATGGAGGTATCCGGACGGCGCCGATTATGTTGTTTTGGAAGATCCGGATGGTAATTTATTTTGTGTTGTGCAAAAATAGAGGCCTAACTATCCTCCAGCGCCCTGATGTGCAGATAAACGGTATTCCGTGAAATGTTAAGTTTTTCAGAAATAATTTTTACCGCGTTTTTTAACTTGAATATCCCCTGATGGTACAGAATCGTTACGATTTCCTTGTTCTTCTGGGAAACCAGAACGGACTCATCCTGCTCAACCTCTTTCCTGATTTTTTCCAGAGTTTGGCTTATCAGCTCCTCCGAATCGTTGATATAGTTTTCGGGGAGATAGTCCTTGGTTTCGTTGAAGGTAAAGGGCTGCAAAAGGGCGGAGAGGGGGCTGTCCAGGTACATATTGATGCAGAGGAGGCCGATTGCCCGGCCGCCTTCCCCGCATATTACCGTGGTCACCGACTTGACCGGCTTGCCGTATTTGCTTTTGGAATAATAGGTCCTGAACAAACCGGCGCCTGCCGAGGGGGGCTCCGCCGGATGTTCTGCGGCCCTTACCTCAGCTTGATTTTTGTTGATATCCTCCAGCAGGGAAAGGGCAAGGTCTGTGATGGGCGCCCCTTTACTACGGCCGGAGTGGAATTCGTTGGCCGCCTTAATCAGGGAATGGTCCAGATCATCCAACTGGTGGAGCACGATTTCAAAGGCCTCCCCCAAATAGGCGGCCAGGGCGTCCACGGTGTTTTTATAGGAATCAATGATCAGTTGATCCGCCTTTGACAGGCCGCAGGATTCTTCCATTATAACATTACTCCTTCAAGACGCTTTAGGGTTTCCGGGGTATCAATGTCAGCCAGTATTGAGGGGCCGGGGACTTCCACCCCAATCACAAGATCCCGATGCCGATGTTTGATGTCCCGCCCGTGTTCCCCCGGCCCCAGGTTCAACAGCTCTTCCCGAAAGGCTGAGGAAAACAGCGAAGGACTGGAGGGCCTCCCCTGAAAAACAGGTTCCACGATCCGCCCCTCGCTGCGGCGGGCGAGGAGCAGGGTCAGGGTAGCCTCATCGAGCAGGGGCTGATCGCAGGGAAAAAACATATAGAACTCCGCCTCCGAGGCCGAGACCCCCAGGCGTATACTTTCCCGCTGGCCCAAATCGGGGTTGTTGTTGCGGATAATCGTCACCGGCAAATCCGCCCCCTGGGCCGCCATCTCCTCATCTGCAACGATAAAAAAGACCCGGTGAAAAAGGCCGCCGCAAGCGGCGCCGTAGTGCCCGGCGGCAAGTTCCAGGGTATGACGGACCAGGGGCTTCCCCCGGAAGGGGACGAGGAGCTTATTCTCCCCGCCGAAACGCCTTGAAAAGCCCGATGCCATAAGAATTGCGTCTACCCGGTCCATATTTTTATCATAAAACATTTTAGAAAAATATTTTAGTGGTTTATTAAAATATTTTTTAGTATAATAATTTAAGGAACATTATGAACAAACGCGTTTTTGTGATCGGTCACCGGAATCCTGATACCGATTCGGTGGTGTCTGCGGCGGCCTATGCCCGGCTCAAGCAGGCCCAGGGCATGACAAACTGCTTTGCCGCCAGGGCCGGGAAGATCAACCCCCAGACCGAGTATATTCTTAACCGTTTTCACATACCCGTGCCGGAGTATCTCACAGATCTTATTCCCCGGGCCGAATATTACCTTAACGGGGAGCCAAAGACGGTATGCGCGGATGTCACCCTCTGGGATGCTTTGGAACAGATGCAGCAGGAGGGCCTCCGGGTATTGCCCATCGTTGACAAAAACGGGGTGTACCGGAGTATGCTCCATTACCGGAACTTTGCCCGGTATATTATCGCCAACATCAACCCCAATAAAAAATCCAGCTTTCCCGTTTCCATTGATTATCTGGTACATACCCTCAGGGCTCAGCCGGTGACACTTTTTAATAATCAGGAGGTGAGGAAATCACCCATCGTGGTGGCGGCCTCTTATAACAAATACTTTAAGGCCCATCTGGAGCAGGATAACCCTGATGATGCCCTGGTCATTGTTGGGGATCGCTGGGATGTGCAGGAATTCAGCATCAGGCGAAAAGTCCGGGCCCTGATCCTGACCAACAGCAATACCCTTGCGCCGAACCTTGAGGAACTTGCGAAAGAGAACCAGGTGTCGGTGATCAGCTGCCCCTACGATACTTCTTCCACAGCGATGCTGATCATGTACTCCGTACCCGCCGGGGCCATGGGGGATGAATCGGTGCCATTGATGCGTCTCACCGACACGGTAAAAAAACTCCGGGAGCCCCTTTCCCGCGCCCCCTCCCGGTGTCTCCCCATCGCCGATGACGAGGGCCGTGTGGCGGGGGTTATCTTTGAAGGGGACCTTCTTCAGGAACCGAACATTGAAGTGATCATGGTGGATCACAATGAACCCAGCCAGGCCATTGAGGGGATTGAACACTATAAAATTCTTGAGGTAATCGATCACCATCGGCTGGGTAATCTTTCAACCCGTTATCCCATCACCTTTATCAACAAGGTTGTGGGCGCAACCTGTACGATTATCGCCAACCTGTACCGGGAACAGGCCCTTCCTTTGGAAAAGGATATTGCCTCAATCCTGCTCTGCGGTATCCTTGCGGACACCCTGTCCCTGCACTCGGCCACCACCACCGACACGGATATTGAAACCGCAGCATATCTGTCGTCCGTCAGCGGCCTTGATGTTCAGCAGTTGGGCCGGGAATTGCAGGCAATCGCAAGCCGTACCAATGCGCTGCCCGCAGAGGAACTGGTGTCGGCGGACATGAAGGAATATAACGAACAGGGGTTTGCCTTTACCGTCAGCCAGATTGAAACCGGCAGCCCTGCGGATCTTGCCGCCAGGGAGATGGAGATTCAGGCGGCACTGGAAAAGCTCTGCGCATCGAAGAATTATCTTTTCTCTGCCCTTCTTGTGACCGATGTGACGGCCCTGGATTCCCAGCTCTTTATCGCGGGTAAAAGATCCTTTGTGAGCTTACTCAATTTTCCCAAAGCCGATGAGGGTAGTTTCATCCTCAGGGAGATCGTCTCCCGGAAGAAACAGCTTATCCCCCTGCTCGCCGAACTGATTGAAAAGATGGCCGGAGTATGATCGTTTCAAGTTTACCTCCTGTCATCAAAAATCAGATTTACTATTTTCTCGCAGTAGGCGAGACGGGCTGGGGAAGCGGCAAAGGTTCGGGTGAGTGCGGCCTGTACTCCATGCCGGGTAAAGGGCGCACCCTTGAGGCAGGCGGGTAAAGCCAGGATGAAGGATTCGTCCATGGCATCTGAAAAAACACAGGTCTCGTTGATTTTGTTCTCCGATGCGTCAATGCGGATTTCAACGCCCCCCCAGGGGAAGCGGCCTGAGCTTTCAAAACGGAAGGGTGGGTTCTTGCCGTATTTCCAATTGGGGTCTTTAAATTTATTTTCCAAAGCGGAGAGACGGGCAGGGTCGATGCTTTGAGGATCAAGGGGTTCACTTTTTAGGCCGTAGACTTCGCCAAAGGCTGCGGTGAGGAGTTTTTTCAGAACCGGTATGGTGAGACCCGGACTGCATTCGGTGAGGTTGATGATGCGCTTCCGCACAGATTCAACCCCCTTGGCCTTGATCTTGTCGGCGGATACTGAAAGATAAACACCTGCGGCATTCAAATCGGCGTTTACCAAAAGGGTTCCGTTATGGAAGTAATTATCCCCCACAAGATAGAAGGAGTTACCGGAAAACTTGCGGCCCTCCGTTTCTATATCGTTCCGTCCGGTTTTTTGGGCATTGACACCGGCCTTCTGCACGGCCCGCAAAATTACCTCCGATTGCTTTTCGGCGTCGTAGTCTTCACGGGGGACCAGAAAGGTAAAATTCAGGTTGCCCAGATCGTGATATACCGCCCCCCCGCCGGAAAGCCGCCGTGCGAGGAAGCCCCCGGAGGCTTCGAGTTTTTCGACACGGCATTCCTTCCACGCATTCTGATTCCGGCCGATAATAACACTGTGCCTGTTTTGCCAGAGGTAGAGGATGCAGGTCCCCGGCTGCACCGCTTCGAGCAGCAGCGCTTCCAGGCCGATGTTACGGTAGGGATTTGTTTCCTCCGTCTCAATCGTATAAATACGGTGAATCAATGCCGTCCTCTTCTTAAATATCCGGGGCGTTTTTCAAAAGATAGTCTTCCGCTTCCTTGCACCAGAGGCCGTTGTTCTTGCCGGTGATCCCGGCCAGGGCGGCATAGAAGGGATCGGTTTTCCCTTTTTCCTCAAAATCCGCGATTGCAATGAGGGGAAGCTTTTTGTGGGTGTAAACCAGTTTTTTGCCGCCGGGAATTTTATCAAGGTTGATGGTGGTTTCAGCAACTATGTTCAGGCCGCCCACATGGGTGATAAGGGACGAGGGGTTGAGCTTCCCATCGGCCATCATGGCAAGGGATTCCTTCATATCATCGGTGTTGCCCCCGGAGGTTCCCACCAGATGATGGGCCTCGTAATGCACCGCATAGAAGTTGAAGAGCGCCGAGAAGGCGGTGTCCGTGGGTCCCGCGAAAAAGTTGAGGCAGCCGTCATTGCCCAAAAGTTTGTCCCCCAATTCCACCACAGGTTTTACGGGCGCGTAAACGAACACATCGCTGTAGAGCTTGCCGCCGTTCAGTTCTTTTAACTGCGCCGCAGGATCCGCCATTTCTTTGGTGTTCACGTATTCAAGCCTTACGCCGTGTTTCTGCGCTTCCGCGGGGCTGAATATGGATTCCGCGCGCTTGAGCCGGGCATCGTCGATATCGGTAACTACCAAAAGTTTAGGTTTCCTGTCGCAGTGAACCGCATAGTCAATGGCGCCCAGGCCCATGGGGCCGGCGCTCGCGAGAAGGGCAATCGATCCGCCTTCGGTGATTCCCATGTCATGGGTGTAAGAACCGGCGGTAGTGTGGTATTGGGCGTGGAAGGCCCCGACGATGCAGGAAATAGGTTCCGAAAGGGAGCCAAGATAAAAACTGTCCGCCTTGTATTCCAGAAGGCAGCCCATTTCCATCACTTCCTTCGGGATGATGATGTAGGTGGCGTCCCCGCCGATGTAGGGGTAAGAATAACCGGGCGCCCAGAGGGTTCCCTTCCCGTCGGGGCCGGGGTAATTGATGGCGGGCTGTATTGCGAATTTATCACCGGCCTTGAACTGCCCCTTCCACTTTGCGCCGATCTCTACCAGCTCGCCGCAGAATTCATGACCGATAATCACGGGTTTTTTTTGCAGATCCTCCCGTACCCGTTTGTGGGCGTTTCCCTGCATGGCAAGTTTGTGGCTCGACATGCAGATTGAATCCGATACGATCTTCGCGAGGATTTCGTCATCCCTGATGGGGAGTAATTCAAATTCCTCAAGCCGGATATCATCCTTTCCGTAAATGCGCGCTGCCTTTGTTTTCATTGTTCTTTCCTTATTAATACTAGCTTAACATTACTTGCCCGCCGGTAACCGGCAGGGCCTGACCTGTTTCGTACACCTGTTCCACCAGATACAATGCCGCGCGGAGCACATCCGGCCCGGTGCAGCCCCGGTTCATGGGAACCTTCGCTTCGTAAAAAGCTTTGACCTCCGCCACGGTTTTTGCCCCCGGAACTTTGCCGGTATTCAGGTACTGCACAAAGAGCCCCTTTACCGGATCCGACCAGAGGGGGCCGTCAAAGAAATTGCCCGGACAGATGGCGTTTACCTTTATGCCGTACTCCACCAGTTCCTTCGCGAAACTCTGTACCAGGCCGATACCGCCGAATTTGCTTCCCGCATAGGAACCGTTTTTGTTGGAGCCGTCCAGCCCGGATTTTGAGTTGATCTGTATGATGTCCGTTGTCCAGGCCGGGGCTGCCGCATGCTGACTCTTCATAAGCAGGGCGCAGTGTTTGCTTACCACCGCAAAGGCGGTGTAGTTTACTTCGGTGACAAACTTGAAGGATTCGATGTCCTGTTCCAGGATGCTTGCCGCCCGGAGCACCCCGGCGTTGCTGACGCAGAGGTCAAGGCCGCCCGCAGTCAGGGCGATGTTTTCGATCATTGCCTTGACGGAAGCCTCATCGCTGACGTTTACCCCGGCGGGAAAGGCCACGGTTTTTTTGTATTCGGCGTTTAAGGTCTGCGCGAGCTTTTCGGCCCCGGCCAGGTTTAAGTCCGCGATGAACACTATCGCCCCTGATGCAATGAGCCCCCGTGTCAATTCTTCGCCGAATCCCTGCGCGCCCCCGGTTACCAGGGTGATACGGTTTTTTACCACATCGGCGCGGCCGGGCCTTTCGTCTTTTATATCCCAGCCTTCGGCCTGCGCCGCAATCGATACCCCTTGCGCGCCCTGCCGGATTTTTTCGATGCCGGCGAAATCCGGGGCGCTAAGGAAACAGTATTCTTCCCCGCCGCTTTTAACGCTAATCTGTGCGGGGATTTTTTTCTCCGATGAAAACGCCTTGGTAAAAATGTCCGCCAGGGTTTTTTCGTCAGGCGATGCGGCTTCGCCTGCGTCAATGCGCAGTCCGGCTTTCTGCCCGGATGCGGTCTGCGAAACGGCGACAATCCAGGGGGCGCCGGTTTTTGCTATGATGGCTCCCCGTATGAGGGGGGCGAAAAAAGCAGCCTTGTTCATAAATTTTTATAGTCTCCTTTTTTGCCGATTAAGGCGTATGTTTCGATACGTTCCGCAAGGGGCTTGCCTGCCAGCGGGTTTGCGGGATTGAAGAGCCCCTGCTCCGGGTGGAGGTCGGCGAGTTTTTCATGGGCCGCCAGCGCCCAGGTGGTACCGGTGAGGGCGGCGAATTCGCTCTGCCTGATTTCCGGGCAGCTAAAGGACTGCCGGGGGCTGTTGATGTCCACGCCGGAAATTTCGATCAACCCGTTTGAGCGGCACAGTTTTTGCAGCCGCGCAAGCTGTTCTTTTGTATTGCGGGGAGGCATATAGGTTATACCGAGGAAGCCCATATCCTTAAGCCGGGGTATGAGGGCATCAAGATAATCGTCCTCGAATTTTTCCGCCTTTTTATCCCCCGTGGGCGATTCCCCTACGTCGCCGAGATAGGCATAGGAAGGGATAGCGTTAATCGAGCGGGCAAAGGCGGTCACGGTTTCTGCGGGAAGACATTCCTTTTCACCGGGCTGGATAAAGATCTGCGCGCCGAAAGAACCCTTTAAGGCTCCCAGGAGATCGTAGTCATAGTAGGGGTTCGCCGGATTGGAAAGCAGATCCGCTGTTTTGCCGGAGAGGGGGAGGCTGAATTTTTGAGACAGTAGTTTGAGCAGATTCGGGCCGCGTCCGGCTTCCTTAACCAACAGCAGGGAAAGCGCGTACAGGATATGCCGTTCCGTAACACTGCCCCCCTCCGCCGCCATGGACAGGGGGAGTATGTCGCCGTCATAGGACAATTCCCTTAAGCCTGCAGCAGCGAGAATTTCGTTGAGCTTGTTTGTCATCAGGCGGTTCCGTTCGTGCCGCGCCGCAGTGAGGGGGGCAAGAAAATCCTTTACCTGATCGGTAGCCCGTGCGGGCACCCCCTGGACCGTCATGTAGGCGATGCCGAAAGAGTCGGGGCTGTTGATTTTTTTTGCGGCGAACTCGGTATGCTTAAAACTCACCCGCAGTTCAAAACCGGTTACACAGCCGATGTGCAGAACCCCGCAGGCCCGCCGCATCTCATCCGCCGCGGCGTAGGAATCGTGGTCCACGGAACCCGCGGCCTCAAGGCCCGCCTCACGAGCCCTGAGGGCCGCCATGGCCGGTGTATAGGGGCTAAAGCTGTATATCGTGTGGATATGGTTGTTTATCTCCCCGGTAAATTCCGGCGCATTGGCGAGTCCGCCCCCCGTGACAAAATCCTCCAGGGCCTTAAGCCGTTCGGCGGATTTTGCGCCGGGGTCGTTGATTATGTTCATACACCGAGCCTGTTCTTCCGCAGAATATCAAGGGTGGTCTGCACCGATGCGGGGCTGTGTCCCTTGAGGGGCAGGATGCGCTCGTGGATGGTGTCGATGATCCATTCCGCCTGGGGGAAGAAGTATTCTTCGCATTCAGGGGCGGGGGTGATCCAGTTACGGCTTCCCACCACCGCTGCCGGGGCGTCCAGGTAATCAAAGGCAAGCTGGGTCACATTGGATGCAATGTTGTGCAGATAGGAACCCCGTTCCACCGCATCGCTGGCGAGCACCAACCGGCCGGTTTTCTTCACCGATTCTAGGATCTTTTCATAGTTTAACGGATTGATAAAACGGAGGTCGATGATTTCCGCATCAAGTCCGTATTTGGTCTCCAGAATTTTCGCCGCATCCAGGGCCTTGTACAATGTCGCGCCGATAGTGGCAATCGTAATGTCCTTGCCGGTTTTCCGTATTGCCGGTTCCCCTTCGGGGATTTCGTAGTACCCTTCGGGGACGCCGCCCTTTTCAAACTGTTCGGCCTTATCGTA
The DNA here is from genome assembly GCA_025997555.1 of Spirochaetia bacterium. Taxonomy (GTDB): domain Bacteria; phylum Spirochaetota; class Spirochaetia; order Treponematales; family Breznakiellaceae; genus BNUT01. The sequence goes on from BNUT01000077.1 coordinate 8,958, forward strand.
CAAAAGCTGGCTCTCAAAGAAAATGACCGGGTCGGTTCCCCGGAGGGCCAGGTTGAGCATGCCCTTGGCATCGTAGGGGGTGGTGGGGAACATCACCTTGAGGCCCGGTATGTGGGCCACCAGCGCGGACCAGTCCTGGCTGTGCTGGGCGCCGTATTTGTTTCCCACCGATACCCGGATGGTAAGGGGCATCTTGAGCAGCCCCGCAGACATGGACTGCCATTTTGAAGCCTGGTTGAAAATCTCGTCACCCGCGCGGCCCATAAAGTCGCAGTACATCAGTTCCACTACGGCCCGGCCACCGGCCATAGCGTAGCCAACCCCGGAACCTACAATCGCACCCTCGGAGATGGGGCTGTTAAAGAGCCGGTGATAGGGAATGGCCTCGGTAAGGCCCCGGTATACCGCAAAGGCCCCGCCCCAGTCGCGGTTCTCCTCGCCCCAGGCCGCCATGGTGGGGTCTATGGTATAGCGGTGGAGCATGGCTTCAAAGAGGGCATCCCGGAACTGGAAAGCCTTGTTCTTGCTCACTGGTTTTCCCTCGGCGTCAAAGGCAAAACGGATCTTATCCTTCAGGGCCTTTACCCGTGGGTTATCGCTCCCCGCGTCCAGCAGGTCCGGTTTCCGGTCTTCCATCTTTTCAACTTTTTGGTTGGAGAACATCACCGATTCCACAAAGGCCATACTCGCCCGTGGGCTTTCGGTTTCGTTGGTCGCAAGCTTCGCCACTTCGGTAAGTTTTGCGTTGATGGAACTCCGCATGGTTTCAACATCAGTTTTGCTGATGAGTTTATTTTTTATCAGATATTCTGAGTATTCGATGATCGAATCCGTCTTTGTCCAGGCATCAATTTCCTCTTTGCTGCGGTAGCTTGAGGCATCCGAAGGGGAGTGCCCGGAAACGCGGTAGGTGATGGTGTCCAGCAGCACCGGGCCTTTGCCGTCAAGCAGAATCTCTTTTTTCCGGGACACCGCATCGGCGACTGCCAGCGGATTGTAGCCGTCCACCCGCTCGGCGTGCATGTTGTCGGGGTTAACCCCGGCGCCCACCCGTGCGAGGATCTGGTAGCCCATGGTTTCCCCGTTGGTCTGTCCGCCCATGCCGTAGAAGTTGTTGAAGAAATTGTAGAGGATCGGAGGAGCGCCCTGGGGGCCGCTTTCGGGCCAGAGGGTTTTATACTGATCCATGGCCGCCAGGGTCATGGCTTCCCACACCGGGCCGCAGCCCAGGGCCGCGTCACCTACGTTGGAAACGACAATTCCCGGCTTGCGGTTTATCCGTTTGAACAGGGCGGCCCCGGTGGCGATATCCGCCGAGCCGCCTACAATGGCGTTGTTGGGCATGGAGCCGAAGGGCAGGAAGTAGGCGTGCATGGAGCCCCCCAGGCCCCGGTTGAATCCCGCGTTCCGGGCGAAGATTTCCCCCAGCGCCCCGTAGAGCACAAAGTTTTCCGCAAGGTCCTTAACGTTGCTGTGCTTGACCTTTTCCGCCATCCGCAGGGTGTCCCCGCCGAGGAATTCCTTCATGATCTTTTCAAGGGATTTCTCATCCAGTTTTTCCACCGCCGAAAGACACTTGGCGAGAATTTCGCCGTGGCTCCGGTGGGAACCGAAAATAAAATCGTCGATGCCGAGATTTACGCACTGGCCGACCGCCGCCGCTTCCTGCCCCATGGAAAGATGGGCAGGTCCCTTGTGGTTGTACTCGATGCCGTTCCACGCGCCCTGAATTTTGAAGGTGTTCATCATGTTTTCAAATTCACGGATGGTGAGCATATCGTACAATATGCGGATAAGCCCTTCCTTGCCGTAGGTTTTCAGTTCCGCGGCAAAATCGCTCTTATACTGATTGACGGGGATATCCTTGATTTTCAGGATCTGGGGTTTCCGTACTTCTGACGGATCTACAAAAATTGATTTAGGCATCTTATTCTCCTTATTTGCCTTAAAAATTCCACACGGCTTCGCGGATAACTTCGCAGACGCTCGGGTGGGGGAATATCATTTGTTTGACATCGGCGATCCGGGCTTCGTTTTCGATAAGCGCCGCAGCGCCCCAGATCATTTCCGAAGCATAGGGCCCCAAAACATGGACGCCGAGGATTACCTCTGTTTTCGCATCGATGATTACCTTTACTGTTCCGGGGGCCTTTACGCCGTTTTCCGCGATAAAGCGTCCCGATAAAAGCATGGGCGCCGAAGATTTCTTTATGGCGATTCCGGCGGACAGGGCCTCCTGTTCCGTCATGCCCACTCCCGCTGCTTCAGGGATGCTGTACACCGCCCAGGGGACCGCGTTGTACCGCATGGTATCGCTGTTTTTTCCGCCGTCCAGAAAGGCGCAGATGTCGTTGACCGCCACTTCCGCCATGCGGTACGCCGAATGGGCAAGCATGCTGCGGCCGTTCACGTCACCCGCAGCCCAGACGCCGCTGATGTTGGTCCGCATCCGGCTGTCCACGGTGACCCCCTTGCCGGTTACATCGATGCCCGCTTCCTTTGCGCCCCAGGAGCCGGTTTCCGCCCGGCGTCCAGCAGCCATCAGCACCAAATCTGCGGCAACGGACTGGTCCTTTCCGTCTTTGGTTGTGAAGTACACGGTTCCCCCTTCGATGTGGGTAACCTTACAGCCCAGATTGAAACTGGTGTTCTTCAGGGACTTGCGCAACAGAGGCGCCTGATCCTTGTCCATGGGGGGGATGATTTCATCCAGCATTTCCACCACCGACACCTCGCTTCCCAGCACGCCGAAAAGGCTGGCGAATTCAACGCCGATAACCCCGCCGCCGATGACGCAGAGTTTTTTGGGAACCTCGCTCACCGACAGTAATCCCGTGGAGTCCAGCACCTTCGGGTTACCCTTTGCGCCGGGGATGGGGGGCATGGCCGGCACGGAGCCCGCCGCCACCAGGATGGCCTTTGTTTCGTGAACCGTCTCGGTCCCCTTACTCGTAACCCGCACCGCGCGGGCCGCGCCCTTTGCTTCGACGACGCCGGTTCCGCTTAGGGTTTCTACCTTGCAGCTTTTCATCTGGGCGGCTACCCCCGCGCGGAGGGTCTGCACCACCTTTTCTTTCCAGGCCATCATCTCCGCCAGATTAAAAGAAACCTTTTCGGCATGAACGCCGAACTGTTCCCCCTCCGCCGCATGGAGATAGTACTTCGCCGAATTGAGGAGGGTCTTGGTGGGGATGCACCCCACGTTCAGGCAGGTTCCCCCCAGGTGCTCTTTTTCCACCAGGAGAACCTTCTTGC
>BNUT01000078.1 GCA_025997555.1 Spirochaetia bacterium
ATGACGAAGATAAAATAAGGTTTTTTCCAAACGTTAGTATTGGTTCTATTTATAAAAATAATGTTTTTTATAAACAAAGTTCTCAATTTAATGTTAATACTATTGATGTCAAATTCAATCTTATAGAAGCTATTTTAATACATGTAGTAGTTTTTTATGAAAATAACAGTCAAGATTCAAAATTATCTATTCTTTTTGATAAAGATCTTCGTTATGGTAATAACGAAGTAATTGCCGGTAAAAGTTTCGTTAATTACGAATTTTATTAATGTTTAAGGGTCCCTAAACCCTTAAACTAAACTTATATTAATTTAATTATTTTATATTTTCATCTTTTTTCTCTTTAGTAGGACATTCATAACATTTAAATCTTTGCCTATTTTTTTTATCGATGTCGTCGACATCTTTTTCTATTGGTTTTCTTTCTTTAACATAACAATGTTTTACATATTTTAAACTATTTTCTTGATTAATATCATTATCTTTATCTTTTTCTTGAACATCCATTTTTGTCTTTAAAAAAAACACTTTTTAATTTTAAAAACTAAAATAAAATATATTTCAATTTCATTTCTTAAGAGCGTAATTTCCACAATTACACAAACTGCCTTCTGAAACACGTGATTGAAGGAAAGTTAGAAGGAAGGATAGAAATGACGGGACGACGAGGGAGAAGACGTAAGCAGCTACTAGATGACCTTAAGGAAAAGAAGAGATACTGGAAATTGAAAGAGGAAGCACTAGATCGCACCCTGTGGAGAACTCGCTTTGGAAGAGGCTACGGACCTGTCGTAAGACAGACTACAGAATAAATGAATGAATTTCCACAATTTAATTTCCCTAAATATATGTTAATTATTTTATAATTAAAAATAACAAAATACAAATTAGTATATTCTTTGTATCTTTCTTTAAAAGCCATTCTTATTTGCGATTGCCATTTTCTAATAAATTTCATATCGATTCTTTTAAGTTTAACATTTATACGAATAAAAGCAATCCACTCTGTACTAGAAAAATTGCGTAAAATAAAATCCATATTAGTAGCATCAACATATCTAAAACATTTAATCTTTAGAGATTCCATGGTTAATTAACTTATATTTTAAGTTAATACTTTAAATTTCAATTTTGTAAATCTAAGTTCTTTTAAAGCATTTAAAATCTGCGTCAATTAAATCTTTTTTTGTTTAAGGGTCACTAAACCCTTAAACTAACATGCATGTCTTTAAAAAGACATTTTAATATTTATAATAATCTCTAACACGTATTACCTTATTATCCCCATGAAGCCATACATCAAAACTCATATGTTGAGATTCTGGAGTTTTTTCATACAATTTCTTCAAAGCACATGTTATCTCTAAATTCCATTTATTAATAAATTCCATATCAATTCTACTCATTTCCTTATTTATACACATAAAATAAAGCCAATCTTTTATAGAAAAATTATTTATAATATAATCCATTTTAGTAACATCAACATGCCTAAAACATTTAACCTTTAGAGATTCCATGGTTAACGTTAACAAGTAACGTCATTACTTAAAAGTATAAACAATAACTTATATTTCAATTTCATATTTTTTATAATTTTTATAAAAAACTCTAAAACAAAAAAATATTTATTAATTTTTCTGGAATTTTTTTCTCGTAATTTGGTTAAAGCTACTATAATTTGTAATTTCCACTTTAAAAGAAATTTTATATATATTAAGAAAAGATATCCATTCTTCGTTAAATCCATTTCATTAATATCTTTGAATATAATATGTTTTAAACATTTAACCTCTATTAATTTCAGTTTTTATTAAAAGGCCCTTAAACTAAGGTTCATAAACAAATTTAAATATGTAATTTTTACTTTTTAATAAATATCCAACCTTAAATTACTTATATTTTTCATTTTAACTTATAAAAACGCGAACTCTATCTATTATATATTCCTTGCAAATATGACAATCTTTAAGTTTTACAGAACATTTTTGACATGATGCTACATGTAAACATGGTATAAATAAAGTATTTATTTTATTTTCTAAACAAATTTTACAAGAATTTAATACATTTTGTTCTTTTATATCACTTTCCGGATGATAAAGTTTACCTTCACAAAAATTACAATCACAATTACATATACACTTCGTATTTATAAAAATAATCCAATGAATAATATCACCTTTTATCGTATTTCTCATATAATATCTATAAATTTTATGATATTGATAAATACTATGATATTGGTAATCATTATAATCAGCGATAGAATAATAAGTTTTTTTAATTAAATCGTAACAAATACATTCTTGGTTAAGGTAATAACCATAAATAATTTTATATCTCGTTATATTATTTTTTATAAATGTATGAGTTGTTAATACATTTTTATCTACTATTAAACTATAAATATCATGATAGTTACCGGTAATTTCGTTTTTTATAAGGTTAGAAAAAGTTGTATATTTTATTTCTTCTTCTACTACACATAACGGTTCTCCTATTTTTTTTACATAAAAATGTACAATATTATTTATACAAGTTGTACATATATATCTTATATTAAGGTTATTTCTAATATAATCATAAGTATCTGCAGCAATAGTAATCGAAGTTTTATATAAAGGATTATCAAGACCATTAAGTTTATCAACAATTATTAATTGGTCGGTCATTAATAAAAAAATTATTTTTAATTTTATTAATCTACATATTTTAAAGGTGTTAATTTATTTAAATCAATCTCTAAATCAAAAGCATATGTTCCTACTTTAACCTTTTTACCAAATATTATAGATGCAGATACTCCTGTAAAATCTTCTCCTTTATTAAATTCCGCGGCACGTATAACAGTTTCAAATGGTTCTTCGAAAGCAATTTTATTAAATGTATTTTGTTCACCTCTCATAGTGTATCTATTAGTTGCTTTAATACTAGAAGTAAAGGTCATATAATCTACTAATAAATTTATATGACAATCATTTACTCCTTCCATAATTTTTTTCATTTCTAATTTGTAAAATTTTCTAGTAGCTTCTATACCTAATATATCTAAAATATCCCACACCGAAGAAGAAATAGTTTTATGAAAATTAACTATAGAAGATATACTTGATTTAATAATAGATTTAATAGAACCTCCTTCAGTAGTTACATACCATTCATTTTGATTATTTTTATGGTAAAAACAATTAAGTACATTTTCTATACCACATATTTTATAATTTAAGAAATTATTTATAATTTCTTCTACATTTTTACCATAAATATATAATAAATCTTTACCATAAACACAAAAGATTGGAAATGCCGTTTCTAATTGTTGTTTAAGTTTATAAAAATGGATTTTATATTTATATATATTATCCATATTTAATATACATTTAATACAAATGGTATCGCATATTTCTTTATTACCGCCGTATAATTCTATAAATAAATCGTAAAAAGAACAATCATTTATAACAAAAATATCTTTAACAATCATACGAACAAATACTTCAACAATATTTAATTGTTTAAGTTCTCTTAATGTAAATTTCTCTTTAAAATAAATAGTTAAAGTTTCTATTTTTGGATCTCTATTTTTACTAGCATTAATAAGTTCTTGAAATCTAGATATACCATCCGTAACTTTAATACCTGTTTCAAGACCGGCAGCATGAAAAGTATTTAAAGTTGCCTGGGTACTAAATTCTCCCATACTTTGAGCACTTATAATGCCAACACTTTCTCCCGGAGTTATTAAAGAAGTATAATATTGTTTTTCGAGTTCTTTTTTTAATTTTGAAATTAAAATAGGATAAATTTTAATTTTTACCAATTGGTTTTTTAAATCTTCTTTTTTTCGTTTATAAATTGGTTCTTCTATACATATGGGTATACCTTGTCTAGGAACTATAAAATCTAATATTTGTTCAATCTCTTCTTCGGTAAGATATCTAGTCATAATTACTGGTTATGAATAAATATTAATAACTTTCAATATTTAGATACTTTTTTAATAAATTCTTCTTTTACTTGTTTAAGTAAACAATTTGCTCGTTTTTTCATAGGTAATTTGTTTATTAAATCTATATCTTTTTGACTATCTATCGTAAAACTATAAGATTCTTCTTCTATAGCGTCACATACTATAAAATAATCATGTAGTTTAATTGTATAATCGTGTGTTATATGTGGTTCTAACATCTTATAAATATCTAAACTGGTTTTTATATTCTTTAAATTTTTATATTCTTTTTCTTTTCTATCGTGGCTTAATAAATGTTGTTTATACATAATTCCTTCTATAATTTCTGCTATATTAATAAGGCTATTGTATAAATATTTAAAATTAATGTCGTTTAATAATATATTAGAACCCATACTATCTACTATTTCGTATATTTTATTACGAAATGTATCGTAATTTATTTCGTTTTCTATAATATCTCTTTGAATACATTTAACCATATTTTTAAATATATAAATTTTATCGCAACTTTTTTCAAACCATTTTTCGATTTTTAACCATTCTTCAATAAAAATATTCATATGTTCTTCTATATTATTTGTATTTTTAGATTGTAAAGGTAATATAATAAGACCGCCTAATATATCGACAAAATCATATATATTAACTTTAAAAACTGTATCATGGATAAAATCTTTTAAATACTTTATGACGTAATTAGATATAGAAATACAATCATTTTTATCCCATCCTGTATTTTTTTTAATAGGTAATTTGTTTATAAAATTATTTCGTATTTTATCGTCGTTAATATAATTTATATATAATAATTTTGTAGTTAAAGTTTTAAAATCTGTAAATTCGTCGTACATATAATTAATATAACCTTTATTATCGTGGTAAATACCTGTAAGTAAAGGTCTATTTATTAAATCTTTAGTATATGAATATCCATAATCAATTATAGATGGATAATATCCATATGTAGGAATTAATGCCGAAAATGTTTCATCGTTATTTGTAAATATATATAGTATAAATGTTCTTTCGTAACATTTACATATTAAAATATTATCAAAATGTAAATCATTATGGCTAAAATTTAATTTATCTTGAGTTATTAAAAGTGCTATTAAAATTTGGTTAATTACAGAATCTATTTCTTTTTTACTTTGAAAAGTTTTATTATTCATATATTTTTCAATCATTAAACTTAAAGTATTATCATTATCTATGTGCTCGTATAATATTACATCCGTTAAAGATTTACCTTTAAAAGGATTTGGTAAGGTAGGATCAGCAGCAATATTAGTTAATAAATCATAAGGTCTTATAAAATAAGGTAAATATTTACGAACCTTAAATAATGATTTTCCTATTAAAAATTCGTGTTCGCATAAAAAAGGTGTTTCTATAGATATTTTATATACTATGATAATTCTTTTTTTAGGTTTTTTGTATAAGAGTAAATCTATACATCCATCTACATATAGTGGATATTTTTCTATAAAAGGTTCATATTTTGGTATACATTCTAAATAACCTACCGAACCTTGAGATGTTTTTTGATCAATTGATTTAAGAAAAGTAAAAGCTGAAAGACCTTTAGCTTTAATTACTTTAAACAAAGGTTTATAATTGCTTCCATAAACGATCATCTTTATTACATAAAAATTAAAGATGATTTATATCAATTATTCTTTAAAATAAAGATTAATGGGAGCGTCGATATCAAAAAATATTTCAAATGTAATAACTCATTCTGTAGCTACAACTACAAGTAGAATTTTACATAATGTTACAATAACAACTGATCAGAGTAACATAATATATGTAAGCGATGTTACTGGAGATGTTGATATAACAGGTAATAATATACAACAAAATGTTCATGTTAATACTCAAGCATTAATGTCAAATTTAACTAATTCATATACACAAGAATCTATAAATCAAAATATTGCTCAAGCAGCTAAAGCGTTAATATCGGGTTTAAATTTTGCTCAATTAGCAGATGCTAATAATTTATTAAAATCTACGATAGAAACTTGTATAGAGGTTAAAAATACGGCATTACAAACATGTTCTACAACTTTATCACAAGATAATATAATTTCTATTAACCATATAAATGGTGTAGTAAATATTAAAGATAATGATATTCGACAAATTGTCGAATTATTTTCGGATTGTATTCAAAAAGCTGTTAATGAAAGCAGTAGTGTAAATGATATAACTCAAAAACTTAGTCAAGTATCTTCTACTTCTGTAAAAGGATTAAGTTTTTTTACTATATTAATAATAATAGCTGCTATAGTTGTAGGTGGTATTGGTGGAACAGTTATTTTAGGTAAAGAATTAATATTTCCGGCTATTTTAATAGCGTCGGTAGTTAATTTTGCTTTATATTTTGAATGGACTTCAAAGAATGTTTACAGTTATGCGTATGAACAAAATTTAATAAGTAATGAACCATGTTCATCTAGCTTACTTTCCGAATCACAATATAATTCTCCAACTGAAGCTTCTGAAGAATGTAAAAAAAATACAAGTTGTGTAGCTTATGAATGGCAAAATGATAAATCTACAAAATTCTTTTCTAAAGTTTCTCCTGATTGTCAAGCAATATTTGGACATACTAAAGATCATTATCCAATAATTCCAGGTAGAGTAGGACGTAGAGTTCCATTATATAATACAATACCGGAAGATGCTAAAATTAATGAAGTAATTTTTACTACCGATGGAAATATACACGCATGGTCAAAAGAAGAATGGAAGATAATTGGAAATATAACCGAATTAGAACAAAAAGCATATCAAACTAGAGGAGCAGACATATATTTTGAACCCGTTAGTAATGCTGGCGAAGATTCTGTGTTTATCGATTTACGTGATGAAACAAATTTAAGAGTATATACAATGAAAAATAGAATTTGGACATTACAAGAAACTTTTCCAGGTCCTGGTATTATTGTAGATGTACCATTTTATAATAATACGATTGGTTTTGCATCTTATGATAAAAAATTATGGTTATTATTTTTAGGTATTTTATTACTTATTATAGGTATTGTTGGATTAGTAATCACAAATAAGTCTAAGAATAAATAATGTTCAATAAATGACTCTTGTTGCGAAAGATGTCGGAGACTTTACAAAGTCTATTATTCAAGATATTAGAACAAATACGATAATTAATTTTGAAGAAATACCAAGTTTAAGTAAACAAGATGCAAATATTTTATATCAAACATCTTTAAAAAATCCACTTCCAGAAACGTTCGATTGGAAAAATATATATCCTACAGATACAACCGAAATGAAAATTATAAAACGATATATGATAAGTAAACCTCCAAATCAATTCTTATGTGGTAGTTGTTACGCTATTGCTGTAGCAGAAATGATGAGTGATTGTTACGCAGTTAGTGGTATGGTAAATTGGGAACCAAATATATCAGAAACATACGCATTAATTAATTATCCACAATTAAAATGTGCCGGAGGTAATCCAGCACGTTTATTGAGAGAAATTGCGAAAGGTGAAGGTTTATCTTCTAGACATTGTGTAGATTATAGTTGGTGTACTAAAAATAGTAATTGTACAAGAGGAAGTTCTTCTCAACATTTTAATGTAAATTTATCAGATTTATTACCAAACGAAAAAGGTTGTTTTTATAAAGCTAAACATTTTTTTTATACATTAGATGAAGATAAAATTAGACAACTATCTATAAATGATAATAGTATTACTTACGCTAATTTTCAAAACTTGATAAAAGAACATATATTAACTAATGGACCAGTAGTTGGAGGACTTGTAATTTTTAGAAATTTCCTATCAGGAAATTTTACTAAAATGAACGGAGGTGTTTATCTTGAAAATGGTACATATGATGGTGTTTCAAATGTAACTTTTTCTAAAACTAATCCAATTAGTAGTAATGTTTCGGGGGGTCATGTTATTGTAGTTATTGGATGGGGTATAGAAAGAAATATTAAAATAGGTAATGAAGCTAATGAAATTGCCGATGTACCATATTGGTATTGTAGAAATTCTTGGGGTAGAGATTGGGGAGACGATGGTTATTTTAAAATAGGTATGTATCCGTATAATAAAATAGCTCAATTTTCAAAAACCGAATATATATATAATCCTTATAGAGGTGGTTATCATTCATCTGGAGGTATAATAGCAATAACTGTAACTAAACCTCCTATACTTACAGATCAGGCACCTGCATTTACCAATGTACCACCTTTAATTCAAGCTAAAAATTATTATTCTAAAGATGAAAATGATATAGTTGAAAAATTTGATAATTTAGAAATAGCAACAAAAGCTTTAAAAAGTTCCAACAATTTTTTGTGGATAATATTAATTGTTTTAATATTATTAATTATTTTAAATAGTTAAAGGATTTTAAATCCTTTAACTAGATTAATTCTGCTATACATATAATATCTTTACCGTTAAATCTAATATGATTTTGATTAACAATTTTAACAAAAACTTCTTTTCCATTTTCTATATTTTTAACATTAGGTATATAACATATTAATTTATTTTTAATTTTAACAAAAATTTTTTCTCCATTTTTTATAATTATACCTTTCATTACTTTATCAATAATAGGTTGTAATTTTTTAATATTAAATGATACGTTAGCCATTATACAACTATTACTTCTATTAATATAAACTCTATTAATGGTTATATCATAAATATTTAAAATATAATAAGTTTCATCTATAACTTTTCCTATATATTGTTCGCGAATTTTATTACTAATATTTTCTACAATATCGCTATTTAAATATTTATAATCGACATTAATATTAACTGTTACCATTTTTTTTAAGCTTAAAAAAAATTTAAAACTTCAAGTTTTTGAACATTGACAACCATATGACATTGCAAGTTGTGAAATATTTGTTTTATCGTTTGGTTGTGATTTAGGTAATGGTTGTGGTTTAGGTGGTTGTGGTTTAGGTGGTTGTGGTTTAGGTTTTTTGTTTTTATTTTTTTTATTTTCTGTTTTAGACATATTTTTATACAAATAAAAATATATTAATCCTAACATTATAATTACTGAAAAATGTAGTAGTATTTCCATGTTATAACTTTATTGTAAGAAATAAATAATGGAAATTAAAGTTAATAGTTTTATGGATAAACCTTTTGGCATGCTTAAGAATGATTTTAAATATAAGATACCTATAGAAAATAAATTATGGTCGAGTATAAATAATTATGTTTACAGTAACTTGTTACCTGTAGATACTGTTTTAAGACAAACACTCGAACATGAACAACCATATAAAGTTTATAATAGTTATGCAAATATTAGACAAGATTTAGAAAATGATATATTATCTTCTACTATAAAAACAGGTCTTGCTGAAAAAATAAAATTAGATCCTAGATTTAGAGATATTTTAATGAAAACTGATGGAACTATATTATATTTATCAAAAAACAAATATTTAGGTTACTCTGGGAAAAAATCAACTAATGTATACGGTGTTTGGTTACAACAATATAGAACAGAATTACTCAGGAATTATTATAAACAAAAAAGTAATTCCAACGATAAAGATAGTATTATTTACGATTATTATTTAGCTGAAAAGGGATTACAGTATGCTTTACAATATGAAAATTTAGATAGGTATTTACACGAATTTAATCTTCAAAATATAGTATCAGAACTTGCAAATAAATATGGTAACGATAAAATTTTTATTGTTGATAAGGAAACAGCTCTAACAATTCAACGTAATAGAACTATTGAACCATATTCTAATCCATCTAATCTTGTTAAATATATACAAAAAACATATATACGTAAAGTTCGAGAAAGTAATATTGATAAATTAAAATACGAAGTTTTTAAAAGATTTGTTTTTGGTATTATGGATGAAGATTATCCTCATGATCCTATAGATAAGGATAAAATATTAAACGATCAGTTAAATACGATATCTTTAAATAAAAAAATTAACCTTATAGATCGTACTTTTTATTTATATCAAATGAAAAAATTACCTTTTATGGACGTTAATTTTCAATTATATATTCCTTCTATAGAAGAAGTAAATAAATATGAAAGTATGGTTGTTCCTATACCTATTGTAAATAATCGCGAAAATGTTTCTACGATTGATAGAGTAGATTTTGGATTTTCTTTTGTATATCCAAATAGAAATGATGCAACTATAAAAATAGGAGGTAAAGTAATAGATCATAACGTTGATCACGATATGTTATCTCCAGCAAATGATAGTATAGTTTTATTGATAGATGGATATAAATATCCATCTATTAGTCATTATATGATCGTTAAATTAACTCAAACAATTCCTCATTATGAACATATAAGTAAAGCTTACGGAGCTATAATTAACGAAAATGACAATTTATTTTTGCCTCTTGATAAAGCAGAGGTTAAATTTAAAAATATAAAATATAATAATTTGCAAATTAAGAAAATAGATCTTTTAAAAGAAGCTTTAAATGCTAAATTTTCTTTAGGTCTTTTTCGTAATATTTTAGTATCTACAAATCCTAGTCCTATATCATTTAATGACAACAACGAGTTAAATGATGTTTCTATTACAGAGATTATAAAAATAAGAGATAAACTTTTATCTACTATTAGAAATGATCATAATCGTGGTTATTTAGATTATTGGATAGAAGAAAAGCTTAAGGAAACATGTTTTGTTATAAAATGCGTTCAGCTTTTAAAAAGACACTATAATTTAACTGTAAATCTTACAGAAACTTTTATACGCAAAGTTGTTAATACTTTTTACAGTTACGTAATAACACAAAATAAATATGAAGATGATTATCCGGAATTTGCGGGAAATGCTATAAAAGAATATTTTTCAATAGGATCCACTGTATCTTCTACAAGTATAACGCATGACAGTGCTTCGTATTTATATAATTATTTTAATGATTTACTAAATATATTTTTTAATGTATTATTACAAAAAAATAAGGAAATTCCCCCTACATTTTATTTTGTAGCTAATGTTGTAAATGCTACATGGTTACTTAACACATATAAAAAAGATAATTTATACGAAACTACTTTAAAAAATAAAACGATAGTTTCCGCTTTAATAGATGTTATTTTAAAATTAAAAAATATAGTATCCAAAGATAACGTTACAGTTATGGATGTTAAAATTGCGGCAAGTATATTATTAGGATATGTAGTTGATATAGAAGATAATAATATTACTTCTAAAGATATTCTCATAGAAAGAGCGGTTGGAGAAAAGCAAGTAATTTTAGAATCTGATGTAGAAGAAGATGAATTTTTATTTAATGATGATACTTCTGTAATTAACGAAGAGGAAGAATTAGAAGAACAAGAAGGAATTGATTATAATGATGAAAATTATAATGAAAATGAATTTGTCGATGCTTATTACGAAGGACAGCCGAGAGATATCATAGATTATTTTCCTGGTTTAACCTTAGATGCACAAGTAGAAAGAACTATAATAAAATACTCTACTATAATTAGTAAAAGTAAAAATAAAAATAATATGATACATTTACGAACCCAATTCTATGGTTAAAGATTTTACATTTTATAATAAATGCAGAACGATGATTTTACAAATTACGTGGGATTATTAAATAATTACTGTCAAGAACAGAAATTACTAGCTCCTGAATATAAACTCGAAGAACAAGTTGGTAAATCACATATTCCCATATTTAAAATGTCATGTACGGTAAATGGAATTACGACATATGGCATATTTAGTACTAAACAAAAAGCTAAATGTTTAGCTGCTAAGGAAGCAATAAAATTTTTTAATATTAAACTCGATAGAAGTTTTGGGGAATCATTTAAATTATTTAATGCTTTTCCGGAACAAATTTGGCAAAAAATTTGGGAAGGACAAACTTCTGAAATGTTTTTTACTATTAGAAAAAGAACAAACGGCGATACAGAAGAGCTTAAAACTTTTAAAGCCATTTTAACTGAATGTTAAAGGATTATTAATCCTTTAACTTTAAATAAATGAAT
>BNUT01000079.1 GCA_025997555.1 Spirochaetia bacterium
CGGTTTTGAAAATGAATTCCTGACAGATCGCTTCGTAATCGACCAGATAGTAACTATCCCAGCCGACCGCGTGCATCAGGAAGGGCTGGGGATTGTGGGCGTTGATATAATCTACCAGCGCGGCGGAAGTCTTATCCCTGTCGGAAAGCTGGGGCTGCAGGGCGGTAAGAACATCGCTGTTCACCGCGCCGCCCCGTGCAAAGCCCATGGCCTTTCCCGCTTCAGGATCGTTCACAAGCCAGTTGATGACCGTCTTTGCCTGAGCGGGGTACTTGGTGTTCCACCCCGCAGACCAGAAGGAGGCTACCTTTACATAGTCGCCGGATTGTACATCCCTGGGATAGGTAACCAGTGCGTAGCGGCCGGGTGAAACGCCGTCCCATGAACCAAAGGTAGAGGAGAAGGCGGTCTTGATAAGCACAAGGCCGGTGAGCAGGGGGTCGAGGGTGACATCGCCGTCTTTGTTAAGCACGGAGACATCCGGGGGCGGGCAGACCCCGCGGGCACGATAATCGGCGAACTTGTTCTGGAAAGTCGTCCAGTCCTGCTGATTAAAGTTGATCCTTCCATCCAGGGTGATGGGGCTGTCATGGCCATGGCTCAACTGGTATGCGCTGTAGAGGGTATGGCTGTAGCTGAAATCCTGTACCGCATATTTGCCTGCCCCGACCTTCGCCTTGGCAGCTTCGCAGAAGGCCCAGAATTCATCCCAGGTCCAGCCGTTTTTGACCATGCCGGAAAGGCCCAGCTCTTCAACCCGCTGCTTGTCATAAACCAGGGCCGTAGAAGCCACCGCATTCGGCAGGGCGTAAAGTTTGCCGTTATAGCTCCCATCTTCAATAAGGGCTTTGGGTATTTTTGAGGTATCCACTCCGGTAAGCTCCAGGAGCTGACCGCGCTGTGCATAGTCCTGAACCCACCCCATATCCTGTACGATGATGTCTGAAAGGTTCTTCGCCGCCGACTGGGTGCTCATTTTATCGGCATATTCGGGGTTTGAACTGGAAATTTCAGGTTCAAAGGTGATGGTTGGGTGCAGCCTGGTGTATAAATCAAGGGTGGCAAGGGTTGCATCGTTGCGCGCCTTGGTGCCGAACCACGCGATACGAAGTTTGGCGGCGGCATTCGGGTCGTTGGCGGGAGCGGCCTGGGACCCGCCGCCGGCAAAGGCTTGCATCGTTAAAACGCAGACTAAAAGGGAAGAAACCAATGCGGCTTTTCCCCTCAGAGAAAATTTCTTCTTTTGCATGAATGAACTCCTCCGGGCCGATATTATCAGCCATAATATGAGCCGTCTACGACAGCCTTGGTCTACAAGTATACTAGCCAAGTATACATCCATTTGTCAACAGATATCTTATCTGTTGACAAAGCGAACGCCGGTTATCCGGGACCTTGTTTCATGCTTGAGAACGTATAATGCGGCTGAATAGTTACGATATTTTTTGATATGTTAACAGGTGAGCTTTCCAGGCTCGTGATGCGGGTTCGACTCCCGTCATCCGCCAAAATCCCCTTACTTTAGCGTACCCCCGCTGCCCCAATTTTCCAACTCGATGATATTGAGATAGATGTGGCCCTTGTCGATGCCCAGCTCCTTTGAAAGCAAATCAAAAACCCCTTCGGTGAACTTCTTTTTGGGCTCAAAGTCTGATTTGTGATAGAGGCGGGTTTCGATGTATGCGCCGCTGACCAGGGCGCCCGCCCGGTAAAAAGTGTGGTCGCCGGAAAAGTCGATAAGGAGACTGGCTTCACTTTTGGTGGGGATGAGGGCGATAAGCTGGCCGAGCTCGGCCTTGATCCTGTCCTTCTTCTCGTTTGAAAGCTTTTCTGTGGTATTGATGGCGATATAGGGCATTCCGGACCTCCGTTTTTTCTATAGTATACCAAGCCTTGGGGAGCGTCTATAATGGGCCTTTCATCTTTAAAAAAAAACTTTATTATTATTCAACCGATGCCGATAAAGAAAGGTACGACCATCATTTTATCGCATTACGGAGGGGACCATTTTGGCAATTACAAACGCTTTATCTGCATATCGGGAAACCAGGATTAAAACGGCGAGCCAGGGACAACTGGTGATTATGCTCTATGACGAGGCCGTAAAACACCTGGATCGGGGCCTGGAACTTCTGGGCACAGACGCTTCGGGTAAAAAAGATCCCGGAAAAATTGAAAAAATCAGCAAATCCATCCTGAAAACCCAGGAAATCATCACCGAACTGATGGTCTCCCTTGATTTTGAGCAGGGCGGGGACATTGCCAAGAACCTTTTTTCCCTTTACACTTGGTTTAATCGGGAACTTCTGGAAGCGAATGTGAAGCAGGATGTCCGGCGCATCACGATCATTCGTAATATGGTGAACGAACTCCGGGGCGCATGGGCCGAAATTATCGCCAAAACCTCTGCGGAAATGGTCAACAGGCCGGTCAGCGGCGTGAACATCGCCGGTTAAGGGAAAATATGGCCGTCAGCCCCGAAGAATTCAACCAGCGGGTCGCCATTTTAAAACGTTTTCGCGCCCTCCTGACCGAACAGCGGGACCGGTTCCGGTCCTACCTTGAAGTGCTTGATAAGCAGAAAGATGTGATCGAGACCGGCAGTACCGAAGACCTCCTTTCCCATGTGGAACTTGAAGAAAAGATCGTGGCGGACATTTTTTCCATCCAGAAGGTGATTGACCCCCTGGAAGAAATGTACCGTGCCGTAGTCAATACCGGCGCCCCCCCGGAACCCCTTGGCCGGGATGATGTGCCCAGCCTGAAATCCGCCCTTGAGGGCCTGAGAACCGAAGCGGCGGCCCGTACCACCCGGAACCGGGAACTTCTCTCCAAGCGGATGGTGGAAATCCGCTCTGAAATCACGGCCCTGCGGAATAATCCCTATGCCGCCTCCCGGCGTTCCGCCTTTTCAGGGGCGGGGACCGCATCGCTTATTGATATTAAGGGGTAGGCGGGGCCGATCCGTTTTTTCACCTGTTTTATTCGTATTGAAGGGGTCTCATACCCCGCCCTTTAGGGCGGTTAAAAAGGTATTAGACCCCGAATATAACCACCTTACGAGAACAACATACCTTGTCCTTTAGGGCGAGGTTGTTGATTCCGTCATGCTTTACTTGACGAAATCACCTTAATGCACAATACTTAAATTAGATGTGGATGGGTGTGGTGGAAATGGCTGCCATCGGGTGTTGTTTTATACCGCCTCCCCGCCGGGTTTGCCTCCGGCCCCTACCACTATTTTTATGCCTGTCATGTCCGTATGGGCATTATTTGAGAGAATTTTTATAAACACCCCCTGGCTAATCAATCCCATCTTTTTATACATGGTCTTGCTGCGGAGGGCCTTGTTTTTCCGGCTGTTCAGAACTTCCTCTAAATAGATAGTGGTACTGCCTTCAAAATGTTTTGCATAGGCAATTAACAACTCGTTGTTTTGTTTAATCCCGATAACTGTAAAATTGGGGGTCTGGACGATTGTCGGGATGGACGCAATATCCTGATCGGTGATGGGTAACTGCCCCTGATTCATTTCGGCCTTTGCGTTGCCGTGGCGGTTGATACTGTGATTTATAAAGTAGTTGGAAACCTCATGTTCAAGGTCGGAGATATCTATCCCCATTGCTCTCGCTTCTTCAATGAGCCATTTTTCCGGCTTTCCTAATGTGTACCTGATAAATTTATTATCATCCATTCCTGGAGCTTAGACCTTCTTATCTATCAATCCCCGCAGCCTTCCTGAACCGCCGTACCGTGGCCGCCGCGATGGGCCGGGCCTTTTCCACGCCCCGCTCCAGGGTTGCGTCCAGCGCCGCCGGGTCCGCCATGATCGCCTCGAAGCGCTCCCGCAAGGGGCTGAGTTCCCGGTTGACCACCCGGAAAAGTTCTTCCTTGGCCGTGCCCCAGCCCATGCCCCCGGCGCGGTAACGGGCGGCGAGACTCGCCTGTTCCTCTGCGGTGGCGAAAAGTTTGTACAATAGATAGATCTGGCTGGCTTCGGGGTCCTTGGGCTCCTCTACCCCCTGGGAATTGGTAACAATCCGCATGATCAGCTTGCGGAGTTCCTTTTCCGGGGCAAAGAGGGGGATGGTGTTGCCGTAGCTCTTGCTCATCTTGCGGCCGTCAAGGCCGGGGACCACCGCCACCGACTCCTGCACCGCCGCCTGGGGCACCTTCAAAACTTCCTGCTTGTAGTTGAAGTTGACCGCCTGGGCGATGTCCTGGGCCATTTCAACATGCTGGACCTGGTCCTTGCCCACGGGGACCACATCGGAATCAAAGAGGATGATGTCCGCCGCCATGAGTACCGGGTAGGTAAAGAGGCCCATGTTGACCCCGGCATCGGGATCGTCACCCTTTTCGGCATTGTCCTGGACCGCAGCCTTGTAGGCGTGGGCGCGGTTCATCAGGCCCTTGCTGGTAAAGGCCATAAGCTGGGTGGTGAGTTCAAAGGTTTCGGGGATGGAGCTCTGGCGGTAGAAGATCACCTTTTCCGGGTCCAGCCCTGCGGCAAGCCAGCCTGCGGCGACCTGCCGGATATTGACGGCCAGTTCTTTCGGGTCCTTGATGGTATTCAGGGCGTGGTAGTCGGCGATAAAGTACCGGGCGTCGTAGTCCTTGGCCAGCTCCAGTGCGGGCTTGATGGCCCCAAAGTAGTTGCCGATATGGAGTGTCCCGGTGGGTTTGATTCCGGTAAGGGCGATTTTCTTCATTTTAACCTCGTTAGCCTTAATATGACCTCAATCTAGCGGGAAACGGGCTTCTTGTATAGGTTAGGGATTGAGCCTGTACACCGCCGCGTCCCGGCCGGGAACGCTGAACCGGATAAGCCTGCCGTCAACTGTCGCGGCCCCGCCCCGGAATGCCCCGGCGGAACTTGCGCGGAGATATTGGTCGTTCAGTTCCAGAACAACTTCCTGTTGATAGCATTCCTGGTTCAGGCACCAGAGGAAGGTTTCGCTGTTGTTGGCCCAAATCCGGGGGATAAGGCCGGTGTTGTAATCCGCACGGATAAGGGGGGTGACCCCGGCGAAGGGCAGGGCCGAGGCGAAAAGTCCCAGGTTTTGCCGATTGCCGGAACTCGGTTCCCCTCCGCAGGCTCCGGCGGAGTTCCCCTTGGTGAGCTTGTAGCCGTAGCCCGCCATGGTACCCATGGTCCGCACCTTGCCTTTACCGTAGCTGTTTTCCACCACTGCGGCTTTGCCGTCATCGTACCAGGCGACGGCCTTCCCCGTGGTGGGGACAAAGCTCTGCCTGAAAACGCCACCGGAACTCCTGCCCCAGGCGGAGGAAAATTCCAGGCCCTGCCAGCGATCCGGGGCAAAGGATACCGCGTCCTGCTTGGCCCCCACCAGCGCGTCCAGACCCCGGCTGGGTTGGTGTTCGTAGGCGTGGCCCCCGGCGCTAAAATAGCCGAAGCAGCCTTCGGCGATGAGGGTTCCCCCTTTCTCCACCCATTTGATCAGCTTTTCGATCACCCCATCCGCAAGGGCGATGGGGAAGGGGAGGTAGAGGATGCCGTAGTTATCAATATGGTCCAAAGTGATGGGGTCCGCCTGGATGCTACTGTCAAGGAATGCGTCGTAGGCGCCCTGACAGGAAAGGGAATAATAATCGGTGGATTGATAAAAGCCGTAGCAGAATATCTGGGCGTCTTCCAGCAGGAGGAGCCCCACCTGGCCTTTAACAGGCTGAGCCTTCCAGAGTGGAAGGCTTTTTTCGTCATTGGCCCATTGGGCAATTTTTTTGACCTCATCGGAACGCTCGTTCCGGGTTCCGTCCAGGTTGTACCAGCCGTAGCCGTCAAAGAGGGGGCCTTCCTGCAATGCCCGCCAGCGGGGGTTGATAAAGCCCCGTGCCCCTGATGCAAAGGATTCCAGGGCGTCCAGCCGGATGTTTGCCGGCTCGGCCATCACGTCCTTTTCTTCCATGGGCGCGGGACCAGTCCCCGTCTTGCCGCCCCGGCCCGCCCAGTCGGAGTTGCCGATTGCCTCGGCGCGCCAGAATTCCTTGCCCGCCGAGGCGATGCGGATCATGTCGCCCCCCATCATGGTATGACAGCCGTTGCTGTACCAGAAGGTGTAACCGTAGATGTCCACCAGCGGCACGGGGCGGAAGTCGTCCCCACAGGCGGGGATGTCACAGAAGTGCTTTGCGTTGCCGTGGGCCACGATGAAGTTCTTCTTGTCCGCTTCCCGGATCGTGTCCCGGCGCATCCTGAACCATTCCTGGGCCTTATCGTTCTGGAAATGGACCATGTCCACCGTATCGGGGAAGCCCTGGATCTGCCGGGGCATCTCCACCTCATCCCAGGATGAAAGACTGTAACGTTTCCAGGCGTCACGGAGCCTGTCCAGATTATCATCGTATTTTTCCCGCAGCCAGGTACGGAAGGCCGCCTGGGTGGCAGGGCAGTAGCAAAGGGACCGGGCATCGTAGAGGGAACATTCGTTCCAGATATCGTAGCCGTAGAGCCCCGGATTGTCTCGGTAATGTTTGGCCAGTTCAAAGAGGAAACGCTTTGCCTCGGTTAAAACTTCCGGGTTATCCAGGCACATCCGGGTAAGGCCGATGGCATTGGAGCCCCCCATGCTGCTATGGAACCGGGAGCCGTTGGCGGTTTCCAGCCGGGCCTTGGGATACTTGTGATAGAGCCAATCCGGGGCCTCGTAAATATGCTCAGCAATGATGGTCTTGATGCCGTATTTTGCCGCCAGCGCAAGGTGTTTGTCGAAATTTTCAAAATCAAAAACGTCCGGGGCAATGTGAATCGAATTCCAGGTGAACCAGTGGCGGAACATGGTGTGGCCGTCTGCCCTGGCGGTCTGGTAGTCCCGTTCCCAATCGTATTCCGGCGGATTGGACCGGCGGTAATAGACCGCCCCGATTTCCACCGGCACGGTTGATGACCGTGCCGCCGCATCCGGCTGTGTTTCGTACTTTTTCAAGAAGGGATGATCCACAATCAGGGACGCATCCTGTATTACATGATTCGCTTTCATCTTGTTTCTCCTTATTGATATTTTTGTTTAAAGTAATCAGGCCCTTCCCGGCATTCCCGTACTGTTTCAACAACTTCTGCTGTTGTAATATCAGTATTTATTCCTTCAATATCAAAGGGTGACTTTTTTTTATTTACCGAGATCAATTTAAATCTGTTTCCGTCTTTTCTTGTGATAAAGACTTCTTCTTTTAAGGCGGTATTTAATACGGTTGAAAAATTTTGCCGTGCCTCAGAATATTTGAATGTTTTCATTGCGGGACCTCCATTTGACTTAAGTTCACTAATTCTACGTTCATGTTTTTTGCCTTATCTTTCATTCCCTTATCCAGGGTCAACAAGGGCAATTTTATTCTATGGCTTGCTTCTAAATAATACGCATCATAGATATCCTTTACAATATGTCAAGTGACGGCTGGTTTTTTCCCGGCAGATAAGGTATATTAGCGTTATGGCAATAATCGTCATTCTTTTCAGAATCATCGGGGGACTCTGTCTCTTCCTCTATGGAATGAAGGTGTTGAGCGATGGCATCCAGCAGGCCGCCGGCGACCGGCTGCAGCGGGTGCTGAACTTTATGACCGGCAACCGGTTTATGGCGGTGCTGACCGGCTTTGCGGTTACCGCCATTATTCAGTCTTCATCGGCGGCTACCGTCATGGTGGTGTCCTTTGTCAACGCCGGGCTCCTGACCTTAACCCAGTCCATCGGGATGATCATGGGCGCCAATATCGGCACCACCGTTACCGCCTGGGTTGTGTCCCTGGTGGGATTCTCCCTCAATCTTTCGGAACTGGCCCTGCCCGCGGTGGGCATCGGGTTTATCCTCCGTATTGTAAAGTGGAAACACCAGGCTCTGGGCGAAGCGATCCTGGGTTTTGGCCTGCTCTTTATGGGCCTTGATTTCCTTACCCGGTCCATGCCGGACCTGGGGGACAGCTTCAATGTTATCTCGGCGGTGTCCAACCTGGGTTTTGCCTCTTCCCTGATCGGCGCCGGCGCGGGGCTGGTGATGACCCTGCTCATCCATTCATCCAGCGCCGCCACCGCCATCATGCTGACCATGGCTTTTAACGGCATAGTAGGGTATGAGATGGCCGCCGCCATGATCCTGGGCGCCAACATCGGCACCACTATTGACGCGGCCCTGGCCGCCATCGGCTCTAAAACCGCAGCCCGGCGGGCCGCCCTGGTCCATGTGCTCTTCAACACGATCGGCACCTGCTGGGCTCTGCCCCTGCTCAAACCGCTGCTGGCCCTGGTGGGCCTCATTACCCCCGGAACCATGGTTCCCGGTTTGATCCACAACCCCCTGATCACGACTCACCTGGCCATGCTCCATACGGTTTTCAATGTGATGAATACCCTCATCTTCCTGCCCTTTGTAAATCAGTTTGCCGCGCTGGTTACCTTTCTTGTTAAAGATAAGGATGATGCCGCTGAGGCTCCCAAGACCTATACCCTTGAATATACTTCCGGCACCCTGCAAAATACCCCGGAGCTGAATATCATCCGGGCGGAAAAGGAAATCCGGGACATGGCCGCTTTGGCCTCCGGCATGTTCGCCAAGGTCAGCGCCGCCCTGCAAACCCTGGGGACCGCCAGCGATAAGGAAGCGCAGGTAGGCGCCCTGGTGGCGGAGATGACCGAAAAGGAAGAATACGCCGATGAGATGCGGGTGGAACTTACCCGGTTCCTGCTCGAATGTACCCGCCAGCAGTTAAGCAGCCAGTCCGAGCAAAAAGTATACCAGCTTTTGCGGATCATCTCCGATCTGGAAGACATGACCGATGACTGTTACAGCGTGAGCATGCTCCTTGACCGGAGCGTTAAAAAAGACCTGGTCTTTAAGGAAAAAGAGCTTGAGGCCCTTGCCCCATACATACAGCAGGTTGAGGAATTCCTTACCTTTGTGCGGGGAGCCCTGGGGCAGACCCTCAGTTCCGAACAGACCCGCTACGCCCGTGAACTGGAAAACGCCATCGACAAAGCCCGGGACAAACTGCGGAAACTTGGACGCAAGCGCATCGAAGCCGGTGAGGACGTAAAGACCGAACTCCTCTTTATCGACGTGGTCCGCCGTGTCGAAAAGGTCGGCGACTACTGCTTCAATATCGCCGAGGCACTACGGCAGAGGCCCCTCCACCTGCCCTTTGGGCTGGGGACCCGGCGTAAATAGAGAAGGTGCGGGAGCAGGGAGAAAAAATGTGGAGAAAAACGGCTCTTGTATGGTTCGGTACGGTGATCTTCTTAAATATGGCGGTTTTCACCGCCCCCGGAGCGGCGGATGAAGATGCCGAGCAGGTGCAGATAACCAATATTCCCAGGGAAGTAAAAAGCGGCGCCCAGGCGTATAAAATTTTCATAATGCTTTCAACCGGCGCCAGCGCAAAGGCCGGTTATGTCGCTAAAGGCGAGGCTCTGATCAATGGAGCAACTTCAGCGGTCATAAACCTCAAAAAACCTGATGGCCGGCCATGGATTGGTACGGGGTTGTTCAATATCGCCATAGTGATCAGCCCGAAGGAAGTAAGCACATCGAAGGATATTGACGTTCATGGCGGAGAGAAGATTTTTTCTTCAAAAATCCAGCATATTGCATGGGCGCCGGGATTAATAAATCTTCATGATATTGCGCCGGCGCAGGTTGGGGAAATATTTGATGGTATCATCAAGCCGGATACTGATATTATCAAGAATTGATTGTCTGCGAAGGGTCCATACCCAAAAACCCGCTATGCGGGGGAGCCTCTGGGGCGATATAAAGGGTATGGACCCTGAGACAAATACCTTACCAAAACAACCATACCCCGTCCGCTCTGCGGCGGGGTTGGTTGATTCAATCATTTACCCCCTGACAGGACCCCCGATTATTCATCTGCGTGCCCATGGGCCGCCACAGTTGCAGGGGGGCTGAGCGGCGGCAGCAGGGGAACCGGCGCTTTTTGAATCCATTCTTTGTTATAGCCGATATTGGCGCTGAATTCGGTACAGGTGTCCCGGCGGCGGGCGTAGTAGACCGGCTTGGGGGCCTTGTCGCTCACTTCCTCGGCGTCATCGGTCCCGGCAAGAATTTTGTCGCACAGGCACAGGGCTTCGTCCACGATGACCAGGGGCAGCGGCTTTTTGCCGTGCCCGGACCAGAAGGTGTCCACGGCCCCCGTCTCCTTCAATCGCGCCTTAAAATGGAGGAGTCCCTGTTTATACTCCGGTATGCCGGTGGAGTCCCTCAAGTAAAGCAGGGTATTGGTATTAACCGCATCCCCAAGGAAGGCTATGCGGGTGTTAAAATCGATAAAAACCAGACTCCCCCGGCTGTGACCGGGAACCCCCACCGTCTCTACCCGGCGATCCCCCGGATCAAAAACGCTTCCGTCATAAATGGGGAAGGTCCACACCGGCGATGGCGGGGTAAAATCCCCTTCCTGCACAAAGGATGAACCATTATGGCGGGCATCGATAAATTCCTTGCGGCGCTTCACATTGCCATCGGTGTACATGTGCGGGATATCCTCAGGATGAATAAAGCATTCGCCGAAATCGTAAACCCCCCCGGCATGGTCCACATGGCCGTGGGTTATGGCCACGGTGATGGGCAGGTCCGTAAGCTCCCGGCAAAAGGCCTTGAGATTCCCCGCGCCGGTAAGGGTGTCGATAAGCAGGGCGCTTTTCTTCCCCTCAAGGAGATAGGCGTTTTCTCCCGCCGTTCCGGTAATCTGCCAGGTAGCGTTAGCTATTTGGGTTGAGGTAAAAAATTTTGATTGTGTCATGATTCACTCCTAACTAAAACGAATACCCGAAACCGACTCTTGTATAGGACATATAATCGTAAGGGATGATATCAAATAAATCCGGGCGTGCAAGATTAATTATTACATCAACCCCCGTATTAATCGACAGCACAAAACCATTCGGCTTACCGATATCTATTTTCCAGCCAAGACCGGGAGAGATCAGGGGACCACTTGACTGAAGCGCCCCAAATACATCAACCATCTCAAATAAATTTACATTGGTAAGGGTAAAGAGCCAAACAATAAAACCTGCTGCAAGACCTGTCGAAAAGCCTTCTACGCCGAGGCTGTTTCCATACCCAAGCCCAAGGTCAAGAAAAAACACCTTTCCCCAGGGATACCACCTTCCCCTAACGGCTGCGGTGTACCCATGGTTGAAATAATAATTGTAAGAGGCATCTACCAATACAGAAAAATGGGGGCTTAATGTTCTTTCATAACTTAACTCTGCCGATAACAAGCCGATGCCAAGGGTAAATGTATTCTTTGCCGGTTCCGGTTCAGCCCATTCCTGCGAAAAAAGCCCGCCCACGGCAATGATCAAAACAAGCACCGCCAAAAACAATTTTTTCGTCATAATTTCCCCTTGTTGATAAGCTATCGCTAAAATTCAAATATATCCATTTCTACAGGGAATTCAAGTTTTGCGGGCATTTTATTCCAAAATCATCAAATCATTAAAATACAAAACTTCGATTTTCCCCAACAGTAATTTCGCGTTGAACCGGCGGAGAAGTTCCGCCTTGGCTGCGGCCTCGTCCAGATTCCGCAGTTCTTCGGCGCTAAGGGCGGCGAAGTAATCGACAGCAATACTGCGGAATTCCGGGACCTTTGTCACCAGTTCTTCGGTAAAGTCCCGGTCGGCGCTGGGGTAGGGAAAGGTGATGGAAATCAGGGCTGCGGCAGGTTCACCGTTATTGGCGGCAATGCGGAGTCGGCCAATGCCGGTAAACATGGCCATGCCGCCCGTGCTTTCACTGGGCCGGGCCGGTGCGGTGCCTGGCGTCTTTTCGGCTTCAGTGTTTACGGGGGGCCTGATAAAAAAAGCGTAGACCGTTCCCCCCAGAATGATCAGGATCAGGGCGGCGGCGATGATCGCAAGGATGCGGGTTACCAATAGGGTCCGGGCCGATGGCTGG
>BNUT01000080.1 GCA_025997555.1 Spirochaetia bacterium
CCGGCCGGAGGGATGAGTTTTTTAACAAACTCAGGGTTGTCCTTGAGTATTTCCTTTTTGATGACTGGGACACTTTCATTGCCGTCGTCCTCAACGGACCTCAACGCGGCTAAAATGAGAATTGCTGGATTCGATGGCAAGGCTCTTGACATAAATTTCTTATTTATGGCAATATATTGTTTCACCTCGTAAATTTTTTTCGGAAGGTTATATAATGAAGACTGAATTTGTAAAACCCGCTGTGGTGGACCGGAAATGGTTTGTTATTGATGCCGAAGGCAAAGTGTTGGGCCGGGTTGCGGCCAGGGCGGCATCCATTGTCAGGGGAAAAGAGAAGGCGGTGTACGCGCCCCATCAGGAAGTAGGGGATTTTGTGGTGGTGATTAACGCCGGCAAGATCACTATAACCGGCCGCAAGGCCCAGCAAAAGCTGTATTACCGGCATTCCGGCTATATCGGGGGGCTCAAGACCGACACCTACGAGAAGCTGGCCGCCCGTCATCCATCGGCTCCGCTGGAACTGGCGATTAAGGGTATGCTTCCCAAGGGTCCACTGGGCCGGAAGCTCTTGAACAACGTTAAGGTCTATGCCGGGGCGGAACATCCCCATGCGGCCCAGAATCCTACGGCTATTGAGTTATAAGTGAGCTTTTTTCAAAACTCGGTTAGTTTTGAAAAAGGCTCTTGGAGAAATCGGGCTAAAGCCCAATTTCTCCTTAAAATTTAAGGTTGCTTTTTTAAAATTGCAATTTTGAAAAAGCCTCAAAGGGTAAGTGAGAAATGGTTAAGAATCTTGGTATTGGTACGGGCAGACGGAAAACTTCGGTTGCACGGGTGTATGTTCGGGATGGAAGCGGCAAAATCGTGGTAAACGGCAAGGAATTGGCCCAATATTTCCCCCAGGGGGAACATGCCCAGATGGTCCGCCAGCCCCTAATGGTGACCGCCAACGAAAACAAGTTCGATATTCTGATAAACGTATACGGCGGCGGTTCCAACGGCCAGGCTGGCGCCTGCCGTCACGGCCTTTCACGAGCTCTCTGCCAGGTGGATCAGACCAATTATACCAGCCTGCGGAGCAACGGCTATCTTACCCGTGATTCCCGGATGGTGGAACGGAAAAAATACGGCCAGGCCGGCGCCCGCAGACGCTTCCAGTTTTCCAAGCGCTAGAATAGCGCCCGGTAGAATACCGTACGCTATAGCGTACACCTGCTCAATGCTGCCCTATGCTGAGGCATAGGGCAGCATATTGTTGTTAAATGACGGTAGTTTCAATAAAATCCGGCTCCGATGCGGACCTTCAGCGAATAGAACTTTCCGACGGCTCCCTTTTTTCATTTCGTCTTTGTTATCTTCCCTCGGTATTTTTTGACGATTCCCGCTATGTGCCGGGAACCGAAATTTCTACCGACGAAGCGGATGCCTTCCGTTTTGCGGCAGCCTGTCTGCGGGCGGAAAAGGCGGCCCTTGGCCTGGTTGCCAGGGCGGAACAGTGCGTTTTCGGCCTTTCCCGCAAGTTGGAGAGGGGGGGGCACCAGGCGGCCTGTGTCCGGACGGTCATAGACCGTCTGACGGAACTGGAAATCGTGGATGACCGCCGTTTTGCCCGGCTCTGGCTCCAGTCCCGGCTTAACCACCGCGCCGATACACCCCGCAAGCTCCTTGTCGGCCTCTGCAGCCGGGGAATAGACCGGGACGCGGCGGGTGGGGCTCTGAAATCGGCCTTACATTATGAGGCCGAGAAGGCGCTGCTTGACCGTTATATTGCAAAAAACCGCCTTCTTGGGGGGGGACCAGAGGCTGCGGATATCTCTTCCCTGAAATTCAGGCTGAAACAGGAAGGGTTTTCCTCAGCACTTATTCAGCATTTTCGGGAAGAGTACGATTTTTAGATCCATTGACAACGAACATTTTTTGGGATAAAGTATAAATCTATTGCGGACGTCATATAACGGTATTATCCGAGCTTCCCAAGCTCGTGACGCGGGTTCGACTCCCGTCGTCCGCTAAAGCGTAACTGCTTGTAATATAAAGAAATAAGCCTACCCGAAACGGGCGGTATATCACACTGAAAGCCAAAAGTCACACTAAAAAGTAATATTTATGGCGAGGAGAATAATGAAAAATAACTATCTTGGATGCATTTGTTTTGCCCTTGCAGGTTTACTGGTGAGCTGTACTACTGCAAAGCCCACGGGTATGCGGGCGGAAAATCTGACATTTAATCCGAATGCGTATACCACCGGAAGCATTACCGTAGACGGTAAAGCCGTCAACTATCGGGCGTATGAGGGTATTACCTATGTTGCAAATCCTGTAGAAACTACCCATACCGCCTGGCAGCAGATGAATATCTATGTGCCGGAATCCGCATATAACGATCAAAGTGCGCCTATTTTCTTCAAGAATGAAATAGGCGGCTATATGCCCGCAGATCCCGCGCAGATAAGCGCCGCGTCACGGGACGGCAGCCCAAGCGCCATACAACGTGCATTAGCAAAGGGCTATGTGGTGGTATCTCCGGGTGCGCGGGGCAGAACTTCGCAGGAAGTTTATAATCCGGGGGATAATCCCTTTGCCCCCGCAAAAGAGGCTTCGGGAGACTATATAGGCAAAGCGCCCGCCGCCATTGTTGATCTTAAGGCAGCGGTCAGGTATTTACGGTACAATGATGCGGTAATGCCCGGCGATGCTGAAAAAATAATCAGTGACGGCACGAGCGCAGGAGGCGCTATGTCTGCCCTGCTCGGCGCTTCCGGCAACAATCCCCTCTATGAGACGTATCTTAAAGAAATAGGCGCCGCAGATACACGGGACGATATTTTTGCGGTAATCAGTTTTTGTCCTATAACCGATTTGGAACACGCCGATATGTCCTACGAGTGGCTGTATAGCACCATGAATGATATTCGCAAAAAAAATACCGGCGGCGGATTTCCGGGGGGCGGCGCCGGAGCCTTCGGCAGTCCGGACGCACGAATGCCCGGCAATCCGGTTAACCAAAGTACGCTTCCCGTTTTAAGGGATGACGAAAAGGCGCTTTCCGCTGAATTGGCAGCGCTGTTTCCTGAATATCTCGGCAGCCTTGGACTTGTCAAGGCAGACGGAGCGGTATTGACTGCGGCTGACGCATTAAATGGCGTATACTTAAATTACATTAAGGAGTTTGTTATTGTATCGGCCCAGGAAGCCTTTAATAAGGCATCTGACAAAAACAGCTTTAAGTCAACCTATTCATGGCTGGTATTTGACAGTACCGGTACGGTGATTAAGGATATTAATTTTCCTGTGTATCTTGCTTATGTCATGGATAAACAGCCGCTAAAACCGGTTCCCGCATTTGATTCACTCGGCGTTCTCGGCGGAGCTTCAAGCGGCGAAAATGATACATTCGGAACCGCCGCTATAAACGGGAATAATTTTACCGGGTTCAGTTGGTATAAAAATGCAGCCAATCAGGGTACTTTTCCCGATGAGATAAAAGAGCGCGCCTATCTTATGAATGCGATGAACTTTATCGGCGCACAAAACACCGATACTGCGCAAAATTGGTATATCCGACATGGTACGATTGACCGTGATACCGCTTTCACGGTGTCTGTCAATCTTTATACCAAACTGCTGAATAAGGGCTATGACGTGAATTATAAACTTGCGTGGGAACGGCCTCATTCAGGAGATTACAATCTTGACGAAGTCTTTGCGTGGATTGCTGGAATAAAATAAAAATATTGCGCTTACAGATACCGGTTTGCGCCGTTTTAATAACGCAAACCGGTATCCATAACCAATCCTACAGACTTACTTCCACCGCCGCGCTCTTATGCCCGGTCAGGGCCTCGGTGCGGGCATCCGGCTGGCCGAAGCCTACGTAGAAACAGTAACGCTTGCCCCCGGACACGCGGCTGCCTGTGTCGTCCACCACCGTAAAGGCACGGCCCGGTATAACAAGCTCAAACTCACGGCTTTCACCGGCGGCGAGGCTTACCTTATTGAACGCGCAGAGGCTGGGGTTCGGCGGGGCAAAGGGACTGTCAAGAGGCTTGACGTACACCTGCAGCACATCCTGGACTGCAGTTTTACTGTTGTTCTTAACTTTGATCCGCAGTTTCGCGCCGCTTTCCGCCGAGGCGTTTCCGGCAAGAGCCGTGGATTCGGCATATACATCGCCATAGACCAGGCCGTAACCAAAGGGGTACAGCGTTTCACCCTGATAGTAACGGTAGGTGCGTCCTTGCATGGCGTAGTCCTCGAAGGGGGGAAGATCCTCGGTACTGCGGTAGAAGGTTACCGGCAGCTTGCCCGAGGGGGATGCTTCACCAAAGAGGATGCGCGCTGCGGCGAGCCCGCCCTGGGCGCCGGGATACCAGAGGTTGAGGATGCCCTTGCAATGGGCGTCCGCGTACTGAAGGTCCATGGAACTTCCCGCCAGAAGGCAGAGCACCACGGGCTTCCCGGTACCGCAGACCGCTTCCAGCAGTTTGCGCTGGGGAGCGGGCAGCAGGAGGTCCCGCTTGTCACCGGAGGCGGAGGCATTGCCGGCGTCCCCCTCCTCGCCTTCCAGGGTTTCGTCCAGGCCCAGGCAGAGGATC
The DNA here is from genome assembly GCA_025997555.1 of Spirochaetia bacterium. Taxonomy (GTDB): domain Bacteria; phylum Spirochaetota; class Spirochaetia; order Treponematales; family Breznakiellaceae; genus BNUT01. The sequence goes on from BNUT01000080.1 coordinate 4,596, forward strand.
ACCACATCGCTGTGTTCCGCGGCGGTAAGCGCCTCGGCAAGGCGATCATCGGATCGGGCAAGGTGTTCCACCCGTTCCTTCGTGATATGGCAGCCTTCGGAATAATTGATCCGTACCTTATCACCTGCCAGCTCGCGGATGCCATCAAGGACGGTGATGTACCGGGAGGGGGTTCCGTAGTAGTTGCCTTTCAGGGCAATACGGCTGTCGGCGTTGGGGCCGATCACAGCAATACTGCGCAGGGTTTCTTTTTTCAGGGGGAGGATGCCGTCATTCTTCAGTAATACTATTCCCTGTTCCGCCGCTTTAACGGCAAGGGCGTTATGGGCGGGGCTGTCATTTTCTTCGTAGGAGATTTTGTCGAATTCACTTCCCTCAAACAGGCCCAACTTGTAGCGGGTGGTAAAAAGCCGGACCGCTGATTCGGCGATCTGCTCCGCAGTCACCAGTTTGTGTTTGTAGGAATCCATGAGCTGGGCGTATACGCAGCCGCAGTTCACATCGCAGCCGGCCTTGAGGGCCAGAGCGGCGGATTCTTGGGCGGAATTGGTTACCCGGTGATTCTCGTGGAAGTCCCGGATCGCCCAACAGTCGGAAACGACGTGGCCCTTAAAGTTCCATTTGCCCCGGAGAATTTGCCGCAGCAGTAATTCTGATCCGCAGCAGGGTTCCCCCTGGGTCCGGTTATAGGCGCCCATCACCGCTTCCACATCCGCCTCGGTGACGCAGGCTTCAAAGGCGGGGAGGTAGGTTTCCCAAAGGTCCTTCTCACTTACACGGGCGTCAAACTTGTGGCGTAATGCCTCCGGGCCTGAATGGACCGCGAAATGTTTGGCGCAGGCCGCGGACTTGAGCACATCCCCCTCCCCCTGGAGACCCTTGATAAAGGCCACCCCTAGGCGGCTTGTCAAATAGGGGTCCTCACCGTAGGTTTCATGTCCCCGGCCCCAGCGGGGGTCCCGGAAAATATTCACATTGGGAGACCAAAAGGTAAGGCCCTTGTAAATGCCCCGGTCCCCCTTGGCACTGTTGGCGTTGTACTTCGCCCGGCCTTCGGTGGCAATAACATCACCGATTTTTTGAAGCAGTTCCGTATCGAACATGGCCGCGAGGCCAATCGCCTGGGGGAAACTCGTGGCAACCCCCGCGCGGGCCACGCCGTGGAGGGCCTCATTCCACCAGTTGTATTCAGGCACATTAAGGCGCGGAATCGCCGGGGCGTCAAAAAGAAGCTGTGCCGCCTGTTCCTCCACCGTCATCTTGGCTACAAGGTTTTTTGCCTTTTCCGCGTAATTTGTCCGTTTTTCTTCGGTCATGTTCGATCCTCCTCGAAACTGCGGCCTGTCGGCCTCGTTGGATGTTCCTACTTCAAATAGATCGCTTTAAGTTTTGCCATATCCACCCCAAGTTTTTCGGTGAGGTATTTTTCGGTCCCGCCGTACTCATTGTCGATGGTATCAAAGGCGGCCTGGATATATTCCCTTCTGGTTTCAAATATCGGGGCAAGGTTGGGTATCTGCGCGATATAGGGGGCATACTTTACCGCAACATATTCACCGGAAAGCAGATAATCCTGAATGACCGTTTCCCGGTCCACCCCGAGGGCGGAGAGGAACATGGCGGCGGCGAAACCGGCCCGGTCTTTTCCTGCGGTGCAGTGGAACATTAGGGGAAGGTTATTTTCATCAGACACTGCGGCGAAGAAACTTTTGTACTGCGCCTGGGCATCTGTGACGAAGAATTTGTTGCCCGTCACAAGGATCTGCTCATTCTGCGCCAGGGGCGCGCGGGCCAATGTCCGGGTGTCCATGAGGCTGCTCACTTCAATGGGAAGCTCAATGGTATTCTGAACCGTAGCAATTGCGGCGTCAGGGGCGGCGGCCTTTTCCCCCGCATCCCGGAAGTCCACAATCGTCTTAATCCCGATACCTTCCAGAAGAGCCACACCTTCGGGGTTCAGTTTATCCAGTTCCCCGGCCCGGAGAATTTTTTCCCAGCGGACGGTTTTGCCGTCGGCGGCGCGATAGCCGCCCAGGTCGCGGACATTGTAGACCCCTTCGAGGGAAAGCAGACTCCCCGGCGCGCGACGCGCGACTTCAGGCTCGGCGGGCGCCGCAGTTTCCTTTACCTCGGCGGACTGACATCCTGAAAAAACAGAGAGGAGCAACAAAGACACAATGGCGCCTCCAATAGAGAAATTCTTTTTCATGATTCTTCCTTTGCTACAAAAATAATTCTCCATACGGAGAAAAAAGCGCAAAAAATCCCGCACCATTTTTGCGGGATTTTTCTGAATGTTGCGCCTTCGTATGTCGAATAATGGACAAATTTTATTAATTTGTCAATCAGCATACCCCGCCGTTTTCCCCTAATCTGCGGTGGTCCCGCCGTCCACCGGAAAGGCGACACCGTTGATAAAGGCCGCCTCATCGGAGGCGAGGAAGAGCGCCGCGTTGGCCACGTCTGCCGCTGTGGCGAGCCGTCCCAGGGGGACTTCGCCCAGCCGTTCGGAACGGAACTGGGGGTCCTTGAGCCGTTCCGCCACCAAATCGGTTTCCACCGTGCTGGGGTGAAGGCTGTTACAACGGATGTTGTCCTTTGCGTAGCGGACCGCGATGGTTTTGGTGAGCAGCGTTACCGCGCCCTTGGTCACGGTATATGCTTCGGTGGTGTAGCGGTGGCCGACAAGGCCGCAGACCGATGACATGTTGATGATGGAGCCGCCCCCGCCCTTGCGGAGCAGGGGGATGACGTGCTTGGTACCCAGGAAGGGCCCCTTCACGTTAACCCCCAGCATGGTGTCAAAATTTTCAGCCTTCATTTCCTCAATGGGTTCCCGGATATTGATACCCGCGTTGTTTACCAGGATGTCGAGCCGACCCGCTTCTTTTTCAATGGTGGCAAAGGCGTCGATCCAGCTCTGTTCATTGGTAACATTCAGGGTAAGAAAAAAGGCTTTGCCGCCATTCGACTTAATGGCTTCCACAGTATTACTACCGGCTTCAGCATTTAGGTCCCCCAGAAACACAACCGCACCTTCTTCGGCGAAGCGGCTTGCAATAGCCGCGCCCAAACCCTGGGCCGCGCCGGTGATAAGTGCAACTTTTTTCTCCAAGCGGTATACCGCGCGCATAACAGTACTCCTATTTTCTTACTTCAACTTTGGCGAGTTTTTCATAGTGCCGGACAATGGCGCTGTGATCGTTCGCGGCGAAACCGTCGTTCTTGAGGCCCTGAAGGGTCTCCATTACTTCGGCGGTAAGGGGGATGGGGACGCCGAGGTTGTGGGCGGTGTCCAGGGCGTTCTGCAAATCTTTAATATGAAGTTCGATGCGGAAGCCGGGCTTGAAGTTGCCGTCCAGGATCATGGGGATCTTGGCGTTCATCACCGTGGAACCTGCAAGACCGCCCTTGATGGCGTCAAATACCGCCTGGGGTTTTACCCCGGCCTTGGTTGCCAGGGTAAAGGCCTCGGAAACCGCAGCGATGTTGAGGGCCACCACGATCTGGTTTGCAAGCTTGGTCACATTGCCCGCGCCGACATCCCCCACGAGGACCACCGAGGAACCCATCTTTTCCAGAATGGGCTTTACGGTGTCAAAGGTTTTCTGATCCCCGCCGACCATGATCGCCAGACTGCCGTCAATGGCCTTGGGCTCCCCACCTGAAACCGGGGCGTCAAGGAAGTTCACCCCCTTGGCTTTAAGGGCGGCCCCCACTTCCTGTGAAGCGGCGGGGGCAATGGAACTCATGTCCACCACAATTGCCCCGGACTTGACCCCCTCGATCACACCGCCTGAGCCGAGGATGGCTTCCTTCACATGGGGGGAGTTGGGCAGCATGGTAATAATAACATCACTGCGGGAAGCCACATCCTTGTTGGAGGTTCCCTTCTCCGCGCCCAGCGTCACCAGGTCATCAATTTTCGCAAACTTATCATACACCACCAGTTTGTATCCGGCGCTGATCAAGTTCTTCGCCATGGGCCGACCCATAATTCCCAATCCGATAAATCCAACAATCATATTTAACTCCTATATAAGTGCGGCAGATGCCGCACGGTATAATCGAAGCGCAACGAAGTTGCGCATAACTCCTTTATTTATGAAGGGCCTTTTTCACGGCCTTGTATACATCACTTGCGGCGAGTCCGTATTTTTCCAGCAGTTCATCGTAGCCACGGGCGGATGTGCCGAAGATATCATCTATGCCGACTTGCTGTAAAGGAATAGCCCCTTCGCCGGGCACGGCATTTTCCAGAATGATGGAAGCGATGGTCCCGCCGAGTCCGCCTGTCTTGACCGCCTCTTCCGCGGTGACGATTGCCTTGCGGCCCTTGGCGTACTTGAGGACTTCTTCCTTTAAGAGGGGCTTGAGGGTACTCACGTTGACCACCTGCACGGTGATGCCCTCTTTTTTAAGAAGCTCCGCTGCCTCCACAGACTGACTCACCATGACCCCGGTAGCAAAGATACACACCGGCGCGGCTCCGGGCTTTTCTGCGGTATCCAAAATCGGATAGATCTTGCCGATCTGGTAGTCGCCTTCGGCGGGGGTGAACACGGGGAGGTCGTTCCGGTTAATGCGGATGTACACCGGTCCCTTGTACCGGATCATGGCCGAAACCATCTTGGTCACCTCCGCCGCGTCGCAGGGGTTCAGCACCGTCATGTTGGGGATGGCCCGGATGATGTTGCCGTCTTCCACGGACTGATGGGTCTTGCCGTCACCGTAGTCGGAAAGGCCGCAGCTTGAGCCGCAGATTTTAACGTTGGCCTGGGGGATCGCCACGGAACAGCGGATCTGGTCGTATGCCCGGCCGGCGGCAAAGACCGCAAAGGTGCCGGTAAAGGGAATTTTCCCCGCCAGGGCGAACCCGGCGGCAGTGGAACTCATGTCCTGCTCGGCGATACCCATTTCAAAATAGCGATCCGGGAAGGCGTCCTTGAACATGGCGGACATGGTGGATTTTCCCAGGTCCGCTTCCAGGACCACGATGTCTTTGTTGGCTTTGCCCGCCGCAACCAGGGCTTCCCCGTAAGCTTTTCGCAGATTAAGTTTTTCCATTATAAGGCCCCCTTTGCCAAGTCCAGTTCTTTTGTTGCCTGGGCGAATATCTTTTCATCCAGAATGCCGTTATGGTAGGCGGCGGTATTTTCGGCAAAGGAGAATCCCTTGCCCTTAACCGTATCAAGGATGATGAGGGCCGGTTTGCCCTTCACTTTGTCGGCCTGTTCCAGCGCTTCGATGATCTTTGGAATGTCGTGGCCGGGGCATGGGATCACCTCCCAGCCAAAGGCCCGCCATTTCTTGTCCAAGTCTGGATTGTTGAAAATGTCGCTAGTGGCGCCGGTGGCCTGTATCTTGTTCCAGTCAATAAAGGCGGTAAGGTTATCAACCTTGAAGTTAGCCGCCGCCATGGCCGCCTCCCAAAGCTGGCCTTCGGACTGTTCCCCGTCCCCCATGACCACGTACACTTTGGCGGGGCTCTTGTCCAGCCGCAGGGCCAGGGCCATGCCGAGGGCAACGGAAAGCCCCTGCCCCAATGAGCCGGTGACCGCCTCGATGCCGGGGATGGTCAAATCCGGGTGGCCCTGCAAAAGGCCGTCCAGTGTTTTTACCTGCTTGAGCGCCTCACGGGGGAAGCAGCCCTTTTCGCAGAGCGCCGCATACTGGATCAGGGCGGCATGTCCCTTGGAAAGGATCAGCCGGTCCCGCGCCGGGTCGGCAAGCTTTGTTTTGTCAAAATTCATCCGGTAAAAATAGAGAACCGCCATCAGTTCAGCCAGGGAAGCGGAGCCCCCCAGATGGCCGGCAGTACCGATACCGATCATTTCCAGCAGATCGTAGCGAAACTGAAGGGCCTTTGCCTTCAATTCTTTAATGACATCATCATTTACCATGGGCGAGCCTCCGGGATAGAAAAAATTGAGCGGGAACCGCTTCTTGTATAGTAGTATACTTAATGAAGAAAAAAATTTATAGTAGCTTTATATGAATAATAAACAGGGGCCTCTGGATTTTGCCGTTGCCCTAAACGCCCGGTTTGAAAAACTCATGCCGGTTTTAACCCCCTTCGGGGTAGCCCTGGGATTTTTGCTGCCCCAGGTTTTTGTGCATCTGCGGCCCTATATTCCCTGGATATTCGGGCTCATAACCCTGTCAGGGGCGCTCAAGCTTAAGGCACGGGAATTCGTACTTACCCTCCGTCATCCCATGCCCATACTGTTTGCCTTTGTTTCCGCCCATATACTCATGCCTTTGGCGGCGCTTTTTTTCACCAATCTGGTTTTTCCGGGAGATGCGGATACTATTTCCGGTTATGTTCTGCTCTATTCTGCGCCCACCGCAGTGGCCGGCTTTATTTGGGTGTCCATCTTTCGGGGGGACAACGCCCTGGCCCTGGCTCTGATCCTGCTGGACACTATAGCGGCCCCTCTGGTGGTGCCAGGCACCATGTCCTTGCTGCTGGGGACCAGGGTTGCCCTGGACATGACGGGGATTGCCATTTCACTGGTGATGATGGTGGTGATTCCCACGATCATCGGCGTAGCGGCAAACGAAATAAGCCGGGGAAAGGCGCCCCAGGTCATCTCGCCCTACCTTAATCCCCTGGCCAAGGTCTGCCTGATCCTGGTCATTGCCGCCAACGCCTCCGTGGTTGCCCCAAAGATCCGGTTTGATGAGCCCAAGGTCTGGCTTGTCGCCGGGATGTGCATTTTCTTCGCGGCCCTTGGGTATGTGCTTTCCAAAATTGTCGGCATTGTCTGCCGGCTTTCCCCGGAAAAGCGGGTCACCATCTTCTTTTCTGCGGGACTGCGGAACATCAGCGCCGCTACCACCATCGCCATCGAATTTTTCCCGGAAGCGGCGGCCCTTCCCGCCCTGCTGGGAATTGTCTTTCAGCAGGTCATGGCGGCAACCATGGGGCGGCTGCTGTTACGGCGCGTACCGTAGACACAGCAGCGGGAGGGCGGCCGTCACAAACTCCGGTTGCCGATGGCTGTGGCCGCTCTACGATAGGGAAGCACGGTGATAACAAAATTCGTATGCATTTACTTGACTTTTTTTGATAGAGTGGGGTATATTCTTTACGTGATGAAACAACACCTGATTTGCGCATTTACAATCATCCAGCCTACTTCACTTCTTAATAAGTGTACTTTGACTCTTATCGGCGCACAACCCGATAAGGTATGCGAAAAAGCAACCCTTCACAATACTCGAGATCTAATGAGCAC
>BNUT01000081.1 GCA_025997555.1 Spirochaetia bacterium
AATATAAATATCTATCACGAAAAATATAACCATTAATGATATAATTCTTTTCATATGTACCTCTTAAGTCATATTATATTAAAAATGTATAATTGTCAATAGTTTTTTAAAAATTCTATATGTAAACCGAGCTAGAAAAAATTGCACATAACGTATGTTATGTGCAATTAATTTTGAAATTAGTGTGAAAATATTTGTAAATATATTGACATAATATTATCGATAGCATAGTATATAAATAATGTTAAAGAAATTAGTATATATTATTATTTTTATAAATATTTCCTCAAATATATTCTCTCAAGAAGACAATAATTATTTATCGTTATTGAAAGAATTTAACGATTATGTAAATGAAAATTTTATTTCGCCATTTGATAATAATAATATAAATTTTATTAACGATAATTATTTTGGATTTGGTTTTAAAAAAAATCCATTTACAAATGATATTGTTTTTCAATATTATAGTATATTTGGCTGTAATATTGACGAAAATATTTATTCAATGACGGATGGTATAATAATAAATATTGATTATAAATATGATTTGGGAATAACAATAACATTAAAAAATAATGATCTTGAAATAAATTATATTTTAGTAAAACCAATAAATATAAATGAAGGAGATATTGTAAAGAAAGGACAATTAATTGGAAGAATTACATCTCCTTATTTTAGTTATGGCCCTGCGTTATTGTTAAGAATAGAATATAAAAAGTATTTTTTTGATCCATATTTATTATTATATGAAATTATAAAGTATAATAAAAAATAACATAAAAGCAAAATTAACTGCACATAACATACGCTATGCGAAGTACCCCCGTACCTTATATTATTTCTTCAAAATCAATATTTTTATAATATTTACTTTCTTTACTTATTTTTATTTCTTCAATGTCAAATATTTTGTTTTCAATATTTTTTCTTATAATATTTTCAAACTTTGGTTTTAATAGTTTCAAGTCTTTTGTTATAATTTCAAAAACTATTACCAAATCAATTCCGGTATAATCATGTACTATTCTATTTCTAAAATCCTTAATCTGTTGCCATTCTATATCAGGATATTCCCGTTTTAATGTATCGCTTATTTTTGATACATTTTCACCAATATTTGCCAATAATGTTAATGATGCATTTAAATTTAACTGTTCATTAAGTTCATATAATTCTTCCGCATCTTTAGTTTCTTCTGTATATTTCCATACTTTCCCAATATATTCTAAAATGTTCATAAGATACAATAAATCATTTCTTTTATTGGGCGACATATATCATATCCTTTTGAGCACGGTATAAGACAATAGGATTTGCATATTTTTTGATCATTATGTCAACGCCTTTTTCTGTTAATTTTTCCAGATCGTTCTTTAATTCTACTAGTGCCTCAATATTATAATTTTCCTTATCTACAAAAAAATCAATATCATTGGCTTTTTCCCCGCGGGCAAATGAGCCAAATACGCCTATCTTTTCCAGGTTATATTTTTTGAGTAAATTCTCATTCTTTATAGCCGTTTCTAAGGCATTAACGGTGTCTATATTCATTATTTCATTATAATCCATATTGTATTTTTATTCAAGTGTATATTTTTTCATACAGATTAGGGGGTATTTCATATAACGTATGTTATGCGCCATTTGGCTGAAATTTTTTGAAAAAACTATTGCAATAATTTAAAAAACATTGTAATATTCAATAAAGGAAATATTTATGGATAATACAAATGGACCTTCAAAAAAAGAAATTCAACAAAAATTGGTACTGATAAAAATATTCAAAGTAATTATTATTGTGTTTTTTATTGGTTCTTTGGGGGCTTTTATATCAACATTAACATATAACATACAAAATAAAAGTGAAAACATTATTTTTTTAATATTTAGTAATATTGGAATAACTTTATTATCTAGAATTGTACTTGGTTCATTTTTTTATTGTTTTGCTATTTTTGTTGAAGAATGGTTGAAAACAGATGAATAATAAATTTATAGATTTTATAGGGCAATTAATTATATCAATAGGATTAATATACTTAATACCAAAAATATACTATTTGCAATATGATATAAGGCGATACTTAAATTATAATGATAAATTAAATACAATCTCTACATTTTTTGAAGCACTTTCAAGAATGTTAATCTTTCCATTATGGACATTTGTATTTGGTTTTTCATTTATTTTTTTGGCATATTGGGTAAAGAAAAAGCATAAATAAAAGCAGCCAAACGGCGCATAACATACGCTATACGCTGCGCCGCAGTAGCGGCTTGGCCTCCACAAAACCCCAGTCGGGCTTCGCCCTTTGTGGGGTTTTGTTCCGGCACATTTTTGCAGTTGCTGAAAACCTACGGTTTCCTTTATCGCAACTGCAAAAACGTCGTATAGCTTTCACGTTAGGCGAAATTCCCGCCTAATGGTATTGAAATAAGTTAAAAATTGTTTTATGATATAAAGGTGGTTTATAAGGAGGAATAATGAAAGAAGTATACCTAAAAATTGATATAATAATTATGTCAGTTACTTTTTTACCATTAATTTTGGCATACATTTTAGGATCTTCCGGTTTTATATTTGGTATACTCAGTATTCCCATAATGTTGATATCATTATTATACAATTTATGTAAAAGCATATTTGGAATAATAATGTTTATAATAGGGATTTTAAATAAGCAAATAATTTTTAACAAAATATTTTATATACTATATTTTATACCTTCATTTATATTCATTTTTTATGTTATAGGTATAATTATTTCAAATATATTAGCAAAATATCATGATCCATTGTTTTTACTACCGGTTCCATCATTGTTATTGCCTATAGGTATCATACCATGGTTATCATATTTGTTAATTAATAAGAACAATGAATTTAGCATCGTTTATAGTATTATCTTGATAATATTCACACCAATCAGTTTCTTTATAAGTTTGCGTATTATGTCGGATTTTTTTTATTAATATTGGTATAATAGAATAAAAAATATGTGTAAAAAGGCGGGAACTTCGCCTAACATACGCTATACGCTGCGCCGCAGTAGTGGCTTGGCCTACGAAAAACCCCAGTCGGCGCAGTAGCACCTTTATGGGGTTTTTCTCCGGTACATTTTTATGGCCCTGGAAACCTACGGTTTCCTTATTCGGGCCATAAAAACGTCGTATAGCTTTCACGTTATGCGAAATTTCCGTGCCAATCTATTGTAAATAATATGAATATATTGTATAATAAAATTATGAAAATAAAACTTTTAGGTAAAGTAAAACAAGGTTTTGTAAGAACTATTATTGCCATTCTGGGAATAACATTAATTGTATATTTTATAAATGTTTCATTGATTTGGGGACGATTTGATAATTTTAATTTTTTAATGGATATAGTTGGTTTATTATTGATAATAATTTCAATAAAATTTCAGAAGATACGAGAAAAAATAAAAAAATTACCAAAATTTGTAAAAATCATATTAAAAGCTGTTTTTATTTGTTTTGTATTAAGTTTTATAATTACTGAAAGTATTATTGTATATAATATGAATGGTGTTTTGAAAAAGAATGTCGATTATGTTATTGTCCTTGGGTGTCAGGTTGATGGCTCAATACCATCAATTCCCTTGATGCGAAGAATAAATGTTGCTTCAAAATATCTGAAAGAAAATTTAAAAACAAAAGTCGTTGTTACTGGCGGGAAAGGTCGTGGTGAAAATATATCCGAAGCAGGGGCGATGAAAAATGTACTAATCAGGAGTGGAATTAATACTGAACGAATATTTATCGAAAATAATGCAACAAGTACAAAGGAAAACTTAAAATTTTCTGATGAATTATATGATTTATCAAATAAAGATATAATAATTGTTTCATCAGATTATCATATGTATAGGGCATTATCAATGGCAAAAAAATTGAAATATAAAAATGTTGCAGGATTGCCGTGTAAAAGTCAGTTGTCAATATTACCGGCGTACCTTGCACAAGAATATGTAGCCGTTATGTATTATAAACTTTTAGGGAGCATATAAAAATCATTGTAAGGGCACGGAAACATCGCATAACATACGCTATGTGCAATACCCCATAAACTGGTTGACAATATAAAAATAATGTAATATAATATTTTTTAGGAGTTATTGAAATGTTGGAAAAAATAAAATCTAATTTATTAGGCGTTGCAATTGGAGACTCATTGGGAGTTCCAGTAGAATTTATGGATCATATACAAATAAAGAAACATCCTGTTACTGAAATGGTTTGATATGGGACACATAACCAGCCTCCGGGAACATTTTCAGATGACAGTTCATTAACGTTCTGTTTAACCGAAGCTCTCACAAATGATTTTAATTTAAACACTATTGCCAAAAATTTCATAAAATGGCTTGATAGCGGTTATTGGACTGCAACAGGTATTATCTTTGATATTGGGCTAAAAACAAGCAGGGCAATTTTCAATTTGAAAAAAAGAGTCAGTCCAGCAGAAGCAGGTATGGCAGATGCACGATCTAACGGCAATGGTTCTCTTATGCGAATTGCTCCACTTGTTTTTTATCTATTGGATAAACCAATTTCAGAACGTTTTGAAATTACCAGTAAAGTATCTTCAATTACTCATGGTCATATACGTTCAATAATCGCATGTTTTTATTACTTGGAATTTGAAAAACAAATAATTGAGGGGAAAAATAAGAATGAAATATATAAAAATTTACAGCACGATATCCCTGAATATTTACTTTCTATATTTATAGAACATTCTGAAATAGCTCAGTTTGATCGCTTGTTAAAACAGGATATTTCAAAGGTCGTCCCTGAAGATATTAGAAGTGGTGGTTATGTTATAGAAACAATTGAAGCGGCTATTTGGTGTCTATTAACGACTAATAATTATAAGGATGCTGTGTTAAAGGCGGTTAATTTGGGACATGATACCGATACAACCGCAGCGGTAACCGGTGGAATTGCCGGGTTATTATATGGGATGGAAAATATTCCAATAGAATATAGAAAATCAATCGCCAAATATGGTGATATAATTGATTTAGCGGAAAGAATGTATAGGAAAATATTTGAATAATAAAGTACGGGGGTACTGCACATAACATATGCTATACGCTGCGCCGCAGTAGCGGCTTTGCCTACGAAAAACCCCAGTCGGGCTTCGCCCTTTGTGCGTTTTTTCTCCGGCACATTTTTGCGGTTGCTGGAAACCTGCGGTTTCCTTTATCGCAACCGCAAAAACGTCGCAAACCTTTCACGTTATGTGCAGTAAAAAACCACTTACGAAGCGGCACGCCATGGACGGCGTGCCGTGCTGCATTTTAGTCAATACATTTTTTATTTCCCTATAATTATTACAAAAATAATTTATGCAGTATATTATTCATTGCTAACAGCTGCCGCTACTTCTTTCCGTACCATTGCGGCGATAATTGCCGCTGGGGTTTGCCGTGTAGCCGATGCGCGGGCTATAAGATAATGGGACGTGAAATCATCAAGCCCCGCCAGCATATCACGCTCACGGGCGAACACACCCTTAACATTTGGATTAGTCACCGGAGGGTTTCTTGTAAATAAATCGTCAAGGGCGCTTGCTTCTTCTTCGGTCATTACTGCCATTGTTTGCTCCTTACTTCAAAAGTGGTAGATAAATATCTCTGCATCTCATTGCATGGAACACGTTGATCCATACATCAGGGCATCGTAGAGAAAGTTGGTAACGGCACACCGGATATCGTCTTTGGTTATCCGGTGCCGAAAAGCCGCCTCGTTAAAAACAATATAATCGGCTCTCATGCCTTCCCTTCCTTTGTGGCCACCTTACGGCACAATTGCCTTTACAATTTCCCCCAACGGGCCTTTGTCGCCTTTGTTATTTTCCCAGCGGGGGCAAATGTATAATGCCTTACCCCTTTCCGCCTCGTCAAACGTAAACGTGTAAGGGCTTGCCGTGTCAAAGGCGGATTTGGTTAAGTCCTCCACCGATGACGGCGGATTGTCCAGCAAGGCCCACCGCAATTCTATGCCGTGAACCCCGGCGGGTTTGCCCCGTTTTTCGCTTCCGTTGTCCTTAAAATGGACGGTTACCTGGCGGATTATGGAGCTGTCCAATTCTATTTCAGGAATAGTTGACGGCGGCGGAACGGGAGTGCGGGTTGGATCGCGCAACGGCAACCCCATACTTTCCTTGTCAGCGTCCGAAACGGCGGGATTATAAACAATATACGCCTTTATGAAGCCCCGCAACGATGATTCAAGGGCGGCTTTCGTTTCGTTTTTGTTCAAAACGTCCACTTTTCCCCGGTTTGGATTCTGCGCCGTCTCAAAAGCCGCTTCGAAGGCGGTAAGTTGGGCCTGAATAGGCGGTAAAACGCCCTGCGGAATGTTAAATCCAGCCGCATGGGCCGCCGCATAGGCGATAAGGGGCTTTGCCCACTCCAAAAACGCCCCATCCGAATGGGGAACATAGTCTCCAGCCAAAATTTCACCTCACTTTTGTGCGGCTGAATAGCCGCGCACGTTAATCGAAACGGAACAACGTTCCGTCACGCTCCTTTGTAAAAAATTTGGTAGAATGCCCCTTGGTTTTGGGTGTTCTACGAAACTTCCATAGACTTCTACGAAAGTTCTATAGTATTCTACAGGACTTCCGTAGACTTCTACAAGAGGTTCAGAGAGTTCTACAGAAGTTCCATAGTGTTCTATAGAACTTCTGTAGTATTCTACGAGATTTCGGGAGAATTCTACAGAACTCCCGTAGACTTCTACGGAATTTTTATAACGCCCTTTTAGTCTTTGCGGCTGTTTACCGTGAAGTTTCAGCGGATAAAAAATATTTTTCAAAAAAACTGATTTTTCTCTTGACTCCTCCCGAAGTCTTAATGTATATTCTATAAGGAATGAACGTTCATTCCGATATTTCAATTTTGGAGGACTTTATGGGTATTATCGCAATCGTTTTGGGGATTATTGGAATCCTTCCAATAATTCAGTGTGCCGTCCTGGGGTTGGGCCTGTTATCCGTATTGGGGTTAATAGGCAGCGTCACGGCTTTTTTTGTAGGAGGGTGAAGTATGCCTACCCAATCAGGGAAACGGGACGACCTCTTGAACGCCGCCCTAAAACTTATCGCCGGGCAAGGATTCCACGCCGCGCCCATGTCCCAAATTGCCGAGGAAGCTAATATCGGCGTGGGAACGATTTACCGTTATTTCAAGAATAAGGACGAGCTGATTAACGGCCTCTACCTTGAAATCCGCAAACGCATGGCCGAGGCAATCGGCAAAGGGCAGGATACGGACGCGCCGGTAAAAGCGCAATTCGTTACATCTTTACAGAACCTTATCCGCTATTTGATTGAACACCCTGAGGAAATACAGTTTACCGAACAGTATGAACATTCTCCGTTCATTACCGAAGAAACAAAAGCGGAAATCGAAAAAATAGCGTCCCCTATTTCGGATTTACTTACCTACGCCAAAAAAGAAAAACTGTTAAAGCCCTTACCTTTTCCGGTGCTTATGTCGATGTTTTCCGGCGCGTCAATGGGGTTATTGAAGGCGTACTTGCAGAAAAAATCGTCCCCTGCAAAAATGAATGAAGCGATTGAGGCAATCTGGGATATGCTTATCCCCAAAAATACAGAAGGAGTAGGGGGGAATTTATGAAAAACAATACTACAAATTTTTCCAAAATGGGCATTGTGCTTTTGCTCATCGGTGTTCTTGGTATTCTAAACGCCATAGGCGATATTATTACCTTGATATTGGCAACGTCACAATCAAATGCAGGTAACGGCCTTTTTAGTTTTTTCTTACACGGCTTTGCCAATAAATGGTTGTTTTTCATCGCAATATCAATAACGCTTCTTTGCAATATTTTGTTTCTGGTGTTTTTGTTATGGCGTAAAAAATTTTTATTTCAACTGTTTTTCTTTGCGTCCTGCATTATTGCGCTTGTTCATTTGCTGGTCAATTTGTTTGCCTTATACCCGTTTACCATTTTTGATATTATGGTAAATGCGAATATAAGCCCCTTAATTACCGGTGTTATTGTTCCTATGCTTGGATTATTAAAGGCAATATATCCGATGTTTTTAGTGACAGGCATCCTTGCTTCATTGGGTCTTTTAATTGTTTGTTTTATATACTTCAAACGTTCAAAACGTATTGCAGTCTATTTTGGTTCAAAAAATACAATAGACTTGTTCGAGAACTCTAAGTTTGTAATTCAAAATTAATAATACCACAAATGAGGGACATTCTGAGTAAATGGCGTGTGCAATGATTCCGGTAAGGATACGCCATACTCTTAAATGTTTTTATTTTAGCATTAATATGTTCAATGACCACTCGTTCCCTGGAAAGCCGTTTGTTATATGCCTTTTCCCGCCTGGAAAGCTTATGATATTTACTTTCCTTCTTCGGTATATGGCTATTGGCATGAAGGTTCCCGATTCCCAAATATCCAGAATCCGCCTGTATCAAAATTGACGGGTCAACTGTTTTTCCAATGGTGTTCTTGGACAATTTGAAATCATGGACACTGCCGGCGGCCTCCCGAATATCCTGAATATTCCGGTTCTCCCGGTTGATAATCACTTGCGTTTTTATCGTATGCCGCTTCTTTTTCCCCGAATAATACGCTCTTTGTTTTTTTAGGGCGTTGTATCGGACTTTCCGTCACATCTACAACGATATATTCTATGGTGTTCTCAGCTTCCTTGAGCATCCTTTTACCGGGCAGGCAGAAGGTTTTATCTCTTTTCAACGTATCCTCAACCCACTGGATTGTTTCACAGACGGTGCTTTTACTGACCCCGTAATCCACCCCGACAGATTCCATCGTGCGGTACTCCCTCAGGTATTTTAAGGTTATCTTGAGCTTGTCCCCGATCGACAGCTTCGGCGGACTGCCTCCGTATGTATGCCGTTTGTTATACTCTTTTTAGAGTATTATTTCCATGCTTTCAAAGGTTTCAGGCTTTACCCCAAACAGCCTTTTAAATACCGCTTCTTTGGCATCTGTTGCCTTTGTTCCACGTTCCATCCTTTTATTGTATCATTCTTGGGGTTCTCGAACAAGTCTAAGGAATAAAATCATTTAAATTTTTTGAGAAGGAATATATTATGGAAAAGACAAGAGAGGAAACAAAAAGTTTTCTTGAAAATTACAAAGAAAGGATTGAAAAAATCAAATCGTGAATGAAAAAAAGAGAGGAAATTACTTCGGCCATTAGATTTCTTGAAAGCAACGGTTATATCATAGAAAAAACTAACGAATCTGAATCTACCCTCAAATTTCGTGAAAACAACGATTCTCTGGTTGAAACGAATCAAGAAAACGAAGAAGGTTCTGCTTTCCCTAATATAGAAAAAATCCAGGTTTTATTGGAACGATCGTATATTTTGAATTGTTTGTTAAAACCCTCTAAAGCAAAGTGAAAAGCTTTTTCTATCTCGGTTTCAGGACGGTTATTTATATCAAAAAACTGTGCCTTTATCTCATAATCAGTTTGAAGCTCCATCTCCTCAATCAAGTCTTCAGGAAAAGAAAAATCATCTCCTTTCTCACTACAGACAATTTTCACTGAATCCCACCAGAATTTATCAAAATCATCTTGTGAAGTGATTTTTTTATATTCTCTTGTCACTTTATATCCGTTGTTTTTAAGTAGCTTTTTAGTCTCACGAATTGATTGAAAATTGTTTAGTTTAGTTGTGTCGTCCATCAATTTTATCCTTATTTAAGATTTCTCCCATTGTTAGATAAAATTTAATTTACAAAATCATTCCTGCTCTCTATCAAAACCCAAGGAAAACTTTTGTTAAAGAACTTCTATAATATCTTTGTTTTTTATCCAAGGGAAATAGCCTGCCCTTCCTCCACAGCAATTCTCATTTTAGCCGCGTTGAGGTCCGTTGAGGACGACGGCAATGAAAGTGTCCCAGTCATCAAAAAGGAAATACTCAAGGACAACCCTGAGTTTGTTAAAAAACTCATCCCTCCGGCCGGCCTTGGCCCGGACGTTTATATAATCCTCGTGGGTCAGCGCCTCAATACCGTGTATCAAAAACACGAACAGGTTCAAAAGACAAAAAATCTCGCTGGGCATGGCGGTTCCCGTGTCCAAAGTTGTGCTCAAGATTGTAGCCGTGGTTTTTTAAGACGTGCGGCAACGCAGGTGCCGAGTTATGCTCGTTCTCTATCTTCCACCGGGCCCGGGCGCACGCCGCCATGTGCACCGCGTTCTTTTGGGTAACCGGTTTGTCCGTTACCCATCTGTTTTTATAGGTTATTTTTCCCGTTTCCCGGCGCCGTATCTCCATTTCAAGGTAATTCACGTGAAGCGCGTCTGCGGTGTCCCGTATTCCCGCATCAGAAAGCCATCGATAGGTGTATACCACACGGCAAAAATCGTTTCGGGAAAACAGATCGTCCCCTAACAGGGTCGGTTTGAGCCAGCGGTATTCTTCCCGCTGACTTCTTCTAAACTCCCAGTTAGTTCGCTTATTATTCCTTGTCCCATCCCTCTATTTTATCAGCTTTTTCCTAAATGAGAATTGCTGGGGGGGTGTTCAGAGTGGCCCGTTGCAAGCAGGACCCTTTCAATGGCGTCGATTGTTTCATCCGGAGTGGAGGCCCCGGCGCAAAGCCCAACGGTATTATATAGATCGATTTTTATGGGTATTTCTGCGGAGCTTTCCACGAGCCAAGCGGGTTTGTTTTGGGCCTGGGCTATAGCGAGGAGCCGCCGGGTATTTGCCGATTCCCTTCCTCCGGCGACTATGACCGCATCCACTTCGCCGCAGAGTTCTCTCAAAGCTTCCTGCCGGTCATGGGTAGCGCCGCAGATGGTATCAACAATAACCAGATCGGGGAAAAACTTTTTAATGGCCTCCCCTATGGTGCGGTACTCTTCAGCAGAAATGGTGGTCTGTCCGATTAAAGCAGTTTTCGCTGTGGGATTATTCCGGTAAAAATCTGCGGCGGCATGTTCCGCCCCATCGCTTTCAGCGATCACGATACAACCCGGAGCGTACCCAGTTATGCCGATCACTTCCCCATGCTTTTTTTCTCCCGCCAGGAAGAGGGTATACCCCTCCGTAGTCAGGGCACGGGCCTTCATCTGGCTCGCTTTGACCCGTAGGCAGGTGGCGTCCGCGATCCGTGCCCCCCGTTTTTTCAATTCATCTTCCAGTACCGGGCTGATTCCATGAGCCCGGATAATTACCGTGACGTCGGCAAGATTTTCGGGCAGCTTATTCTCATTAAGGATCTCCACGCCCTGCCTTTGCAGTGATTCCAAAACCTGGGGATTGTGGATCAGGGGACCCATCGTACAAACCCGGCCGCCGCTGCGGAGTTCCCCTTCGGCCATATCCACCGCTCGGCGGACACCCATGCAGAAACCAAGAACTTTGGCGCGGATTACTTTCATTGAAATTAAGAATAACCACAGAGGGCACAGAGGAAGGGGAAAAATTTATATTCCTCTCTGTGTCCTCTGTGAAATCTCCGGGGAGCTCTGTGGTTAAATATTCTCCTAGGCTTTCACCGGAACGGCCGCACCGTCGACAAGCTTCTTCTTCGCGTTCTTCCTGGCCTGAATGTCCC
>BNUT01000082.1 GCA_025997555.1 Spirochaetia bacterium
TGTTCGACAAGATCAAGGTCGATTACTACGGGGACAAGTCCCCCCTGAATCAGGTGGCCAACATCTCGATTTCCCCGATAAGGGCCTTGTCCCAAGGCTGGATGACGATGAGCCGGGCTTCGGGGATAGAGATGTTGGCCACCTGATTCAGGGGGGACTTGTCCCCGTAGTAATCGACCTTGATCTTGTCGAACAGGGACGCCGAAGCCCGGCCGGTCCGCAGTGACGCGAACCCGTCCTTAAGGCTTGCGACGGTCTTTTTCATCCGTTCTTCGGATGCTGAGGTAACGCTGTGCATGGCCTACTGCCCGACTTTAAAGTAAACGTAATCGTTCACGCTGATTTTGGCTCCGTTTTGCTTACCGAAGTCCTCCAGCGCCTTGGCAACGGTGAACTTTTCATCCTTCACATAGCCCTGCTCCAGAAGGCAGATATCGGAAAGGTACTTGTTGACCTTCCCCTTAAGGATATTGTCGATCACATTGGCGGGCTTGCCCTTGAGTTTTTCGTCCTGCTCCATCTGCTTGCGGAAGATATCCTCCTGCTCTTTAAGGAAAGCGAGATCGACCTTGCTCCGGTCCAGAGCCGCTGGATTAAAGGCCGCCACGTGGAGAGCGAGGGTAAAGGCAAATTCCTTTATTTCATCCTTCTGGAAGATCTCAGGCTTGTCGGAGTCGAGTTTTACCACCACCCCGATATTGCCGTCCCCGTGGGTGTATGAGGTAAGGTATTCGTTGGCGGTGGCCTTGATCATCTTTACCCGCTTAAGGCTCATGTTTTCCCGGATCTTGGCGGCAAGCTCGCTTACCAGGCCGGAAAGCTCATCGTTCACATCGGTATAACCCTTTGCCAGTACCCGGTCGGCAATGACGCCCCCCAGGGCGATAAAGTCGGGGTTCCGGGCCACAAAGTCGGTTTCAGAGGCAATTTCCACCAGAACCGCCGTGTTACCAGCAACTTTTACAAAAACCTTGCCTTCATTGGTGGCCCGGTCCGCCCGTTTTTCCACCGCCGCAAGGCCCTTTTCCTTTAAGAGTTTTTCCGCCGCCGCAAAATCGCCGTTGGTAGACTCCAGGGCCTTCTTGCACTCCATCGGTCCCGCTCCGGTCTTTTCCCGGAGATTTTTTACATCCGCTGCACTGATAGCCATTTATATCACTCCTCTCCTAAAATCTTGTCAACATCCACGGGCAATGCATCTTCCTCATCAACGGGCGCTTCCTCAACCACAACAGCCGCCGGGGCGGGGGTGTCGGTAGCGGCAAAGGATTCGATGTCGATTTCCTGATCCTCTTCCTTGATCGACACATCGGTCATGATCTCTTCCATGGTTTCATCTTCATCGCCCAGGGTTTCGATGATCTTGAGGCCAACTTCGTTGTCCGCTTCCACCACCGCGTTGGCGATGATCTGGGTAAAGAGGGTGATGGCCCGGATGGCGTCGTCATTGCCGGGGATGGGGAAGTCGATGCCGTCGGGGTTGCAGTTGGTATCCACCACCGCCACAATGGGAATCCCCATGCGCCGGGCCTCGGTTACCGCAATGGCTTCCTTGCGGGTATCAATGATGAAGATGATCCCCGGAAGCTCCTTCATTTCCTTGATGCCTCCCAGATTTTTCTGGAGCTTTGTCCGTTCCTTGCCGAGTCCTGAGATTTCTTTCTTGGTGAGATTTTCAAAGGTCCCGTCAACTTCCATCTTTTCCAGTTTCTTAAGACGGAGCAGGGACTTCTTAATAGTAGAAAAGTTGGTAAGCATGCCGCCCAGCCAGCGGTTGTTTACATAGTACATGCCGCAGCGTTCAGCTTCTTTCTGGATCGCCTGCTGGGCCTGTTTCTTGGTCCCCACAAAGAGAACCGTCTTGCCCCCGGCCACGGTCTTGCGGACCACGTCGTAGGCGTCTTTGATCGCCTGGATGGTCTTTTGAAGATCGATGATGTGAATCCCGTTCCGCTCGGCGAAGATGTACTTCTTCATCCGCGGGTCCCAGCGCTTTACCTGATGGCCGAAATGCACACCCGATTCAAGCAGACTTTTCATGGTAACTACTGCCAAAATTTCCTCCCGGTTATCGGTTCGTCAATGAAAATAGTAATTTTCATTGACGAATTTGAGTTTTCCGAAGGAAAACTCACGTCATGAAAACACTCCATTGAGTACAGACAACGCCTTCACTGTATCTCATTACCCGCTACGAGGTAATGGAAATTTACAAAAGGGTAAACCCTTTTGCATTGATGAACAATTTAGCCTTTTGGAGTTTCAGCTTTGCTGAAACTCCTTAATTGAAAAAAGCGAAGCTTTTTTCAATCACCGTACGGGTAACCATTCTCCCTGAGCATGGCATAAAACTCGTGTATTGGCAAGCCCACGATGGAACTGTAGGAGCCCCGGATGCCGGAAATGAAACAGCTTGCCCGCCCCTGTATCTTGTAGGACCCGGCGACCCCCTGCCATTCCCCGGTATTGAGGTACCATTCAATCTCCTGATACGAAAGGGGGGCAAAGGATACGGCGCTGACCACGGACCGGCAGTCAATGTGTTCGGTCTTCCCGCTGTAGAGGGCTATCCCGGTAACCACCTGATGATCCCGTCCCTGGAGCATTTGGAGCATCCTTTGGGCATCATCCCGGTCCTTGGGCTTGCCGTATATGTCCCCGTCCACCGAGATAACCGTGTCCGCCCCGCAAATCCAGGGGGGATTCCGTCCCTTCAGCAATTCAATGATCTTTTTTACCTTACGGATCGACAGCTCTTCCGCCAGCTTTTGGGGGTCTGTAATGTCCCCGGCGCTCTCATCGACCATGGGAGGCATGATACTGAAAGGCAGGCCCAGAAGGCGGAAATATTTCTGTCGCCGTAAAGACCCTGATGCTAAAATAATAGGTTCCATAAATACCACCGTCCACAATATACACTAAAATATCTGATTTGGCAAGAAATTGACAGAAATTGTTATACAAAAGAGGCCGTTGACAATAATCTGCAATTCAATTAATGTTAATAAAATGCGAGATTAGCTCATTTGGATAGAGCGACAGCCTCCGGAGCTGTAGGTGGCACGTTCGAATCGTGTATCTCGCAAAGAGAGCATATAATTCTTTCATAGGCAGTAAGAGGGTAGTTATTTATGGCTAACGCAATGTAGCCATCATGTTAAAAAAGTCATCAGGACTTATCGCCGGAATGGGAGATGTACCGAAATCTTTTGCGTTCCGGGTAATATAATACAGGTCGGTAATAGAACCTGCGCCGATAAGTCCCTCAATCTGACCATTCACCGCCATAAGGAAAACAGCCGAAGAATGCTTAAAAAACAGCTCACGCTGTTCAATGATATCCACTATAACATTCGTATCAAAAAAGACTCTCATTGTCGGCTGAGCCTTTCTGACCGGGCTTCTTCAATACTTACCGGGTTTTGAGCGGTGAGTCCTACAAGCCGTTTATATGCGGCAAGTTTTTCATCTAAAGGAATATCCTGGGGTTTGCGAAAACGAGTGTCGGATTTTATTTTATTCGTTATTTCATCGGCCCTATCAGCTTCCAGAAAGGTGATAATCACCTCATGCTTTCCGGCTACCGGCATAGGCCTATCCATAAGTAAACGTACCCCCGTCATAAATGCCTTTAATTGCAAACATATCTCTACGCTCCCTTAAACTCCCCGGTTCATCACTTCCGGTGGGTATTCAAACCCCCATATCGCTATTCTGATACGAGAAATCGCTCTGAATATACCCCTGATTATAGCACAAAATCGTAAAATCCGGGGCTTTTTCCCGTCCTCTGCGGTTAAATTCTTCGTTTTGAGGCATTAGGCCGATTGTATGTAAAACTCGACATTCGGCCTGTTAAATCCCTAAAAAATTACCCTGTCGATTTCACTGACGCAGTATTCCCGAACCCGCTCGATAATTTCCGCCGGGGCAAGTTCATTTTTGCGCCGCCGGATTGCGGCAGCCTGGGGGAGCAGGGTGGCGAGGATGAGCCGTTCGCTGTCCTCAAGGCTGCGCAGATAGGTGTTGAGATCAGCATTCATGGGCTTTAGGCTGAGGATACCCTCCCGGTATTTGGAAAGAAAATCCTCTGCGCTCATCCGGGCGCGGCCTGAGGAGAAAATTTTCAAATCCCGCCGTCCGGAGTGTCCGCTCTGCCGCCGAACTGTGATGGGGGCGCCCATTCCCGGTACGGGACAGATTTCGGCGTTCGTGGTGATGAGTTTTTCTTCCAGCCGCTCCCGGTAACGGCGCAGGGTGTCTGTCTCGTAGTACCAGGAGTCTTTTCCCCCAAGCTTGGCGAGGGGACTCCGGTAGAGGAAATTTGAAAAGAGACTTTCCATGGGGGCAAGGCGGCATTGCTGTTTTTCAAAAAAGGGGAATATGTAGGCGCCCCGTGCATAGACCTGGCCCTGCGGATAGGAGAAATCCGCCCCGTAGAGATCGATCCGTTCGGCGCCAAGATTTTCAGCCAGGGAAAGGGCCGCGTAGGTCACATTGGCCCCCGATGTGTCTACCTGGGGAATGGGCCGCCAAACTTGAGAAATATAATTGGTCAGGGGGTGTCCCCCGGAAAAGAACCGGGGATGGGCCGAGCGGGACGCCACCAGGGGGGGGCTTGCAAGGTCCAGGAACAGGGGGATATGGCCGGGGAGCCCCCACATAAAATGATAGTAGCTGATATGCTGGCAATCAATGGAAATCACCGCGTCCGGTTCCAGCCCCCGGTGCAAAAGTACCGGAAGGCTGGTATCGGCGGCGATAAGAAAGAGGGAAGATCGTTTTTCCGCAATCAGGGGAATTTGGGCATCCAGGGAAGGCCCCGCCGCGATTATCGCCGCATGGCGAATTGGCGGGACCGGGCCATCCTGTTCCTCCGCCCGTTTAAGGTTGCGGATGATGTTGGAAAACCACCGGGTACCAAAATATGCCTGCACCGAGTAATCTGCGGAAAGCCGGTCCAGTGCATTCTGAATTGCCTCTTCGGCCTGGTTAAAGAGCTGCGGGGAAAATGTAGTCCTTGTCCGCAGGGGCAGCGCCCGGATACCCCCGGAAAGGGCGGGCTGGTAATTCTCAAGTATGTACTGTTCAAGAAGTTCCGCAGGGGGATCTACCAATAGATTTACCCTTGGGTCCCCCAGGATTTTCACGTACTCCCGTGAACAGAATAGCTCCGCAATTCCGTTGATATCATATTCAATAATGAGAACCCTGCCGGTTTCCCGCCGTTCAAGGGCAGCCTCAATGGCGAAACCCCCGCCCATTCCCAAAAAGATGAGAAATTCTTCGTCTTTAAGGGTTGAAACAAGCCGCTCCCCCTCCCGCCGGGGGTCCACCAGGGAATGGAGGGGGTGGGCGGCGCCGTTTACGTCCATTATGGCAGGAATAATCTCCCCGGAACGGGATTCCAGGAATTTATACCGGTTAAGGGTGGTTTCCGCCCCGGAAAGCCGGGAACAAAGGCCGGGATCCGAGGCCGAAAGGGCAAGGAGGTTCCGTTCAAAGGAGAATTTTTTATCCATAAAAAACCCCACAATAAGGTCCGGCCAATGCGCTGATTTCATCCGCCAACTCCGCCGCTCCGACATTCTGCCTGCCGGGAAAGAGCAGGGCGGACAATTCTTCTGTCACCGGCTTCTTTGTCCGGGGATCAGAGAGGGTCCCTTTAAGGATGTCAGCCGCAAAAGCCGTGGGATCTTTCGGAAAGGAAGAAGGATCAACCACAAAGGGGAAGAAAAGAGAAGCCTCTATTCCTCCCTCCTTTGAGTCCTTTGTGGTTAAATTCTTCCATTCCTTAAGCCCCTGAAAAACCTGATTATTGCTGCCCAAGGTATAGAGCCTGTCGGGATAGGCCTTGAGCCGGGAACTGAACCAGGAGGCGTATATTTGATGGCTCCCCCCCGCCTGCAATACCAGCGGAGCGGACGAAGCTTTGAGAATAAAGCGGATTGAGCCGGGAAGCCCCTTCCGTCAGCAGCCGGTCAAAACTGTAGGGCCGCACGTGGGTCCTGATGTCCCGGACAGCCAAATCCATGCCACTAATAAAGACCTTCCCGCTGCCCAGATGCAGAGCCAGATCAATGGCGGAAGCAGTTACGGTGCCCCGCTGGGGCAGGGGAATGTGGGGTATATTCAGCCGCTGCAAAATCAGGCTTTGCCAGAAGCTGCCGTCGCTGATTGCCAAGAGTGGTACATCGGCGCACTGGGAGGGGAGGGCGGCGGAAAGGGCCGCCGCAAAGGTAGTATTGATGCCGCCGCGAAAACATTCATAGAGGTGGAGCAGCGCCCAGGGGCCGCCATCGGTACTGAGGACCAGATCGGGGATGATTCCCCGGCAGAGGAGGGCTTTCACCGACGATGAAGCCGCCAGGACAAAAAGATCGCCCCGCTGTTTCATTTCGGTGATTAGGGGGATACTTTCCTCCAGGCCGGGACCGGAACCGGTA
The DNA here is from genome assembly GCA_025997555.1 of Spirochaetia bacterium. Classification (GTDB taxonomy): domain Bacteria; phylum Spirochaetota; class Spirochaetia; order Treponematales; family Breznakiellaceae; genus BNUT01. The sequence goes on from BNUT01000082.1 coordinate 6,447, forward strand.
ATGACCATGGGGATTTTAAGCTTTTCATATACCGGAAAACGGTGCAGGAGCCTAAGGTTTTTAAGAAAATTCCTGAACCACCTTCTTCCAAAGCCCTTCACCGTACGAAAATTGGCATCCGACCGCTTGATAAAATCGGCGGCTGCGGAAAGGAGCTTGAGATAGGGTTCCCCATAGCAGACCAGGGAGGGCCGCCATTCAATAATCCTGATCACGGAAGCCGATTGGTCGCCGATGGCCTGTGCCAGAAATTCTTCCAGGTCGATTCCACTTTCGGGGCTCCAGCTTGCGGCCCCGCCGGTGTCGGGAAGGGTCTCACCATTACCGCCCCCCCCCTGATCCTCCACATGGAGGGCGATGATTCTGGTTTGGGGATATTTTTCCCGGAGCAGGGGGATCATATAACCCAGGCCCGGTTCAATCAGGATAAAATATTCGGCCCCTGGGAGATTAAGGGTATTGATATATTTTTCAGCTTCCCGGTGGGGGTTATACCGGGAATGTAGGGCCTGCTTCATATTATAAATAGGGACGGATAATATCCGACACTGCCTGAGCATTATCCGCCATAAAGACAGAGAGGATTTGAGTTTCAAGACTTTGGGACAAGCGGTGGGCAAGCAGTTCCCGGTCTATGGCGCCGGAAAAAAGGACCAAACAGCGCCGGGGGGGTATGGCCATCGCCGTGCCAAGGGCAGACACCATGTGATTCATCTCTCCAGAGGGCAAGCTGCCGGGCAGTTCCAGAACAATACCCTGCAAATTCCGGGGTTCCCCGCCGGAAGCACAGTTGTCATGCAATTTTTGAATTTCCCTTTGGATAGCTTTTCCCATAAGGGAAAGCGCCGCTCCCGGCGGAGGGAGGCTGTCCCGCTTTTTTTGCCCCCGCGTTAATAATCCCGGCAGGGCTTTCTCGACCTTGCTAAAAGCGGCTTTAGCTAAAAGCCCCATTTATACGATCCCTAATTCCTTAAAGAGTTTCTTATAGGTATCGAAATATTCCGATTTGGCAAATTCTTCGATTTTATCTTCCGGAAGGGATTCCAGAAGCCGGTCCATATAGGAAAGTACGGTTTTCAATTCCTGTTTGAAAGGACCGGGAATGTCTCCGGTTTCAGGGGGGATACTTTCAGCCTCGGTTGCAAGTTCATCAGTATCAAGAGCGGCCTCCGGTTTTTCAGAATCGGGATCAGGAGCTGGAGCCGGAGTGTCTTCTTCCTCTACGATAAAACCTTCGGGAATAACCTGGGCAAAATTTTCTTCTTCGGCGGCTTCAACGGCAGGGGGAAGCAGGGCATCTTCTTCGGTGGGGGGAATTTCTACCGGAAGTTCCGGTTCGGAAAGCTCTTCCTCCGGTATAAAGGTGTCCCCGGGGATGGAAAATTCCATCTCTTCTTCGGCGTCGGCCTCAGCATTGCCCCCGGCGATGCCGGTGTCGGCATGGGAGCTTTCGGTGGGTTCTTCCAAATCCAGGTCGATGGTAATCGGCGCTTCGTCTTCATCAGGTTGAGGATACATGTTGATTTCCGGCCCCAGGTCGCCAAGATCTCCGGGAGAAAGGTCATCAATTGACAATTCTTCGACCTGTTTTTCCGGAGGAAGTTCCGGAAGTTCGATGCTTTCAGCCTCCCCGGGTAATGTATCATCCGCTTTCCAATCTCCAAAGGCGGCCTCCATGGGGATTTTTCCCTCAATTTCCTCAATTTCACTGAGCGGACTTAAGGCTTCGTTATCCGTTCCGGCTTCTTCGGTAAAATCCGCAGTGTTGAGGATATTGTCAAGTTCATCCCCGGTAAGGGCAATTTTCTCGTCGTCATCTTCGTCAAAAAAACCATGACCCTGGCTTTCGTCAAGGGTGGATTCGTCCTTTTTGGCCGATTGAGAGTCATACCCCTCCGCCGGGTTATCCCCAGGGCGGATGACGGAAAGCTCATTCTTGAGAATGGAAAGTTCATTCCGTATGGAGGCAAGTTCAGCGGCAATTTTCATCAGGAGCTGGGTGGAAAATTCAGCCGAGGCCGTAGGCCGAGGTCCCCCTCCTGAAAATTCCTGAGAGGAACCTCGGCTTTCAGCCTCGGAGGCAAATTCAGCCGAGGCCGCAGGCCGGGGTTCCCCTCCTGAAAATTCCTGAGGGGAACTGCGAACCGGAGGTTCGATGCTTTCAGGGGGAATATCGAAAGTATCTCCCGAAAAATCTTCAATGGAAATTTCGGTAAAACCATCTTCTGTTTTGGCGGTAGTTTCTTCAGTGTCTTCCCCGGCTTCGGGAAGAGGTTCATCAGACCGGGCCGTAAAATCCATAGCAAAGGATTCTGCCGGGATATCAAGATCCATCGGAGCAGGATCCGGCAGTGACGATTCGGCATCTTCCCGCTTTTCGGCATCCGCCATTACCCCGGCATTTGCCCCTGCCGCCGCATCTGTTGTGGATAAATCCTGGGGTTCGCCCTTTACCCAGACCCCGTATTCATCAAGTTCCCCGGATGATCCGATTGCACTACGATCGTAATATATCGAAGGTTTTTTTTCGCTTGCCATGGACTACTCCCCTCAGCTTAATACATATATCAATTTATCGGCTATGCTACGGGTTCTATGTAGTACTTTGTATCAGCTTAGCCCGGTATTTTTCCTGTTGTCAATGGACTAAAGAACAGGGGCAAAAAGACCGTTAATGGGGGTAATGAGAATGATCAAATACCTCATTGCCCTTTGGACGGCTGTTGCGGTCTACGCGGCGGTATCGGTTTTTGCCGGGGCGGTGGGATTTTCCGCTTATGAGGACCTTAAAACCGAGCGGGAAAGGCAGCAGGCGAACATGAACGCCTTAAGCCTTATCAACGAAGAACTGGAAAATTCAAAGAACGCCCTCCTCTATGACCGGGATACCATCACGGTTTATGCCCGGGAGTTGGGTTTTGGCGAAGAGGATGAAAAATTTGTCCGCATTGTGGGGCTGGGGGGAGCCCGGAAGCAGCGTACCGCCCCGGGGCAGATAGTGACCGCCGTCAAACCGGTCTCCATGAACGACCACTTAATCAGCATCATTGCCATCTGTGCGGGGCTTGCGGTCTGTGTAGCGCTGCTGGTATCGGATGCTTTAAATTTCCGTTCAGACGACTCATAACTCCCGCCTACTTCTTCAGTGAAATATTGCCCCCCGAAATCATACGAGCCTTTTCAAGGCAATTATCCGCCCTTTCCTCAAGACCCAAAGCCTGCCAGGCGGCGGCCATATCCATATAGACCTTGGCAGAATCTGTCAGGACCGTTTCCGCATGGCGGCCCATGGAGAGCCTTTTTTCGTAGTCCCCGGTTTTTTGGGCCAGCAGGGAACAGAGATAATAGATCCGCCAATCAGAACTGTTAAAGGAAAGTTCCCTTTCAATAAGGCCCTGGGCCTTTTCATATTCGCCATTCAGGATGAGGGTGCGGATATACCAGATATTCGCTTCGGTATATTCAGGATGCCGGGAGACAAGCCGGGCAAAGATTTTTCTCGCCTCCTCCTCATTGCCGGTAAAAAAAAGAATCCTCCCTTCAAGGAATTCGGCCTGATAAAACTTCCGGTCCCGTGACAGTGCCTGCCGGGCAGCGGCTAAAGCCTCTGCGTATTTTTCCGCACCGTAGGCATCAACAGCAGTGATATAGGCCTGCTCCGCTTCGGCTGAGGCTCCGCATCCGCCGCACCCTGAAAGGACGGAGAGGCAAATGCAGAGCATGAAAATTGCAATATTAAAATGATTCACCGCCCACTCCTAATTATTTTTGAATCCCAGGATTTTACTGATCTCATCCCATGCCCGTTGTGCGTAGGTTCCTTCCCGGTCCAGTGCGATGATCCGTTGTAACACCGGAAGATAGTTTGCCCGTGAAGACTCGCTCAAACCGGCAACCGCCTGCCAGAGGTTCCAGTAATACCCAGGAAATGTTGAAAAATAATGTTCCATTGCCAGATAACGGTTAAAGTCCGCCGTGGTATGAATGGCGTTCTCTATTTTCTTTTTAAGGGTGATGTATTCCTCCGTAAAAAAAGAAGCTTCCCCCTGTTCGGTAATTGAAACCGAAGGATCGTAGAGACTGCGCACCAGGTTCAACGCATCGGCGGCGGGGACGAGCCTGTCCTGGGATGCAAGCTGTCTTTCCAGGGTATCAATATTTTTGAGGAAGACCGCTGTGTCCGTTTCCCGGTAACCGCTTGAGTATTCATAATCCATGAAGGCCGCATAGATCGCCTTTTCCGTCTGCCCCGCCCCCTCGTAGACCGATGAGGCAAACAAGCCCAGTCCCGGAAAGTAGCGGCCCTTTTCAAAAAAGAGATCAACCATGGCGGCGGCTTCCGGCAAACGATTCGCTCCCGCAAGGAGGTACATATAGGAGCGGATATTATCGGGGGAAGCAGTATCGGGGCGGGAAGCGAATAAAAGATCGAAAACATCCAAGGCCTTTTCGTTTTCCCCTTTTTCAAGGAATATCTGCCCCTGAAGATACCGGTAGGAAACCGCTTCTTCATCATCCCCGGCAGCGGCTTTCTCCGCGTATTCCAGTGCCGGATCGTATTCACCCTGCAGAACATGAAGACGGGCCAGTGACCCGTACATAATGGTGATGTTTTTTTTGGTGTCCTCATCACCGGGGGCTTTTTTTACCAGCGCCTCCGCCCTGCGGAAATAATCCCCCGCGCGGTCCATGTCCCCGGCCAGCAGGTAATAGCCCCCCAGGTCTATTTTTGAATTAAAGTGTCCCATATTCCGCAGTTCAAATTCTGAAAGACTTTTTAGCAATGCCTCCCCGGTAAGCCCTGAGTCTTTTATTGCCCTGTACTCTTTCTCCATGGAATTTTCGCTGCAACCGCTTAAAAGACCCATAAACACAGTAAACATGATCGGGATAAAAATCGTTTCCGCCCTTTTTTTCATAACAGCCTCCAATGTAATGAGTAGTGAATAGTTTTGTTGTTCGCAAAAGCGCACACCTATATAGGGCATTGAGTGGCGGTTTTGGATCGAAATTTATGGAAAAATTGGCAAAAAAAGGAAGAAATTTAACCACGAAGCTATGATAAATAGTATGCGGTTTAACTGGTATGCTGTAGGAGTTCGGTCGGACTAAAGTCCGCGGACAACTACCGGTTGCTGTGGACCTGGGGCAGGAAACTGACCC
>BNUT01000083.1 GCA_025997555.1 Spirochaetia bacterium
CCGCAGCTCATCTTCCCAATATTGCAGCACCGTTCCCGCTTTTAAATATTCCCGTTCCAGTTCGCTCAAGTACCCGTCCAGGCTCATGAGGTTTCACGTCGATTCCCGCCGCCTTATACAGTTCCCCTACCGCCTCATCCGCACGCTTCCGGTACTTCCCTGCAATGCTTATCCAGCCTGTGACCTCATCAAACAATTCCGCTCCGCTCTCCCAAAGCCGCTCGTTAAAGGGTTCCCCATTGTCAACCAGTTCCAGATATATCTTCTGCCATTGTTCATACTGTTCTATTATATTTTCTATATTCTCTCCGTTAAATCCGGTTAGATAATTAATATCCCCATTCTTTAAAATATCTATAAAAGTCGGGGGACCATTCTCTCCGCCGCTTACTGTCCGCCATTGGGCATAGACATTCTCATACATCCCGCCCCATTGTTCATACCACTTGGTTATCCCCTGCTGCGCCATGTTCATCATTTCCCGACTCTTGTTATAGATATCAATCTGTACTCCGATCATCTTCCCCTTGGTGTTCCGGGTCTCCTCCGCCGCATTAAGAAAATCCTGCCGCGCACGGTTTATCTCCAGTTCCAGTTCCTTTCCGCTCTCCTGCCACTTCTTATACCCTTCATCAAATTTCCGCAGTAATTCCTGCTCCCACTCCTGCTGCTTTGTTCCAAGTTCCCGGTATGCCCGTATCCATACCTCCTCACTTTCTATATAACTCCGTTCCGCATCCCGCTCCCATTCCGCACGGGCAACCAAAAATCCTTCCTCCGCCGCCGTCCATTTTTCAAGCCCCGTTTCAAAGGCGGAGCGGAAATTGTTCAGCCAGCCCTGACTGGCTATTCCTATATTTTCCACGTCCTCCGCTGCGATAAGTTCATCAAGACTCTGAAACAGATCCCTGATAACCCCTTCAGTGGCCGCTTCCGCTTCCTTCGCCAACTCCCGTGCGATTACCCCCGCCGCCTCTTCCCCGGAGAGCTTCCTCAGGCTCCCCTGATCGTAGAGCACCTCCATCATCAGTTGGTTCCCTTCCGCCGCCGCTATCCTCCGGTATTCCCGTATCGCTTCCCTGCGGTAGTGTTCCCCCGCTTCCCGGTATATCCGTTCCTTCTCCTCTGCGTCAAGGGCCAACGCGCTGATCCGCCCTTCAAGTTCCGGCCAGGCGGCGCCCTGTTTTTCTTCCCAATTCCCCATATACCGGTCAAGGATCTCCTGGGCCACCACATCCCATGCAGCCCGTGCCTGCCCCGCCTCCGCAAGGTTTACTGTCCGCGTTTCTGTTCCGCTTCCGTCGGTGTATGTCCATTGTTTCGCCGCTTCCCGCAGGGCTTCACCCAGTCCGCTTTCTTCCAGCCATGCCCGTTCCGCATATACCCGTCCGCTCGCCCACTGTACAAAGGCTGTTTCCTTTTCTTTCCCATAGGCCATTTCCGCTTTTGTCCGCTCCGTTTCCCAGACATCGCGATCCTGCTCCCGTAAATACAGGTTCCCGCTTTCCCATTCCAGCATGGCCGCTTCCAGTCCTGCCTGGGCGAGGGTCTCCCATTTCTCCGCGTTCCGCTCTATCTCCGCCCGGTCCAGATAGTGTTCCAGCCGGACCATACCATGTCTCATATCACTCCCCAATTCCCGCGCCGGCAACAGCATGGTGAACTGGCCGATAATCAACAAACAGGCGATTATTTTTTCCAATTTCCCGAATTTTCCAAACATACAAAACCTCCCAATCTATTTAGTAATGAGGAGTGTGTAATTTTGTCGGTAGATTTACTCACTGCTCATTTTTTGATGCGCCGAATGCGCACACCTATATAGGGCACTGACTACCGGTTTTGGATCGAAATTTTGAAAAAAAATGAAAAAAAGATTGATTTAAATGAACCGGTTCCAAAATACAAAGTACGGAAGCCATCTTTAGGGCCGCCGGGGCGTTGACAGTATCGGAAAATTCCGTATATAATCAGCTACATTGAGCTTTGGGGGGGAAAGGGGTGTGTAATGAAAAAGTTCGGTCCCAAATTTTTTGCTATGGGCGCTGCTTTGGCGGTGACGTTCCTGTTTTCCTCTGTTCCGAAGGTGTATCCGCAAGACGACCCACTGCCCGGAACCTACGTGGGGATACTGTCCTTTGATAATGGGGTTAAGGACCTGATCGGCGGCAGTCATTTCTTTCGACTGGATCCTGAGTTTATTGCACTAGATCCTGAATTTATTGTAAAGAATCGTGAAACGGGAGATCCGATTCTTACTGCACTTAATAATTACGCCGACTCCAGGACGACAGATGATAATGCCGCCCTGTTTTACGCTGCCCATAAGGCGATGGCCGATTTAAAGAAGGCAGAAGCAGATAGTGTGTTTCCTTCCGAAGTTGATTTGGTCTACCTGGTGACTATTACCGACAGCTACGACAGTGCATCCGCCCCCAATATTCGAGGAAATAATACCTGGACGGATTTTCACCAGACGCTCCGGCCCACCCCGATAAATACCCGGAATGAGGACGAGTATTCTGTGTTCATTAATAAAAAACTCCGTGAAACCACCATAAAGGGCAAGCAGATAGAGGCATTTTCCCTTGGACTGCGCCCCGCCTGGCCAAACCAGCTCGAATTTATCGCCACGGGGAGGGAGTATGTTAAATACGGCTCCCTGGATGATTTGATAAAAAACCTGGGGGGAATCACCGATGAGATAAACAGCGTAAACGATAAGATGACCCTTACCGCCGTGTTCACCCCCCCCTTCGACGGTACCCGCTTCAGGTTCAAAATCAACGAAAGTAATTACATTGATGGTACCGTGATCTCTATACAGGATGAATGTTACCTCACGGATATTAAATCCGTACCGGAATCACTGTACGAACCGGATAGCTACATCAAAAAATCCATACGAGAAGGGAATGCAGTCAGCTTTGATTTTACCGTCAACGGGGTCTTCCGTGATGGTCAACCAGGAACAGTGTCCCGCATCACTCCGACCGGGATGCCTGTGGCGGTGGAGAATACCCAACTGTATGTACATAAAAAAAGCATCCTCGAACGGAAATCAATAGTGGTATATTTCCTCCTGGATAACAGCAAATCCATGGAAAATATGAAAATTGTAATTAGGGATGCACTTATCCAGAATATCAACTCCCTCAAGGTAGGTACCAACAACCCTTGACGTCCCCTGTATCCTCAATGGATACAGGGGGGACATACCTTGATGTAGAAACAGCGGTCACGCAATGGCAAAATTTTATTGCCGAGGATCGCCGGAGTTTCTCTCCTCTGGAAAATCGTTTATTTAGATGGGACTTCGTCCCCGTTGCCCTTGGGGATGTTCCCGGTATGATGGACTATTGGGTGCAAATAGGTATTTTTAACGGAAACAGAAAGGCCGATGCGGATGAAGTATTGCAGGAGCTTAAGAAACACATACCCGATTCCAAAATAGAGGACAGGGAACATGACTCAGGGCGTTATGCCGTTCGTATCGGCCCATTCAAATACGAATGGGAAGCCTGGAGAGCTACACGGGATATAATGACCACCCGGTAACTCCCCTGTTCCCCTGAACTACCGCTGGGCCAGTTTTTCCCCGTTCTCTCCGATGACGTTTCGCAGGTTTTCCCCATAGGTTATGTTGGCGGACCACCGGCCGGAAAGGTCAGAGATCGACGGGGCGGAACCGTGGAGAATATTGTAGTACCGGGGATCCACCCGTGCCTGAGCCAGGCGGTCCTTCGTGGCATACCCTTTCAGGTGCTGGATCTGTGCCCTCACTCCCATCAAAATCGAAGGAAATCGCACACCCCGGTTCTGTTCGTCGATCACGCCGATGCCGCCGAAATTGTTCGACTCCCTGGTCACCAGACCATCGAATTTAAAGAAATTCGTTTCAACGCACATCTGGGAAAAGGCAATGTCGTGGTTAACCCCCTCGGCAGCCGCCTCCGTGATGTACATCCGGGAAAAATCCTGGGCAAACTCTCTATCCAGGGCCGGATTTTCTGCAAGCAAAACTTCGGCCAACTGCATCGTGTTCAATTGGCCTTTCCCCATAATGGCACCGGAGGATGGTATGGCCGCCACTAGATTCGACTTAGGCGATTCGGCAAAACCTTGAACCGCGACCCCTAGAGCAACCACCAAGGTTGCAAAAATAAATTTACGCATATTTTTTTATCGGTATCTGTCATAGATACTTTAAGTATTACCGCTGCTGTTTCCGGGCTTCCTCAAGCCACTTTTTGGCCTCGGCGTTATTGGGATCAAGTTTCAGGGTTTGTGTATAGTCGGCAATTGCCTGCCGGTAGTCTTTCTGCATGTAATAGGCATTGCCACGGTTGTTATAGGCGGGGACAAGACCGGGATCAATATTGATTGCCTGGGTATAGTCCGCTATGGCCGAATCATAATCGTCCAAGTCTTTATACGCAATACCGCGGTTGTTATAGGCGGCGGCATAGGAGGGATTAATCCTGATAGCCTGGGTATAGTCCGCTATGGCCTGTTCTATACTGTTTTTTTTCTGATATGCAAGTCCGCGGTTGTAATAGGCGGCGATATCTTTGGGATCAATACCGATTGTCTGGGAATAGTCCGCTATGGCCGAATCATAATCGCCCTTGTCGTCATAGGTATGCCCGCGGTTGTAATAGGCGGCGATATTCCTTGGATCAATGCTGATTGTCCGCGTGTAGTCCGCTATGGCCGAATCATAATCACCCTTGTTATTATATGCATTACCGCGATTATTGTAGGCGGCGGCATTATCGGGATTGATTCTGATTGCCTGGGTAAGGTCTGCTATTGCCTTGTCATAATCACCCTTATCGTTATACATGGCGCCGCGGTTATTGTAGGCAAGGGCATCATTAGGATTAATTTTGATCGTCCGGGTGTAGTCCTCAATTGCCTTGTCTATATTGCCCTTTTTTTGATATGCAAGTCCACGGTTGAAAAGAGCAGTGGCATCATTGGGATTCATCTCAACTGCCCTGGTAGCGACCTCTATCGCCTTATCATAGTCACCCTTATAGTTATACGCAACGCTGCTATTACTATAGGCACGGGCGGCATAACCGGGATCAAGTTTAACTGCCTCTGCATAATCCGCCAGCGCATTGTTTATATCAGTCTTGTTATTATATGTATTACCGCGGTAATAATAGGCAGCGGCAGATCCGGGATTAATTCTGATCGCCTGGGTATAGTCCTCAATTGCCTTGTCATAATCACCCTTGTTATTATAGGCACTGCCCCGGTTATTATAGGCAACGACAAATTCGGAATTAATTTTGATTGCTTGGGTATAGTCCTCAATTGCCTTATCATAATTCCTTTTATTATTATATGCACTGCCGCGGTTATTATAGGCAAGGGCATCATCGGGATTAATTCTGATTGCCTGGGTATAACCCTCAATTGCCCGATCATAATCGCCCTTGCTGCTATAGGCATTACCACGGCTGTTGTAGGCATTGGCATAATCGGGATTAATACTGATTGCCCGTGTATAATCGGCTATCGCTAAATCATAATCGCCCTGGAGAGAATAGGCGTTGCCGCGATTGTAATAGGCAAGGGCGCCCGTAGGATCAAGCCTGATAGCCCGTGTGTAATCCGCAGCAGCCCGGTCATAATCACCATTGGCATAATACGCATCCCCCCGGATGGTATAGGCCCAGGTATGCTCAGGTCCAAGACCGATTGCCTTGGTGTAGTCCTCTATGGCCTTGCTGATATTGCCCTTGGCATAATACGCATCCCCCCGGAGGTTAACGGCAGCCTCATAATCGGGGTCTATGCTGAGCGCCCGTGTGTAGTCTGTTATTGCCGAATCATAATCGCCCATGGAATGATAGGCAACGCCGCGAAAAAAATAGATATAATGATTGGTAGGTTGAAATCTGAGGGCACGGGTGTAATCCGCTATCGCCTGATCATACATGCCCTTGTTAAAATACGCGTCTCCCCGGTTGTTATAGGCATCGGCATCAAGTCTGATTGCCTCGGTGTAGTCCGCTATGGCCGAATCATAATCGCTCTTGGCGGAATAGGCATTCCCCCGATTGACATAGACGGCGGCAATATTGGGATCAATTCCCTTCGCCCAGGTGTAATGCGCTATGGCCTGATCATACTCACCATTTTCATAATACGCATTGCCGCTCTCCAGCAAGGCCCGTGCATTGTTGGCCTGGGCGGCCGCATGGGCCGAAAACAGCAGTGTGAGCAGTGTTACCGCCAATACCATTTTTCGCATATTGCCGCCCCAGCCTTCTTCTATACTACGGCTTAATATCCCCGTGCCTGCACTGCGATATCAAGGTTCCATTTTGCCATGGCATAATCGGGATCAATACTGAGCGCCATGGTAAAGTCCTCCACGGCCTTGTCATAATTCCCTTTTTTTTCATACGCACTGCCGCGGTTGTTATAGGCAGCGGTAAACCCAGGATTAATTCTGATTGCCTGGTTATTATCCGCTATGGCTTTGTCATAATCGCTCTTGGCGTAATACGCATTGGCACGTCTGGAATAGGCTGCGGCATAATTGGGACTAAAACTGATTACTTTGGTATAGTCCGTTATGGCCTTGTCATAATCACCCTTGGCGTAATACGCATTACCACGCTTGTAATAGGCAGCGGAATTATCATGATTATAATAAGCGGCAGCGGAATTAGGATAAAGCTTGATTACCTTGGTATAATCCTTTATGGCTCTGTTGTAATCATGGGTATCGAAATATGCGTTCCCCCGGTTGGTATAGGCGTCGGTAGACTTGGGATCGCTTCTGATTGCCTTGGTATAATCCTTTATGGCTTTAGCGTAATCACCCCTATATGTATAGGTATTACCACGCTCATTATAGGCGGCGGAAAATTTAGGATCGAGCTTAATGGCGCCGGTGAAGTCCGCTATCGCTGTATCATAATCTTCATTAACGACAAATTTTTTGCCGCGTTCCAACAACGAAATGGCGTCACCCCTGGCTCTATTTGTTACACAGGCCGTACAAAGCAGCGTTACCAAAACCGCCGCCATTAAAAGCTTTTTCATTTTAACCTCCAAAATCCGGGCGAATAAACGCCCGAACTCTCCCCTATAGGGGAAAGCCCGGGTAAAACGGTATTCCGCCTATTCGCTTGCTACAACCACCGTGGACTTCAACGGCGATTTCTTTGACAACTGCTCCTTGGCATCCTCAGCCGACTGAACCTTGACTTCCGGCTGTGCCCTGGCTTCCGTCGCCGGCAGAACAGTGGTTCCCGACTGCGGAACATTGGCTTTCTCCAACTCCTTATCCATCAGGTCGAGCGCTTCCCGTGCCCTGTCCGTATAATCGACATCGGCAGGATCAGTTACCGGATTAAGATAGGGGAAAGTCGGCGGTGTGCCGGAAGTATTAGCATCAGCAGCGGCTTTGGCAGCATCAGCAGCGGCTTTGGCAGCATCAGCAGCGGCTTTAATTCTGCCTTGTTCAGTTCTATCATAGGCAGCTTTTTTAACCGGGTCCACATAGACGACCTTAACCCACCAGGTACCATCCAGGGCTTTTGCCCGCTGCTCCACCTTGACACCTTTTAAGTCGATTTCGATCAACTGCTTTCCTATCATTTGGGATCTGGAAGCCTGCAATACTTCAAACTCATTCGCGGTCCCCCCCTGGTTTTCCGCAAAATCGGTAATCATGGCTTTAACATTGGCGCTTACCTGGAGAGCGATATCCTGACGAGCGCGGGCATCGGCCAGTTGAATGGACAATCGATCCGTGCCATTACGGGCGGTTCCTACACCCACAACCTCGAACTCCTCTATCTTTTCAGGATGAGTTACCCACAACGGTATTTGCTCCTTATATTCGGGGTCCCATACATCGGAAGATTTAGCCTGACCGGTTTTAGATTTGTCGGCAACCTCTCTGATGGCAGCCTCTCTGGCAGCAGCCTCATTGGCAATAGCCTCCGTGATGGCAGCCTCTCTGGCAACAGCCTCATTGGCAACAGCCTCTTTGATGGCAGACTCTCTGGCGGCAACCTCATTGGTAACAGCCTGTCTGGCGGCAGCCTCATTGGCGGCAGCTATGAGTCCTTTATCATCAATAATGGCCTTGTCACCACCTACCAAGTCTCCACCATCAATGTCTTCATCAATCTGAGTACTACCGGAGGCTGTATCAGACCCGCCGTCAGCCTGCGTTTGCGCAAAAAGACTAGACGGAACACTGAAAAACAATGCGACCACTAGGGGAAGCAGCCATAAGACAGAACTCTTTTTCATAAGAAACTCCTTGTTATAGATATTTCTAGTTCCCTTACAGGAACTTAAAGCCAGATTTCCAGTTCCGATCAAATTCCCTTCCCCTTAAAATGATCCTTACTAAACTATAATAAACGCAGAGAACGGCGTCAAGGCGCTATTCAGGATGACCGATAATACCAATAACGGGGATTAAAAGAACCGATGCAGACATGAAATAAGGCTGTAGGGTCATCTTTATCCTCCTTGACAAGATCACTGCCTATATATTTTTCGGCAGATTCCCCCTGAAACTTTAGCTTTTTTAGTCAAACAGGCCCGGACTTTCCTTCTCCTCCTGCGCCGCCCCGCGCCGCAATCCATCCCCTCCGCGCTTCTTCCCTCCCTGCCGTTTCAAATTCGGCGAGGCAAAAAAATCTTTCCAGGACCGGAGCTTACGCAGCGCCTCCATGGGGGTCATATTATCGGGATCGATGGAAGCGATGTCCGCAAGGAAGCGGTCCATGCCTGCAACAGCCGGAGGACCGGCGTCGGGAACCGCAGATTGCACGGCGGTTTCAGCAGCGGCTCCTATGCCTTCTATGCTGCGCTCCCGAAGCCGTTCCATGATGCGGCCTGCCCGTTCCAGAACCTGCTCGGAAAGGCCCGCAAGGCGGGCGACATGGAGGCCGTAGGATTCTTCGGCGGGGCCTTCCTTTAGTTTCCGCAAAAAGATGATTTCACCGTTTTTGTCCAGCACTTCCATGGAGCGGTTGGCAAGCCGGGGATGGCTGATGAGGGAAAGCTCGTGGTAATGGGTGGCAAAGAGGGTGCGGCATTTAATCTGATTCAGGAGTTCCTCGCTCACCGCCCAGGCGATTGAGAGGCCGTCCTTGGTGCCGGTACCACGGCCCACCTCATCCATGATCGCCAGGCTGTGTTCCGTGGCGGTGCGGAGAATATAGGCGGTCTCGTTCATCTCCACCAGGAAGGTGGATTCCCCCCGTGCCAGGTTATCCGATGCCCCCACCCGGCAGTAGATACGGTCACAGAGGCCGATGCGGGCTTCACGGGCGCTTACAAAGCTTCCCATCTGGGCCATGATGGTGATCAGCGCTGCGGAACGGAGATAGGTAGATTTTCCCGCCATGTTGGGTCCGGTGATAAGGGCAAAGGTTGCCTCCCCCTCCCCTCCTAAAATAATGTCGTTGGGGATGTATTCCCCGGAGGGTAAATGGGCCTCCACCACCGGGTGTCGGCCTTCAATGATGTTGAGCCGGTTTTCGCTATCCACCACCGGACGTACCCAGCCGTGGACCGTGGCGGAGCGGGCCAATGACTGGGCAACATCAATTTCGGCGATCCGGTGCGCGGCGGCGGCAAGCTCGCTCAAGCGATCCTTTGCCTTTTCCCTCAGTTCCAGGAAGAGCCGTTTTTCAAGATCGATAATTTTATCCGAAGCGCCGTTGATCTCCGATTCCAGTTCCGCAAGCTTGTCCGTGGTAAACCGCTCCCCGCCGACTATCCCCTGCCGGCGGATAAAATGGGAAGGGACCCTGGAAAGGTGAACCTTGGTCACCTCAAAAAAATAACCGATAAGCCGGTTATAACGTATCTTGAGGCTCGGTATACCCGTGAAATTCCGTTCTTCTTCAAGGTATGATTCCAGCATCTGTCGGCCGTTATCCCGGAGCTTCCTCAGTTCATCAAGCTCGCTGTTGTACCCCGAACGGATAAGGTTCCCCTCAGTTAAGAGGATCGAAGGCTCATCGCAGAGCCCCCGCTCCAGGAGGTCCCGAATCTCCATGAGCCGCACCGTGCCGCCTTCGGCTGTAAGGGAGCGTGCGGATTCGGATTCAAAAGAGAGGCTGAACCGCACGGACAATTTTCTGGTAAGTTCTTCAATCTTGCCGAAGGAATCAAGGGCGTTCTTCACCGCAAGCATGTCCTTACCGTGGGCCTTGTCCATGGCGATCCGCGCGCCGAGCCGTTCCAGGTCCGGGGTTTTGCCAAGGTATTCCCGGAAAAGGGCGAGCTGCTCCTGGGAGCGGTAGAGGGTTTCCACCATGTCCAGCCGCGCTTTGATGTCTTCGATGTTCCGCAGGGGGTGGAGGATGCGCCACTTCAAGAGACGGCGGCCCATGGCCGTGCGGCTTTCGTCCATCACTTCCAAAAGGGAAAAGCGCAGGTCCCCGTCCCGGAGATTATGGATAAGTTCCAGATTCCGCTGGGTGGATTCGTCGATCCCCACATATTCGCTGTCCTGGTAAAGGATGATGGAACGCACATGGGGGATAAGGCTTTTCGCCGTGTTATCAAGGTAATCGAGCAAAGCCCCGGCGGAAAGAATTTCTCCACTGTCATTTGCCAGACCAAAGCTCCTTAGGTTGGCAAGGCCGAACTGTTTTTCCAGCCGCCTGCGGCTGCGATCCAAATCGAAAAGCCAGTCCGCCCAGCGGTTCACCACGAGCCCCGGACGATCCAGAATCGCCGCAGCAATACGGCTGTCCTCTTCCAGCAGGGATTCCTGGACTATCATCTCCTTTATCTGGAGCCGTTCCAGTTCCTGCCGCAGCCGTTCTATAACGCCCTCCTCAAAGGGAAAAGAGGTGGCGTGGAAATCACCGGCGGATAAATCAATGTAGGCAAAGGAGAGGGCGCCGGGGGGGGTATGGATGGCGGAGATACAGGCCAGGTAGTTGGAACTGCCCTTGTCCAGGTAATCGTCATCCACGGTGGTTCCGGGGGTGATCACCTCCACCACCTGGCGTTCAATAATGCCCTTCCCCGGTGCGGTAAGCTGTTCGCAGACCGCGACCTTTTTCCCCAGTTTGAGGAGCCGGGCAATATAGGAGCGGGACGCATGATACGGAAGGCCGCACATGGGCAGTCCGTTGCGGCTGGTAAGGGTAAGGTTCAGCAGGGCGGAAACTTCAAGGGCGTCTTCGGCAAACATTTCGTAAAAATCGCCCAGGCGGAAGAAAAGCACATCCCCCTGGTGATCCCGCTTTATCCGCCTGTACTGATCCAACATTGGGCTTGATTCACCGGAACTCATACAACTTCCTCTGAATCTTGGCTGGGTGTTTTAAATTTTTTGCCTAACGGCCGGCCTTCGATGTCAAATTTTGTATCAGTTTTTCGGTAATGTCAACCGTCGGACTATACCATAATATGCCATTTTTTTCTTTCAGGTTAAGCACCATGCTGTAGCCCTCGCTTTCGGCGATAAAACGGATCTCATCGTATACCTGATCCAGAAAAGAACCCGATTGGGTAAGCTTGTTTTTTTGGTCCTCAAGCT
>BNUT01000084.1 GCA_025997555.1 Spirochaetia bacterium
CAGGGTAATCAAATTGGCAAGGGTTTTCTGTGCGGCCTCGGACAGGGAATCGAGCACGGCACATTCACGGATGAGGTTGCCGAACATCAAAAAGCCGATGAGGGCCACCGCCGCAGGGGCAATGAAGCCCACGATAATCGTTACCGCAATCGGGAAAATGATCTTCAGCGCCTTGGGAACCGCCGTACTCGCCACGGGCTCCATCCTGATCCGGCGCTCCTTTTTCGTGGTAACCAGTTTGATGGCAAAGGGCTGAATGATGGGGACCAGGGCCATGTAGGAATAGGCCGCCACCGCAATGGGACCCAGATACTTTGAATGCAGCACCTGGGAGACCAGTATCGTGGTGGGGCCGTCGGCGGCGCCTATGATGCCGATTGCCGCAGCGTCCTTGAGATCGAACCCCAGCAGCACCGACAGGGTGATCGTGGCAAAGATCCCGAAGTGGGCCGATGCGCCGAAGAGGAAGTAAACCGGGCGGGAGAGGAGGGGCGAGAAGTCGATCATTGCCCCGATGCCGATAAACAGGAGCAGGGGCATTACCTCCGACACGTCTATGCCGGTCTCAAACAGCCATTGAATGACCCCATGAGTCTCCCCGACGCCGGGCATTATCTGGTTCAACACCCCGGAGGCGGGGAGGTTCACCAGAATCGCCCCAAATCCCATGGGGAGGAGCAGCGCCGGTTCGTATTCCCTGGCAATCGCCAGATAGATGAGCAGAATGCCCACGCCGTACATCACCACCTGTTTCCAGGTCAGGAGCAGAAAACTGTCTAAAATAAAATCCATGGGCCTACAATATAATAGAAACAGGGGTTTAACAAGGTTTTTTGGTGGAATTTTCTTTGTTTTTCTTCCTAATTTGTATCAGCCTGCACAACCTGCGTCCCGGTTTCCCCATAGGCGAACCGGTATAGCCGTTCCAGGATGTCGGTAATTTTTTCCGCATAGCTCCGGTCCGCAGCCCAGGCGCCCGCAAGGCCGCTGATGGTGGGGGCGGAACCGTAGCGGACCCATCGATACCGGGGGTCCACGAGTTCCCCCTTGAGGGGCGCATCGGTGGCATAAGCCTTTAGATGCTGGATATGGGCCCGAACCCCAATTTGTGGTTCCGGGAAATATTCCCCGTTCTGGCCGGGGCCGATGGAGCCCAGCCCGCAGAAGTTATTCATATCCGCCGTTACCAGGCCCCCGTAACGGAGAAACCCCGTTTCCAGACACATCTGGGCAAAGGCGATATCGTGGTTTACCCCTTCGGCAGCCGCTTCTTCCCGGTAATAGGCGGACAGGCTCTCCACAAAATCCCCCCTCACCTGGGAATTGACGTTTTTTAGAAAAAGGACCAGCTTGTCCTGGGGAATCTGCCCCTCTCCCAGAATGTGTTCGGGAATCGGCGGAATTTTAGGGCGTTCAGGAGGGGAACTTTGGACTTTGTCCCGGAAGAACCCGTTTTCCCGTGGGAGGGCTTGGGCAATAAGTTCCGGCGGGGGATATTTGTCTACAGCTTCGGGGGCAGGCGTGGTCTGTGCCGCAGCCGGGGCTTGTGTTGGCGCCATTCGGGCTGTGGGAAGGGCGGCGCAGGAAAAGAACAGAACACTTGAAAAAATTGAAACGCAAAGGATTACCGGAAGTTTTTTTGCAATCACAGTGATATATCGGCGGAATTCAGGAAAAGTAAAAAGTTCAAATTTTTTGCTTTTGATAGAAGCGCCTTCCATCCCAGTGCCCTATATAAAACGTGAATAACAATATATACCCTGATATTATCGAGCAGCTTCAAGTACGGGACAGAGGAGTCCTGACGCCGATCTGCGGTGTACAGGACCTTCCCCCGGCGGATCGTCCCCGGGAAAGGCTTTTTCATGAGGGACCGGCGGCTCTTTCGGATCATGAATTGCTGGCCATCCTCCTTAATACGGGGATAAAGGGCAAGAACGTTACCGTACTGGCAAGGGAACTCCTGGAACGTCTCGACCAGGATAAGAAAATCCCATCGGTGGAGGAACTTTCCCGTATCGGCGGGATGGGTGAGTCCAAGGCAAGCGCTGTGGTGGCCATGCTGGAATTCGGCCGCCGACGCTGGGGCTCCACTGGCCTGAGGATACGGCATCCCTCGGATATTTACAGCATTATCCGGCACCATGCTGACCGGAAGCAGGAGCGTTTTCTCTGTCTCTCCCTGAATGGCGCCTACGAAATCATAGCGGTAAGGATTGTCACCATCGGCCTGGTGAACCGGACCATCGTCCATCCCCGTGAGGTCTTCGCCGATGCCGTCACCGACCGGGCCGCCGCAGTGGTGGTGGCCCATAATCATCCTTCGGGGAGACTCACCCCTTCCCCGGAGGATGATGAGATTACCAGCCGCCTGAAAGCCGCCGCAGATATTTTGGGGATACGTTTCCTGGATCACCTTATCTTTACCAACGCCGTCTGGTTCAGTTACCGCCAGAGCGGCAGGCTGGAAACCCTCCCGCCCCCTGAAATCCTGGGACCGGGGCCAATGACCGCAAGTTAATGGGGGAAAAATCAACAACCTCGCCCTAAAGGACGAGGTATGTAGTTCTCGTAAGGTGGTTATATTCAGGGGCCTAATACCTTTTAACCGCCCCAAGGGGCGGGGTATTAGGCCCCTTCAATACGAATCAACCCTATTGACTCAGCATTTCTTCCCTGTCTGCCAGTGTTACTTCCAGGGTGCTGGTTTTACCGCCCCGTATAATTTCTACCGCGACCTTTTCGCCGGGTTTGTTGTCTTCCAGGGCGGAATAGAGGTCCGCCAGGGTGTTGGTCTGCATACCGTCCACGGAGGTGATGATGTCGCCCCCCATGTAGATAACGCCGTTGCCATAGTGCACGGCCTCGGTCCCCTGGCGGATACCGGCCTTTTCCGCAAGCCCGGAGCGCCGGGTCCGGGAAACCAGGAGGCCTGCTTCTACCGGGAGCTTGGCGTAGCTGACCAGCGCGGGGAAGAGCTGCACCACCGTGGCGTCAATCCAGCCCCGGCGGACCTTGCCGTACTGGATAAGCTCCCTCGCCACCCGTGCGGCGGTATTCACCGGCACCGCGAAACCTATCCCCACAGATCCCCCGGATGGGGAATATATCATCGTGTTGATGCCGATCATCCGGCCCTGGGTGTCCAGCAGGGGCCCCCCGGAATTGCCGGGGTTGATGCTCGCGTCGGTCTGGATCATGTCCCGGACGATGTTCTGCCGGGAAATCTGGATAGGCCGCCCCAGGCCGGACACGATCCCCACGGTCAGGGTCCGCTCCAGGGCGAAGGGGTTCCCGATGGCCAGCACCTTCTGGCCTACCCGGAGGTTGTCGGAGGTCCCGAAGGGTATGGTCCGCAGTTCCGTCCCCTGGGGTGGGGTGAATTTCAGCACCGCGATGTCGTTTTCCGGGTCCGTGCCCACGATGGAGCCCTCGTACTGGCTCCCATCGGCCAAATTGATGAACACCTTGTAGGCGTTTTCGATCACGTGGTTGTTGGTCAGCACAAAGCCCTGCGGGTCGATAATGGACCCCGACCCGGAGCCGCCGCTCTGGGGGACCGGTTCCAGAAACCAGTTGATCGCCACGGTCTCGGTGGTGATATTGACCACCGCCGCGTTAAATTCTTCATATATAGAGATGTTTTCCCGCTCATCCTCGGTATAGGGGATGATATCGGCCACCGGGCGCAGCAGCGGGGAAACCGGCTGGCCCTGGGCGGAGCTTACGGCCTCCGCGGCGGGTTCGGTTTTATTGAAGGGGATACGGAGCAGCCCGAATCCAAGGGCAAACATCACCACAATAAGGCCGCTGAGGAGCGAAAAGAAGATAACCTGTCCCCGGCTGTATAATTTCATTGACAAACCCCCGCTCTTTCTTCTTATAATGATTATATCAAATAAGCCGATATTTGTATAGAATATGTATTTTAAGCCGCCGCTCCCTTGGCCTTTAATTGTACTTCTCTTTTTTGTATCCCTTCTTCCGCTTTATGGCCGGGATATCCCCACCGGCAAAATTGAGGATGATTCGGCCCTGCGGATTTCCCTCCGGGATGACTGGTTTACCGCTGTCCCATCCCTTGCATTGAATCAAAGACCCCAGGTACATATCCTGAGCGGGGGCGGACGTATCCAGGTACGTGTTGAAGCGGCGCGGGATGAATTCGCCGTTGTCCTTGCCCGTGAGTCAGACAGAGCCGGAACCTACCCCGGCTGGGCTCAGGGTTCCTGGATACTCACCCGCCGCCGGGATACCGGGGAGGCAAGCCGTATCCGGGTATTCCCCCGGAGCGACCCCTATACCTATGTCCAGTTCCGGCCCCTCAACAACGACAAGTGTCTTATGGACGTGGTCCTCTACGAGGCCTACGTGGTCCGTTCCCAGCCCCTGCCCATCCCCTTTGAACGGCTCCTCTCCATGCCCGTGGAAGAAATTTTTTCCATCGCCGGGAACAAATTTCCCCGCCGCTACTTTGAGCCTGATGCGGACAATTACCGGGATCTTCGCCTTTTTATGGGCGGCGTACGGGAGCGGCTGAGCGAACTTGAGTTTCAGGATGACGGCGCCTTCGACGAAAACGGAAACTATGTGTTTATTGAAACCCTGGGAGCTCAAAAAGAGGCGCCGGGGCTGAACTGTTCGGGTTTTGCCAAATGGGTGGTGGACGGAATCCTTCGACCCCTTACCGGGAAACGGCTGCCGGTGCCGCCCCTCAAGCAACCCTTCGGCAGCAGGGGCTCCTCTTTTACCGAGTTATGGGAAGAAAACCGGGACCCCTTCTTCGGCCTTGACTGGACCCGGAACCTCGCCTCTTCTGCCATGACCGTTCTACGGTCCCCGGCCTACGCAAAACTTGAAGAATTTGAAGTACGGAATTGGCCCTTCTCCCAGGTGATCATCCGTGCCGCAGGCAACGCCACCGGAAATGTCGCCGGCAGCGCAGGCGGAAGTCCGGGAACTCCCACGGGAACTTCCGTGCGGGCCTACCCCGGTTTTCTGGAAGACGCCGGTTTCGGCTTTGAGGGTCTCCACCCCCTGCTCTACACCCTGGCCATTGACGAACCGGGCCGTATCTACCTGGCCTCAATAAACACCGAAATGGGCACTTCTACCACCATGATGAAGAAAGATGATAATGCCGCCCCGGCCTCGGTAAGCGCCGGGAACACCCCCCGGATACGCCAGCATTTTCACATCGCGGTCCTGGTTCCCTATTTCAGGGAGGACGGCAACTTCGATGTGGCGGTTTTCGAAAGCGCCGAAGAAACCAGGTTTAGCAATTTCAAAATTCGCTACCCCGATCACTACGTCAATCTGGTCCGTATCCCCGTGGAAGGTCAATTCGATCCGTAAGGTTAAACCAAGGCAGCGGGGTGCGAACGAAGGGGCGCCTCTTTACGTCCACTGTTTTTTTTTACAAATTTATTTATGATAAGGGAATGAATAAGGACATCGACGGGGTTGCCTTTGATCTGGACGGCACCCTGTATCCAAACTACCGGTTCAACCTCAGGCTTATCCCTTTTATATTGAAGGAGGTCCCACTCCTCTGGGCTTTTGGTAAAGCCCGTGATGTGCTGCGGGGAAAAATTCCCGGCAAGACTGCGCCGGTAGTTGAAGCGGCAGAGGATTTCTACGATGCCCAGGCGCGGCACATGGGGGCCTTCCTTAAAAAGGATGCGGCCTTCATCAAGGAGCGGACCGAAAGGCTCATCTACCGGGGCTGGGAGCCCCTCTTCAAGGATATAAAACTATTTCCCCACGTAGGGGAAACATTGGGGGCCATCCGCAGCAAGGGGCTCAAGCTGGGACTTCTTTCGGATTTTCCTCCGGAACAGAAGCTTGAATACCTGGGACTTGGGGGCATTTGGGATGCGGTTTGCTGTTCCGAGCGGGTAGGGCAGTTGAAACCGGCCCCGGAATCCTTTGAAGAACTGGCCCGTGTCATGGGTCTTAAGCCGGAGCGGCTGCTCTATGTGGGGAACAGCATTTCCTACGATATTATTGGGGCAAAAAATGCGGGGATGAAGACCGCCCTCATTTGTCATCCCTTGAGGGGACCCTTGCTGCGAAAAGGCCGCGCCCGGGCGGAATATTCCGCCGGGGACAAAGTCCGGGGTTCCCCTCCGGTCTTTATCTTCCATGACTATCGCCAATTAGTCAAATATGTGTTAGGCTAAGGGTAAATGGGCTTATTTACGGCAGGAAATCTGATAACCCTCGGTATTGTCGCCTTGACTCTGATTATGTTCCGGCAGCTTGACCGGACCAACCGCAAAATCGGTAGTGTACGCAAATACGCGGACAAGCTCAAGGAGGATATGGCGGCCTTTGCGGACCAGAAAGCCGTTGATGTTCGCAATTATGGCCTCGATCTGGAGGTGGAGCAAAAAGCCGCCCGGGAATTGATGAAGCATCTCCAGATCACCGATCAGGAACTGGCGGATAAGGCTGCGGCGATGGCCGCAATTGGCGAGCGGATAGATGCCTATGACAAATCCCTGGAAGAACTGATAAAAATGACTGCACGGGTTCAGGAAAACATGGGCCGCATCCGGGAAGAATCTTCCTTTGTGGAAAACGCCGTCAAGCAGGTAAATGAAGCCAAAAACCGTCTCGTTTCCCTGGAAAAAGATATGGGGGAAATTGAGCTCCGCTTTGAGCAGGAGAACGGTGCCGCCCTGGAAGAAACCTCTGAATCCCTTATCGCCGCAGTAAAATCCACCCTTTCGGATCTTGAGGTTCATGCGGAAACCATTGAACGCCAAGTGGAGGAGCACCGGGACGAGGTGAACAGGATCGAGCAGGAGCGGGCGGCGAACCTTGAGCGGGATATGGCCCTAGTGGACAAGACCCTCAAGGACGCGGTGGAGAAGGCGGCGCTCCGGGCGGATAAAATGGAAGACGCCGCCCTGGTAAAGCTCAAGGAACAGGCCCAGGAACGGGTCAAGCGGCTCCAAACCGCCGTAGAAGAAAAGCTCAAATCCATACAGGACAACGCCAAGCTCCGTATCACCGAAATGCAGGAACAGCTCAAGGCCCACCGGGACGAATGGAAAAACGAAAACAGTGAAATCGAAGCAAAGCAGAAAGCCCAGCGGGACGAATGGAAGAAGGATGTCCAGGAACTGAACACCCTGGCCAAGTCACAGCGGGAATCCTGGACCGGTATTGTTGAGGAGGTTAATACTTCCGTACAGGCCCAGCGGGAATCCCTGGACGCCGCCCTGAAAACCCAGCAGGAAAAATGGACAGAGGTGGCTGCTGAACTGGATGCCGCCGTACAGGCCCATCGGGAAACCCTGGATGCCGACTTAGCCATCCAACGGGAAGCTCTGGACACCGATTTGGCCGCCCAGCAGGAAAAATGGACAGAGGCATCAGCGGAAATTAATGTTGCGGCACAGACGCTGCGGGAGTCCTTTGACACCACTTTGGCGGCCCAGCAGGAAAAGTGGGCCGGTGTTGCCACAGAACTGGAAGCCGCCGCAAAAGCAGAATCGGAATCTTTGGATGCCGCCCTGACGGACCAACGGGAAAAATGGACAAAGACAGTCGCAGAGATCGATGCTGCCGCCGCAGCCCAGCAGCAGAAATGGGCCGATGCCGCCGCAGAACTGGGGGCAGCTGCGGCTTCACAGCGGGAATCCCTGGATGCCATTTTTGCCGCCCAGCAGGAATCCTTGAATGGCACTGTCGCCAACCTGCAAGCCGTAGCAGCCGCAGAGCGGCAGTCGCTGGAAGCCGCCGCTTCCGCTCAGCGTGAAAAGTGGGCCGCCATTGTCGCAGAACTGGAAGCCGCAGCGAATTCGCAGCAGGAATCCCTGGATGCCGGTTTGTCCGCCCAACAGAAAAAGTGGGCCGCCGTTATTGCAGATCTGGATGCTGCGGAGGCTGCTCAGCGTGAAAAGTGGGTGTCCGTTGTCGCGGAACTGGAAGCCGTTGCGAATACGCAGCAGGAATCCCTGGACGCTGCGTTGATGGCTCAACGGGAAAAATGGGGTGAGGCCGCCGCAGAATTGGATGCCACCGCAGCCGCCCAACAGAAAAAGCGGGCCGCCGTTATTGCAGAGTTGGACGCCGCAGAGGCTGCCCAGCGTGAAAAGTGGACCGCCGTTGTCACAAAAATGGAAACCGCCGCGAATATGCAGCAGGAATCCCTGGACACTGGTTTGGCCGCTCAACAGAAAAAATGGGGTGACGCCGTCAAAGAATTGGATGCCGCCGTCGCCGCCCAACAGAAAAAGTGGGCCGCCGCTGTTGCAGAGATGGACGCCGCAGAGGCTGCCCAGCGTGAAAAGTGGGCGGCCGTTGTTGCGGAACTGGAAGCCGTTGCGAATACACAGCGGGAATCCCTGGACGCTGCGTTGATGGCTCAGCGGGAAAAGTGGGGTGACGTCGCCGCAGAATTGGATGCCGCCGCCGCCGCCCAACAGAAAAAGCGGGCCGCCGTTATTGCAGAGCTGGACGCTGCAGAGGCCGCCCAGCGTGAAAAGTGGGTGTCCGCTGTTGCGGAACTGGAAGCCGCCGCGAATACACAGCGGGAATCTCTGGACGCTGCTTTGACTGCCCAGCGGGGAAAATGGGGTGACACCGCTGCGGAACTGGAAGCCGCCGCGAATACGCAGCGGGAATCCCTGGACGCCGGTTTGGCCGCCCAGCGTGAAAAGTGGGTGTCCGTTGCTGCGGAACTGGAAGCCGCCGCAAATTCGCAGCAGGAATCTCTGGACGCTGCTTTGACTGCCCAGCGGGGAAAATGGGGTGCCGCCGCCGCAGAATTGGATGCCACTGCGGCTGCCCAACAGAAAAAATGGGCCGTTGCTGTTGCAGAACTGGAAGCCGCCGCATCTGCGGAGCGGGAATCCCTGGAAGCCGCTTTAAAGGCACAGAAGGAATCCCTGACCGGCGTTGTCGCGGAACTGGAAGCCACAGCGGCCACAGAGCGGCAGGCCCTGGAAGCCGCCGCATCCGCTCAGCGGGAAAAATGGAACGCCGCCATCGCCGGGGCGGAACAGCAGGTATTGGAGAGCGCCGGAGCGCGGCTTGAGGAGTACAAGGCCGCCCAGTCGGAAGAATTCAAGCAGCTGGAAGCCTTGGCCATCGATACCACCCAACTGGAGGGCGAACTACAGCGCATCGTGGCGGAGGCGGAAAAACGGGTCCGGTCCGATTTTGCCCGGTTTGAAGAGGAGTCCGCCGACAGCCGGGAAGCGGTTGCCGCCCGGTTCAACACCCAGGTTGCGGCCCTTAAAACCGAGATTGACGGGGTGGAAAAGGAACTCGACAGCCTTAAAAACAAGGCCTACAATAATGTATCCGAAAAACTTAAATTTTTTGAGGATGATTTTTTTGCGGATCTTTCCAAACGGAGCAGTGACATCGATCACCGGTTCGTTGAATGGCAGGAATCGGTGGATGCCCGGCTCGCGGAGATTGCGGAAGAGGGCTCTGCGGGCCGGCAGAAGATGGAACAGGCCATTAACGAGGATATCCGTAAAAATCTTGTCGATCAGGGCGAAAAGCTTATTGCGGAGCTTGAGCATCTCAAGGCCGAAACCAGCGCCTTTGAGGCGGGAATCCGGGACGAGATGCAGAACGTTGACGAAACCCGCTCAGCCTTCCGCACCCAGTTGGACCAGAATCTGGCGGAAGTCCGGGAAGCCGCCGAAGCCGCCGTCAAGGTGGAAATCGGCCGTTACGCCCTATCCTCCGCAGAAACTCTCAAGCAGAACCAGCGGGAGCTTGAGGAGCAGCTCAAGGAAATTGCCGCTTCCGTGGAACAGCGGAACGGCGAAACCGCAGGAATTCTGGACAGCTTCCGGAAGAACGTTGATGAAAGCGTTGAGCGGATCGCCCAAGTGCGGGCCGCCGTGGAGAAGGTCCGGGAAGAAGCCAACGCCTCCCGGCAGGAAATCTTTTCCCGCACCGAGGAGGAAGCCAAAAATCTGGACGCCGCCGTCAAGGCGGAAATCGGCCGTTACGCCCTATCCTCCGCAGAAACCCTCAAGCAGAACCAGCGGGAGTTTGAGGAGCAGCTCAAGGAAATCGCCGCTTCCGTGGAACAGCGGAACGGCGAAATCGCAGGAACTCTGGACGGCTTCCAGAAGAATGTCGATGAAAGCGTTGAGCGGATCGCCCAGGTGCGGGCCGCCGTGGAGAAGGTCCGGGAAGAAGCCAACGCCTCCCGGCAGGAAATCTTTTCCCGCACCGAGGAGGAAGCCAAAAATCTGGATGCCGCCGTGGCGGAAGCGGAGCGGCATATCGAGGAATTTACCGCCCAGACCAAACTGTTTGACAGAACCAATGAACTCAAGACAGAACTGGAACGGCGCATCGAGGACCTCCGGGGCGATATTGACCGGCTGGATCAACGCAAGTCCGAAGTCGCCCAGATGGAGGGTGAATTTGGCCGGATCAAGCGTCTGGGTGATGATGTAAACGACAAGATGAACAAATTCCTCCGGGAACAGCATCGTATCGAGGTAATGGAAACGGATTTCAACCGCCTCCTCCGGACATCCCAGGCAGTGGAGGAAAAATTGGCCCAGGTTTCTTCCTCCGACGACACCCTGCAGGCCCTACAGCTCCAAATTCGCCGCCTGGAGGATGCCCTCAAGGAGACCGAAGAGAAGTACCAGCGGCTGGAAAAGAAAAATCAGGCATTACAGGCCACCACCGACGGTATCGACCGTAACTTCAAGGCCCTGCAGGAATCGGAGCAGACTATCCGCAAGGTAAAGGAAGACCTGGACCGGATGGGCGGCGAGTTGGACAGCATCCGGAGCTCCATCGAAACCCTCTCCGCCGGGAGTGAACAGGCTCAGGCCGCCGCGGAGAAACTTTCCGGCCTGGACGAAACCCTTGCGGATATCGAAAAACGCATCCAGGCCATGAATGTTGCCCGTGAATGGGTGGCCCAGACCGAAACCCGGCTTAATGAACTCAACAAACAGACCCAGAACCAGGTCAAGCTTGTGGGTGACATCCTTAAAGGCGAGAGTGGCAAACCGGCCCCCCAGAAAGGGGCGCCAACCCTGAGTCAGAGGGAAAACATCACCTCCCTGGCCCGCCAGGGCTGGACCGCGAAGGAAATCGCCAATTCCCTCAAGATTTCAATTGGCGAAGTGGAACTGGTCCTGGAAATCAGCCCCAGGAATTAATTGTACCGCCCCTGCGGGGGACACTATATAATGTATGGAAACGCTTCAAAAAAATGGGAAGAAATCAGGGAAAAACTTGAAACAATGGCGGTCCCGATGGACAAGCGAGAGTTGACTAAAGATGAATATAATAAGTTATTCCCTGAAAGCAGGGTAAAAACACCCATAGAAGAGGTAAAGCTGGGAGAACACCAGCTTGAAAAATGAGAATTATTGTAAATATACTTTTTCGAATGTATTAACTCATTTTACAGATAGCACAGACA
>BNUT01000085.1 GCA_025997555.1 Spirochaetia bacterium
GGGAGGGAAATAAGATTGCTACTATCTTTCCCCTGATTGCGGACACCAAATGGGAATGTGTTGCTCTTTTAAGCGATGATACGGGAATTCCTAAAACCCCGGAAGATCGCCTGAGGGTGTTTGATGCTATCATGAAAAAGGCTGAAAGCTACAAGATAGCGCCGAACCGCCTCCACATCGATCCACTGGTGGAAATGCTCTGCGCCACTGAAGACGGGATTACCCGGCTCGTACAAACAATGAAAACGATCAAGGAAAAGTATCCTGACATTCATTTAACCGGCGGGGCAAGCAATATTTCCTTTAATCTTCCCGCCCGTAAATTTATCAACCGGGCCTTTATTGTTCTTTCGATCAATGCGGGGATGGACAGCGCAATTTTGGACCCCCTTAACCCGGACATGATCGGCCTGATTTACGCTGCGGAAGCGCTGCTGGGTAAGGATGAATTCTGTCTTGAATTTATCCAGGCTTTTCGGGACGGGCTTTTTGAAACAAAGACAAAGTGATTTCCATGAATAATAATTTTCCATGAAGGAGTATTTTATGTCCAAGCTTGAAGAAGTGTTCCAGGCGGTAGAAACCGGCAAGGTAAAAATTATTGCAGGTTTAACAGAAGAAGCCCTGGCTGAGGGGATTGATCCCCTTAAAATTTTGAACGAAGGGATGATCGCCGCCATGGGTGTTGTGGGCGCCAAATTTCAGCGTTCGGAAATTTTTGTTCCCGAAATGCTGGTAGCCGCCAAGACCATGAAAAAAGGCGTGGAAGTTTTAAAACCCCGGCTGGTAAGCGACGGGACGGATGTCAGTTTGGGTAAGTGCATCATCGGTACGATCCACGGCGACCTCCATGACATCGGTAAAAATCTGGTGACCTTGATGATCGAAAGCGCCGGTTTTGAAGTGATCGATCTGGGTGTTGATGTGCCGGTAGTAACCTTTATTGACACCATCAAGGCAAATCCCGACACCAAACTGGTTGCCCTGTCCTGCCTGCTGACCACCACCATGGCCGCCATGAAGGAAACGGCGGAGGCCATCAAGGGGAGCGGCTTGAAAGGCTTTAAGTTGATCGTCGGTGGCGCACCGGTGAACAAGGCATTTGCCGAAGAGATAGGCGCCGATGGTTATTCCGAAGACGCTGCCGGTGCGGCGCTGCTCGCAAAAAAAATGGTCTCCTAAGCCCGCAAAAACTGTGGCAAACATTGACAGTATTACTGCGCTGGCCCTGGGCTGCGGTTTTTCTCATGTTGGCGGCCTTGATGCGGCGGTCATCAAAGTGCGGGAAGAAGTGCGGGGAGCCTGCGCGGCAAATAAATGTAAAGCCTATGGCGCCAACTGGACCTGTCCCCCGGCCTGTGGTTCCCTTGCGGAATGTGAGGCCCGGCTGCGGCAATACAAAAACGGTATTATTATGCAAACAAGCGGTATTCTTGAAGATTCCCTTGATTATGAAGCAATGGAACGGATTGGCCTGACCCATGGAGAAAACCTGCGTTCATTTAATAAACAATTGCGGGAAATTTGTCCTGATTTTTTGCTGCTGGGGGCGGGGGGCTGTAAACGCTGTGACAAATGCTCCTACCCGGACGCACCCTGCCGTTTCCCCACGGAAATGCTGTCTTCCATGGAGGCTTATGGTATGGTGGTCAGTGACGTCTGCCGTGACAGCGGTATTCCTTACTATTACGGCAGCGGCACTCTAACCTATGTGGGCTGCGTGCTGTTTTAAAAACAGCTTCTGTTTTAGCTTACTTTGACAGCACCTTGTGGAGCTTTTCGCCCAGAACAACCGCTTCTTCAGGGGTCCGGGTAGAAGTCTGGATAAAGAGCCCCTTGCGGCCGAAATAGTCCACCAGCTTCTTTGAGTATTCCACCAAATCGGCGTTTTCATCCCCGATATGATCCCAGTAAAAGTGGCGTACCCAGAGGGCTGTCTTCCCGGCCACCGCATCCCGGATCTTCGCCCAGTCCGCAACTTGGGGAATCGTAAAGTCCAGGCCCGTGAGCCCCGGTATCTCCATCATCGCCGCCGCCACGTTTGTCACATTACCGCAGGAATGTACCACAATGCCGCCGAATTCTTTTGCGATCATGGCGTTGTATTTTACGCCGAATTCCCGGTACAGGTCCGGGGAGAGCAGGGCGGCGGTGTCATCGCTGACCCGGATGCCCAATGACTTGGGAACATGCCACATCTCGTGACTTATGCTGTAGAAGTTGCTGATCCGTTTGAACTGTTCCTTGACGTAGCCGATGGTTGCTTCGGTAACTTTCTCCAGAAGAACATGCACCTCTTCAGGATAGGTCAGTGTCGCTTCGATAAAGGAAGTATAATCCCAGATAAGGGAGGCGGTTACCAGGGGTGAGGGCACATTGACCACTCGCAGGGGGATGGAGGATTTTTTTTGCAGGGCTTCGATGTGTCTCCACGCCTTTTGGAAAACGGGGTGATTCACCGGGTCCGGTACTTTAAGTTTATTCACATCCTCGGCATTTTCCTCCCGAATGAGGGGGGTGACCCAAGGATCGGCTTCGTCATTCGCCTTACACTCACAGCCAAAGGCTGCGGCAATAATGTTGATCCCCTGATTTGGCTTGATGTTGGGGAAGCCGTAATCGTAGACCCCTTCCTTTTTGCGGGCATGTTCTTCGGCCCATTTTATTTCCGCATCAGGATTGTCAAGAAATTCTTTAGTCGCCATGTGCATGGGACCCACTTCGATGTGGAAGGGCACTTCATCAAGATATTCAAGCCGACAGTTTGCTTCGATACGTTTCTTCTTTGTTGCAATGTCAAGTATTTCGCTCATGGTAACCTCCGCCTTTGTTAATAACTATGCTAGTATACCACGTCAGGCCGGAGCCGTCAACAAAAAGAAAAAAAATAGGGGAATGAAGACCGAGAGGCCGGGCTACTCCGTAAGTTCCGTGTAGGTGATCCGCTGTTCCAGCCCATCGGTACAAATGTCAAAAATCACGGCGCCATCGTTCTTGACGGTTTTTTCGCAGCGCACTTCCTTCCCGACACAGAATTCCTTTACCGCCGCGTCCACATCATCAGTTTCAATCTCCTGGATATCTATATCCCGCATTTGGTTATTATCGCAGGAATTCATAACCCTCCGGATTCGTTCGTATTTTTTCATCACCCGTGGGCTTTCCCCGTGGGCGCTTCCTGCTGCCCTGTTATGATCTGCCATGGGAAAATTATAGGGCGGTGTCCGTAGAAAGTCAAATTAATCAAATTGATTCGTTGCGAGGGGTACAAACCCCGCTGCTCGCGGCGGGGTTTGTTGATTTTCAAAATCCAAATTTGTGATAAAATTTTCGTTAAAATAGTCGTCCGTGGGAAGGCTGAATTCTTCGGCCTGTTCCGTGATTTGCAGTAAATCTTTTTTTGTATTGTTATTGAGCAGGTACATGACGGCTCCCCCCAGGGCGCTGTTTCCGATAAGGGAAACCTTGGACGCCAACGCTGCCGGGATAAGCCCGATCCCGGCGCAGCTTTCCAGGTTGAGGTTAAAACCGAAGCCCCCGGCGATATAGAGTTTTTGTATATCATGGTAACCAAGGCCCGCGTGGTTGAGGAGGGCGTCCAGGCCGGAGCGGATGGCGCTTTTTCCCAGCTGCAATTCCCGGACATCCTTTTGACAGAAAACGATATTCTGCCCATTCGGGGATTTTGCCAGGAAAATTTCATTTTTCTCAAGTTTTTCGCTGAACCTCCCGCTAGAAAGAATGTAACCCTGTTTAAGCCCCTGATAGACCGTATCAACCACGGCGGACCCGCAGATGCCCACCGGGGGCCGGTTGCCGATGGTGGCGATTTCAAATTTTCCGTCCCGGAAACCGACCCGTGATATGGCGCCGGGTACGCTGCCGGTTCCCCAGAGGATATTACCCCCCTCAAAGGCGGGGCCCGCCGCAGTAGCGGTACAGAGGAGTTTCCCTTCATGGGCCAAAACCATTTCGCCATTGGTGCCGATGTCAATAAGAACTGTGGGCTCCGCACTTTTGTGAAGCTTTTCCCTTGGGGAAAGCAGCCCCGCAAAGAGTATCCCTGCGGTGATATCCGCCCCTACATAAGTGGAAATACCGGGCAGGATGACAACTTCGCAGTCCGGCGTTTCACAGTCCGGTGATGCATCGGAGAGATCCCCCGCAAAAAGTTCCCGATAAGTGAAGAACCCCATGTCCAGTGTCACCGGGGTAAAAGGAGCGCGTCCCAGGGTGTCGCAGCTGAGGTTTAACAAGAGATGGAGCATGGTGGTGTTCCCCGTGACGGCTATTTTGCCGACATCCTGCGGGTCCACCTGCGCGTCATGACAAAGGGCGCTTATGCCGCAGGCGATCTGACTGCGTACACATTGGCTTAATGCGGACAGGTCTCCGGCATTTGCCCGCTGGATGCGGGATATGACATCAGCGCCGAATTCCCGCTGCTTGTTTACAACGGAAAGGCGGCCTGCGATTTTTCCGGTCCGCAGATCCGCCAAAGCCAGCGCAAGGGTGGTGGTGCCTATATCGACGGCTATGGCATACCGGGAGCCGACCCCTTCGCCTGAGTACAACATTCCGCCGAAAGGCAAGGGGTCAATCTGTTCAAAACCACTAAGGCCGGAAAAATCATCTTCCCCTGTTTCCGGGATTTCCACGGTAATATTTGAAGCGGGCAAGGCGGCGCAGGCAAGG
The DNA here is from genome assembly GCA_025997555.1 of Spirochaetia bacterium. Classification (GTDB taxonomy): domain Bacteria; phylum Spirochaetota; class Spirochaetia; order Treponematales; family Breznakiellaceae; genus BNUT01. The sequence continues at coordinate 4,696 of BNUT01000085.1, forward strand.
CGGTATCCTTCATTCAGTTCTGTTTCCGAAAAACAGGCCCGATCCGCTGTCGAGACAGGCAAGGAACCGGAAATGAGACGGACCCGGCATTTTCCGCAGCTCCCCTGTCCGCCGCAGATGGCCGGTAGGTAGATTCCCGCATTATGCAGTTCCCGGAGCAAGTCCCTTTTTCCTGAGACAGAAATTTTTTGTTCTCCGCTGGGGGAAATAAGGGTAATGGTATACGGACTTGTCATCCCCTGTTGCTCTACCACGCTTTAGGCGCACCAGGCCCTGTCGGGGTGGTGATGGTAAAGGTTTCTCCTATTGGTTCCAGAACATAGAAACCTTTCTTCAGGGCGTAGGTTTTTTCGCTTTGGCTCATCAGGAGGCCCGCAATAGCGCCATAATATTTCCGTGTGTCCTTATGGAAGTCCGCATGGGCGCGGAACTTCTCCATACGTTTAACGTGGTCGTCTATGTCGTCGGTTCTCAGCTTTGTTTTTATTTCAACGACCATGACGCAGCCGCTGTTTTCCAGAAAAGCGTCGGCTTCGGCGAATATGCCGTGTTCAAAGTCCTCAATTTTCGTATCGGAGCTGCATTTCTCAAAGGTGTAGCCCAAGGTGTTAAAACTGAGTTTCAGGTTCGGGATAATCATGTGCTCGGAAATTTCCCCGTACCGGTTGGTAAGTTCCCCGACCCTTTTGTCTGTCTCCTTCATCCGCCGGTCTGTCTCTTCCATTCGCCGGGCCGTCTCCGCCTGTTTCCGGCCTATCTCCTGAAACATCTCCCAGACCTTCTCAAAGGTCGCCGGGCTTTCGGCTTCGTATTGAGCTGTCGCCATAGTCTACTCCTGATTAAAATATATCGTAAAAACAGAGCAAAGCCAATAATAGTGAGCCATGTTACTCATATATATAGGGCGCTGAGTGGCGGTTTTGGATCGAAAATGGCGAAAAAAACACAAAAAAGGGCCGCCTCCGGGCGGGGCGGCCGCTGCATGTGCAAGGCAAAGAATAATGTTGACGAGAGGGCAGGACAGGAGTACCATTAGAGAATGACCTATAGTATCGCAATGGCCGGTAAGGGCGGCACCGGAAAAACCACGGTGTGCGGCTTGTTTCTGGATCATCTGGTTAAGTCCGGTAAGGGGCCGATTCTGGCGGTGGATGCGGATGCCAATTCCAACCTTAACGAAGTGCTGGGGGTGGAAAAACCGGTCTCCCTGGGGGATATTCGGGAAGAGATCGCCCGGTCGGAGCTGGAAGAGGTAAACCCCATCCCGCCGGGGATGTCGAAACAGGAATACATGGATTTCCGGTTCAGCTCCGCTTTGGTCGAAGAAAATAACTACGATATGCTGGTAATGGGCCGGACCCAGGGCAAGGGTTGTTATTGTTTTGTGAATGATATACTGCGGGAGCAGCTTAAAAAATACTATCAAAATTACCATTACCTTATTGTGGATAATGAAGCGGGACTGGAACATATCAGCCGGGGGATTTTGCCGCCCGTGGACCTGATCCTTCTGGTAAGCGACTGCTCACGGCGGGGTATTCAGGCGGCAGGCCGGATCGCCGAAATGATAGATGAGCTGGACCTGAAAGTAAAAAAAGTTGGGCTCATCGTGAACCGCGCCCCCGAAGGAAAGCTGAACAGCGGCATCACTGAAGAGATCGAGACCCAGCATCTTTCTCTTATTGGGGTGCTTCCCCAAGACCCGCTGGTGTACGAGTACGATTCCGCCGGGACCCCGTTGGTAAAAATGCCGGAAACTACCCCGGTGCGGCAAGCCCTGGGAGAAATCATAAAGAAACTGGAACTGTAGCGATTTTAAAGACCTTCATGAAGAAGGCCAAGTTCATAGTGAATTATGGAGGGATGTTATGGGTGCTTTGACTGATTTGATTTATGCGGGTTCAAACGCCGTGGCGGGGCTGACCGAAGGCGCGGTGAATGATGCAATTAAAAAATACGGTGCGGACCGAAAGATTGCCTTTCCCGATACGGCTTACTTTTTTCCCACCATATTCAGCGCCACGGGGGTAAAGGTGGAAACCCTGGGAACCCTTCCCGCCTGCGTGGGGGTGCTCAAGAGCCTGATCACCAACAAGGAAGATCTTGGGGATGCCCTGAATGCGGGGCTGGCAACTGCGGTGGGCGCGGAAATTATCGAAGGCTTGAAATACCTTGAGGGCAATCCCTACAAGGACGGCCCCGGTATCGGCTTTGTGCCCGACCCGGTGATCCGGTCCCTGGGTGTGCCCTTGGTTACCGGGGACATCCCCGGCGTGGCGGTGGTGCTGGGCGAAGCGGCCGATCCCGCCTCGGTGGCAAAGGTGGTCAAGGACTACCAGAGCAAGGGCATCCTCACCTTCCTTATCGGTAAGGTGATCGATCAGGCTGCGGCCACCGGGGTCAAGATGGGCCTGGAATTCCGGGTGGTGCCCCTGGGCTATGACGTGACTGCGGCGATCCACGTGGTTACCGTTGCTATCCGCGCGGCGCTGATCTTTGGGAACGTAAAAGAGGGGGATCTGCCGGGGCTCCTGGCCTATACCAAGGAACGGGTTCCCGCATTTGTGAACACCTTTGGCCCCCTGAACGAAGTGGTGGTTTCCGTTGGCGCCGGTGCAATCGCTCTGGGCTTCCCGGTCATCGTCGATCAGGATTTGGGGGATTTGCAGATCCCCGGCGCGCTGGAATCGGTGACCGATTACGACAAGACCGTGAAGCGCTCTTTGGAACTGCGGAAGATCAAAATCAAGGTAAAGGAAATCGCCATCCCCGTGGCCTTTGCTGCGGCTTTTGAAGGGGAGATTATCCGCCGGCCCGACATGGCGGTGGAATTCACTTCCGATAAAAACACCACCGCCGAGCTGGTGGTTATGAAGGACGCCGCCGCCATCGAGGATCACAAAATTACAATTATCGGAGACGAGATCAACGCATCCTCCCCGCTGAATATGGCATTGGCGACCTATGTGGAAGTGTCGGGAGCCAAGATGCGGGTCGATTTTGAGCCTGTGTTGGAACGGCGGATTCATCACTGGTTCAACTACATTGAAGGGGCGATGCACACGGGCCAGCGGAACCTCTTCCGCATCCGGGTGAGCAAGGAAGCCCTCTCCAAAGGCTTAAAGCTCAAGGACCTGGGGGAAGTGATCTACGCCATGGTGATGGACGAATTCGGAACCGTGGTTGACAAGTGTCAGGTGACCCTGGTGACCGATGAAAAGCAGGCCAAGGAAATTCTGGAAAAAGAAGCCCTCCCCAAATACGAGGCACGGGATTCCCGGCTGGCATCCATGACCGACGAGAGCGTGGACTGTTTTTACAGTTGTATCCTCTGTCAGTCCTTTGCGCCGGCCCACTGCTGCGTCATTACCCCGGAACGGCTGGGACTTTGCGGCGCCGTTTCCTGGCTGGACGCCAGCGCCACCAAGGAGCTGACCCCCACCGGACCCTGCCAGCCCATCTCCAAGGAAGGGCTCAAGGATGCAAAGAAGGGGGCCTACGACTCGGTGAACAAGGCGGTGGAATCCGCTACCCACGGTTCCGTGGGCAACGTAACCCTCTACTCGATCATGGAAGATCCCATGACCAGTTGCGGCTGCTTCGAGTGCATCTGCGGAATCTTGCCTGAAGCAAACGGGGTGGTGGTGGTCAACCGGGAATACCAGGGCGTCACCCCCACAGGGATGACCTTCGGCGAGTTGGCCTCCATGACCGGCGGCGGGGTGCAGACACCGGGCTTTATGGGCCACGGCAGGCATTTTATCGCCTCCAAAAAATTCGTCAGCGCCGAGGGCGGCATAGGCCGCATCGTCTGGATGCCCAAGGAACTGAAAACCGATATTTCGAAGAAGCTGAACAAAACCGCCAAAGATCTCTATGGGATCGACAATTTTGCGGACATGATCTGTGATGAATCGATAGCCACGGAATCGGAAGCGGTACTTGCCTTCCTTCAGGAGAGGAAACATCCGGCCTTCGCCATGCCCGCCATTATGTAGGACGTAATGGACGATAAGCAATGCAAGGTACTCTTTAAAGTTGAAGGAGGCGAAGATGTGAGCATTTTCGCCTCCTTTGGCGAATCCCTCCTTGACGCCGCAAAAAAGGCAAACGTGGCATTGGACGCTCCCTGCGCGGGAAACGGTACCTGCGGAAAATGCCGGGTAAAACTGCTGGAAGGTTCAGTCACGGGCGAACCGACCCGGCATATTCCGGCTGAAGAATTTGCACAGGGGTATCGTCTGGCCTGTGCAAGCGTGGCTGTATCGGATGTGGTTGTGCAGATCCCGGCGCAGGCCGGGGCCTACCGGAGCCGGATAAAGGTAAGCGGCAAGGGCTCAGTCCGGGAAGGGAAGATTTTCGAAAATCTGCGAAAGGAACTGCGGGCCATGGGTCTTGAAAAGGACAGCGGCCTGGAATTCATCAATATAGAAATTGAAAAACCCGAAGGCGGGAACGGCATGGCGGACCGGGAACGGCTGCTGCGGAAAATTGCACTTACCGGACCGGAGCCGGAAACCTCCGTTGAGGACAACATCAACTTCAGTCTCCATGCCCTGCGGAAACTTCCTCAGACCCTGCGATCCGGCGGTGGTTCCCTTACGGTTTTGCTGCGCCGGGAGCCGGGGACGAAAACGGGGATCGCCATTATGGACGTGTTCCCTGCCAACGCTTCCCCGGCGCCGGTGATCGCCGGTCTGGCCATCGACATCGGCACCACCACCGTGTCCGTCCTGCTGGTGGACCTCTTGACCGGGGAAATCCTGACCACCGGGTCCGCCGGGAACGGCCAGATCCGCTATGGCGCGGACGTGATCAGTCGCATCATCGAAAGCGGCCGCCCCGGCGGCCTTGAACGGCTGCGCTCGGCGGTGACTGAGGAATGCGTGGCCCCCCTGATCCGGGACATGAGCAAAGCCGCCGGGCTTTTGCCGGAAAGTATTTACCGGGTGACAGTGGCGGCAAACACCACCATGACCCATCTTTTTATGGGGGTGAACCCGGAATACCTCCGGCTGGAGCCCTATGTACCGGCCTTTTTTGAAAGCGGCCCCCTCAGAAGCGCTGACCTGAACCTGGGGGTCCACCCCGATGCGGAGGTACTCGTTGCCCCGGCCATCGGCAGTTATGTGGGGGGGGATATTACCGCCGGGGTTTTTGCGTCCATGCTGTTCAAAAAGGAAACCCTCTCCCTGTTTATCGATCTGGGAACCAACGGGGAACTGGCTCTGGGGAATTCGGAATTTCTGATGAGCTGCGCCTGTTCCGCCGGACCCGCCTTTGAGGGGGGGGACATTAGCTGCGGTATGCGGGCCACCGACGGCGCAATCGAGGCTTGCATCGTCGATGCGGACACCATGGAACCCGCCTTGACCATCATCGGCGCAGCGGACCAAAAGTCTGCCGGACTCTGTGGTTCGGGCCTTATCGACCTTATCGGGGAATTGTTCCGCTGCGGCATTATTGACGCACGGGGGAAATTCATCAGGGAAGGGAAACGGGTACGCCGGGACCAATGGGGAGGCGCCAGTTATGTCGCGGCCTTTGCGGAAGATTCCGCCAATGGCCGGGAAGTCGCCCTTTCAGAGGCGGATATTGACAATTTTATCCGCGCCAAGGGGGCAATTTTTTCCGCCATTAGAACCATGCTGGCGGTTTTGGACCTTGGGCCGGAGGCCATTGATGACGTGTATGTCGCCGGGGGCATCGGGGGCGGCATCAACATGCGGCAGGCTATCCGCATCGGGATGTTTCCCAATCTTCCTGCCGAAAAGTACCACTATATCGGCAACAGTTCCCTGCACGGGGCCTACGCCATGCTCACCGCCCGCAACGCCGGGGCAATGATCGCCAAAATCGGCCGGGGGATGACCTATCTGGAGCTTTCCACCCATCCCGGCTATATGGATGAATTTGTCGCTGCCTGTTTCCTGCCCCACACCAACGGTGATTTTTTTGCCGGGGTTGAAAATGGATAATAAATCCTTCTTCGATTCCTATGACAGGGATCAGAAAAACCGCAAGCCCCTGGAACATTATGCGGGGCTGTATAAAAACCTGACCCCACAAGAAATAGCCAATCGCTGCAATCTTTTATTTGATGAAAAGGAATCGGCCTTTTCCCTCCGCATTTTGGGAAAGGAACACCGCGCTTTATACCCGGAATTTGCTCTGTTGGACAATGAGGAGAAAACGGTAAAAAGCCCCTACGAGAACATCCTTTTTCTGCGCTACCTCTGCGAGGGGAAATACTTTCCCGCCCAGGGCAAGCAGCTTTCTTATAATGAAATCCCCTGGGGGAATGTGTATTATCGGAACTTTGAGGGCCGTTGTCTTAAACGCTGCGCCATGAGTTTTGGAAAGGATATTCCGGCCTTTAAGAATCTTATGGAAAAAAACTCCCAACTCCGGGCGGAGGCAATGCGTACGGGAGATGCGGGCTATCGCTTTGAATTTTTGAACGGCCTCTTTGTCAGCATCATCCTCTGGGGGGCGGACGATGAATTCCCCCCCTCGGCGCAGATGCTTTTTGATGATAACTTTGTGTTCGCCTTTACCGCAGAGGACATTGCCGTGGTTGGGGAGGTGATTATTGGGGGGCTGAAAAGTTTGGGAAATGCTTGACAGATTTCCCCGGATGTGCTATAGTTTTAGTAGTATCTTTCCAAAAGGGGGTAAACTATGGTTCAGCCGCAGTCTGTTGTATTAAATGATCAAGTTTCTTCTATAGTA
>BNUT01000086.1 GCA_025997555.1 Spirochaetia bacterium
CCCAAGGATGTTACTGGTGTATTGGTACTTGGCGATCAATGCGGGATTATGCAGAAACAGGTCCGAATCAACATACCCCGCCGCAAGCAGCGGGGTATGTTGTTCTCATAAGGTGGTTTGACTCGGGGTACATACCATTTTTAAGCGCCCCAAGGGGCGGGGTATGTACCCCTCGCAACGAATCAAACACATAGGAGGGCGGAAGAAATGTTGTTCGTCTCGTTGTACAGGGGATTTTCCACAAATCGTATAGAAGGATATTTGTACAAAAGCTGATCGAACTGTTCCCCCAAATAGCCCCGGACGATGTAAATCTCGTTGATACCGGCGGCAATCACCACATCCAGCAGGGTATCAATGGTTCGCATCCCCTTCACCCGGCTCAGGGGCTTGGGGGTGTTCAGTGTACTAGATATTACGGGGGGATACTAACTTATTTTCACATACGTATTTCTTAAACTGATACAATCTCTCTATCAGCACTTCATTATCCGCCTGATCCCGAATAGCAAGCCTAAGCCACTCCTCGCCGGGGATGCCGTTCTTTCCGGCAAGGTCCTTGATAAAAATAGCGTGCTGTTCCAGCAGATATTTTGCCAGTTCCCCGGCGGTAAAATTTCCGGAACAACGGCAGAGAAAATAGTTTGCCTGCGAGGGATATACTTCAAACAGGCCGGTCTGGTCAAGTTCGGCCTTAAAGCGGCGGCGTTCCTGAACAATAGACTGACAGGCTTTACGGTAGTCTTTCTGATACTTGCCGATTATCTGCAAAAAATATTCGGCAAAGGAATTGATATTCCATATCGGCATATTTTTGCGGATGCTTTTGATCAGGGCCGTATCGCCGCAGGCCAGGACCCCAAGGCGTATGCCGGGGATACCGTAACTCTTACTCAAACTTTTAACAATAATGAGTTTTGGATACTGTTCCAGCACATTTTGACTCAGCAGGGAACCATTTTCCTCGGCGTCACTAAAATCAATAAAAGATTCATCAAGAAGCAAAGCTTTATTTTGCTGTTTCAATATTTCCAGAAGCCGCAGAAGATCTGCGCAGGGGATGTAATTACCCGAAGGGTTATCGGGATTGATGAGTATCATGGTGTCACACTGTTTTGACCATTCGATGAGATCGTCGGCGGTATAGGCCATGTTTTTCGGTGCGTTCGGGGGATAGAGCGGCACAATCACTGCATTATCCCCCAGACTTTCGGGGTATTCGTTAAAGGTGGGATAGATGACACCAACGGTTCCCTTAATCAGGGGCGCCGCCGCCCGGATCAGTTCCGCCGCGCCGTTACCGGTGAGGATGTTCGCCTCATCAACATCAAAGAGCTTCCCCGCAAGGAGGTTCTGCACATTCAGGCCGGAGGGGTATTCGGTCAAAAGTTCATCGAAATAGGCCTTCATCTCGTTTCGCATCTGTTCTGTGGGAAAACAGGGGTTAACCAAATAACAAAAATCAAGCAGTTTTGGGAAACGCCAGTAACCGCCGTAGCGGCGGCTTATCAGCTTTAAGGTTTCATCCGCAGTATTACTGAAGATGGTTTCCGCAATGTCCTTGTCCTGCACATCATCAATTTCGTACCATTTCTGATCACGCAGTACCAGTGCCTTTAACTCGTTTTTATCAAGGGTGGTAATCACCCGCAGAACCTGTTCGTAATATTCGTTATTACCCATGGCCTGGGAATAGGCTTCCAGAAAAGGCACGTAGGAAGTCCGCAGAAAATCGCGGGAAAACTTGTAAATATTGACCGTCTTGTAGTAAGACTCTTTTTCGTGGTAGTTAAAAGATTTTTTTGGAATAAAATTGGTAATAATATTGTCTTCTGTGATTTGAACCACCGTACCGTCCATCCACGATTCGTATGGCGCCACCACCGCCAGGGTCGGCTCCGGGTTTTGGATCAGATCAGCAATGATACGGTCTTCAAAGATCAAATCACTTTCCAACAGCAGGGTATCATCCTGTAGAAGATACTCCCGTGCCAAGTATAACGAATAGATGTTGTTGGTTTTATTGTACACATCATTGGCTATGTAGGTAATGTCGATATTTTTATACCGGGGGCCGACAAAATTCATCAGGTTATCTTTTTGATAGCCCACCACGATGACGCACTTGGTCACGGCGGCACTGTCCAGAGCATCAAGCGCCCGTTCAATCAGAGTTTTGCCGTTGACGGAAAGCATACACTTGGTGTTATTGGCGGTATACTTCCCCAGACGGCTGCCCATGCCCGCCGCCAGAATTACGGCCTGCATTCACACACCTCTGTATCACCCTGATTGTTCATTTTTCCAGTATGTCACGAAAATTTGAACATCGTCAAGCCTCCGCGTTGCCATTATAAGAGGCTTGATGCCGCGCCTATTACCTGTTTTTACTCAAGGATTTTTTTCAGGATATAGTTATCGGCAAGAGCGCCGGTTATCTTTTTCCCGGCCATGTCCAATTGGATCAGGATGTTTTCGCCGACTTGATAATGCGGGGGCATATCCTTGACATCCAGTGTGATGGCGCTTCCGGCATCATTCCACTGAAAGGTCCCCTCTACGGTATAGCTCGCATCGAATCGGTCAATGTATTCATAACTCATACTATATGTCCCGTCTAAGCCCAAAGTTATCTCAACATTGATACCCGGCCCATCCGCCGCCGGTATTACTCCCCTATAAACACCATCCCAGTTCACGCTGTTCCTTGAATTGTGGGCGGCATCAATAGCCTTGCCTGCTGATACGCATGCGCCTAATCCAAAAAACGATAAAGCCGCAACAAACACTAAAAACTTTTTTCGCATAATATTCCTCTATAAGATTAGTTTAATTGTAATACAGAATATTTTTTTTGCAAGGGGAGGCAGAATGAAACGGTAGAACAGGCCGTCATCGCATCCGGATCATGCACCCGTTTTACTTCTTCTATTATCTCCTCCGTATCTATTACCCGGCAAAAACCGTCCTTAGGTCTATCTCGCAGCCCGGCAGCGCCGTGATCGGAGCGGTTCCGGTGTCGTCGTAGGAAGAAAGGATGTACCGGCCATTTTCAAGGACGCAAATCTGGACGGATTGGGTGTCCGGGTCTACAATCCAGTATTCCCGGACCCCGGCCTCCTGATATTTGTTGAACTTTACCACTTTGTCGCGCCGGGCGGTGGAAGGGGAGAGTATCTCGATAACCATATCCGGCGCGCCGTTACAGCCCCGTTTATCCAGTTTGGAGGGATCGCATACCACAATAATATCCGGTTCGAATACGGTATCATCGCTATTGTCCGCCGCCGGGTGCAGACGGACGGAAACGGGTGCAAAGAAAGGCTGACAGGGTTTTCCGTTCAAAAATGCAGCAATTTGAAGAAATAGCTCCCTGCTTATTATCTGATGGGTCAGATCAGGAGTCGCAAGCATAAAGACTTCCCCGTCAATAATCTCGGCCCGTTCACCTTCGTCCCATTTAAGAAAATCAGCGTATGTATAATAGGGGGCTTCCAGCGGCAATGGCATCATGGTATCCTTTTTCCCAAATATACCATAACAACTGCGATCTTTCAACAAACCATTACTGCCCATGCCGGGTGCACAAAAAAAGCCCGGTCTATTGCTAAACCGGGCCGGCATCGGGGATTATTATGAATTCGGTGGCAGCCGCCCCTGCGTTACTTATACCTTATTGTTTTGTGTATGTGCCCTGATTACCGCCACCGCTTATGCTGACAAGGTTTAGGCTGTCCCCGACAAGAGTATACGATTTAACCATTTCTCCGGCACTAGGACTAGTACGGGTAAATGTAATTTGTGTGTCGGTATAAGTAAATGTGCCGCTTCGGGTCCAAGAATTTGTATCACCTGTACCAGCAGTCTTGGTATCTGTATATGTAGAACCAGAAAAGACATATGTTGATGTTCCGTTAGTCGCATTACCCCAACTTGCCGTCCATGTTCCCTCAAATTTTGTCGAATTGTCGCCGCTAGTACCTCCGCTACCGCCGCTGCCTCCGCCGGTGTCACATGCGGTAAACACCAATCCGAATGCCAGTAACAACACCGCCATTCCCCCAAGAATCATTTTTCCGTTCTTCATTGTAGAACCTCCTAAAATTATATCGTATTTACGATAATTATGATATATATCGAAAAATCGATACTGTCAAGCGCATCTTCACAAAAAACAGAATTTTCAAGCCCGATAATTAAGTTATGGATGAATATGATGCGGAGACTTTCTGGAAGCGGTATAAAAGTCTGACAAAGAAAGATCTTCCGGTCATCCTGAAGACAAATATCAAACAATCAACCCTTTCAACCTGGAGGATTCAAAAGTCCTTCCCACGGGCAGATCAGGCGATCAGAATAGCCGATTCCTTGCATACTTCCGTGGAATACCTCGTGACCGGCCAGGAACGGGAATATTCAACCTGTTCGCCGGAAGCGCTGGAAGTGGCCGTAGAGGTCGATAAACTGAACAATGAGGGTAAAAAAGTCGCCCTGTCGGTGGTAAAAGGGCTGGAAACCCAATTCCCTTTAGACAATTCCGCCTCTATAAATACGGTAGCTGAATAAAATTCTCCCGGAAACGAAAGCGCCGCCTTTCAAGTAAAATTCTTTCGGTCTTTTCTTGACGGCCTGAAAAATCCGTGTTATTATATGATTATCCAGTTTGGGAAAAAAAACGAATTCCTTTCTTTTGGACTAAGCCATGCAATATTTTGATACTCACGCCCACTTGGGCCTCATTGTTGATGACCCCATTGAGCAGCTCATTGTCATTCAGGAAGCCCGCCAGGCTTCTGTCACCCGGATCGTGTCTATTTGCAATAGCCTCCATGATTTTACCACGGTTTACGATAATCTCAAGTCCGCCTCCAATGTGTACCATGCGGTGGGGGTGAGCCCTTCGGAGGTGCAGAACCCCGGCAAGGACTGGGCCCAGATCATCGAACAGAGCGCCCAATTGCCACGGGTGGTCGCCGTGGGGGAGATCGGTCTGGATTACTACCGCCGGTTCGGGGACAAAAATTCCCAGGTTGAACTTTTTATCACCCAGCTTGATATGGCCAACAAGCTCAATATGCCGGTGATCGTCCACAACCGGGACGCGGGCCACGATGTGCTGGACATCCTCCGGGACCGGCTGCCCCCCAAGGGCGGGGTGCTCCACTGCTACTCCGAGGATGCCGAATACGCCAAAAAGGCACTCAAGCTGAACCTCTACTTCTCCTTTGCGGGGAATCTAACCTACCGGAACGCCCGGAATCTCCACGAGACCATTAAAGTGCTGCCCCTGGACCGTATCCTTATCGAGTCCGAAAGCCCTTTCATGGTTCCTGCGGACTACCGGGGCAAGCGGAACATGCCCAAATACCTCCCCATGACCGCCCGTTTCCTCGCGGACATGGTAGAAATGGATGAAGAGGCCCTGTCCGCCCAGCTCTGGGAGAATTCGAACCGGTTCTTTGGGCTGCCTGCGGAATAAGATCGAAGAAAAGGAGAAACCACAAGGAACCGAAGGTTCCAGGACACAGAGAGAAGAACACAGAGAAGAAATAAAATTTGATTTATCTTCCTCTGTGATATCTGTGTATCCTCCGTGTCTTGGGACTAAAGTCCCTCTGTGGTTATATTCTTAATTGAAATGAATCTATATCATCCTGTAAATATTGGCTCCCTCTCCCTGCCCGGCAACCTCTTTCTCGCGCCGGTGGCGGGGTATACCGGGCGGGCTTACCGGTCGCTCTGCATTGATGAAGGGGCGGACTTTAGCTTTACGGAACTTATTTCCGCTGAATCGGTCATCCGTGGACGGCCCGATATGAAGCCGATGGATGATCCGTCCCCGGTGAGCGTCCTGCTCCGCCGGGCGGATAACGAAAAACACTACGCCATTCAGCTTTTTGGTGCGGAAAGCGAGCGGATGGCGGCGGGGGCGGCGCTGCTGGCCCGGTGGAAACCCGCTGTGGTGGACATAAACGGCGGCTGTCCGGTGCCCAAGGTGATTAAAACCGGGGCGGGTTCTGCGCTGATGAAAAATCCCGACAATTTGGGCCGGGTGGTGGAAGCGATGGTCCGCGCCTCACAGGAACACCTAGGGGGCGTCCCAGTGACGATTAAAATTCGATCCGGCTGGGACAACGGCTCCATCAACTACCGGGAATGTGCCCGGATTGCCGTTGAGTCGGGGGCCGCCATGGTGAGCCTTCACCCCCGGACACGGGCCCAGGGCTACGGCGGCAAAAGCGACTGGTCCCTGATTGCGGATCTGGCAAGCCGTCTGCCGGTCCCGGTGACCGGCTCCGGTGATCTTTATACCCCGGAAGACGCTGAACGGATGCTCCGGGAAACCGGCTGCGCCGCAGTGATGTTCGCCCGTGGAGCCATGGGGAACCCCTTCATTTTTTCAACTACACGCGCCTTTCTTACCACCGGTTCATATACTCCGCCCGGTGCGGCGGCACGGATCGCCATAGGGTTCCGTCACCTGGAACGGCTTGCCGCCGACATTGGGGAAAAACCGGCCTGCCTTGAGATGCGGAAACATTTCTGCGCCTACACCAAAGGTTCTAAAGGAACCCAGGGTACTGCGGGCGGGGCCGGGCTGCGGAACAAACTGGTCCATGCGGCAAGCATTGAGGACTATCGGCTTTTGCTGCATGATATATCTTAAGGAAGGATTGCCGTGCAATTTTCAGTATGTATTGATGCGGTGTTCAAGGGCCTGAATCAGGACACCGCACTTGAGGGGGTCAAGGCCGCAGGATTCCGGGCTTACGAATTTTGGGGCTGGTGGGACCGGGATATCGACGCCCTGCGAAAAAAGGCGGATGTTCTGGAGCTCAACTGCACCGCCTTCTGCACCCGCTTCATCAGCTTGACCGATCCCGGCCAGCGCCCGGCTTACCTTGAGGGGCTGAGGGAATCCATTGCCGTTGCAAAAAAGCTGGGCAACAAGATACTGATTTCCCAGGTGGGAAACGATACCGGGACGGTACGGACCTTTCAGCATAAATCCGTTGCTGCGGGCCTGCGGGCGGTGGCGCCCCTGCTTGAGGAAAACAACATCACACTGCTGATAGAACCCCTGAACGGCCGCATCGATCATATCGGTACTTTTCTTGAATCTTCCGACGAAGGCTTTGAACTGGTTGACGAAGTAGGGAGCAAAAACATCAAGCTCCTCTTTGATATCTACCACCAGCAGATTACCGAGGGGGACATCATCCGCCGCATCACGGCGAATATTTTCCGGATTGGACATTTCCATGCGGCGGGGACTCCCGGCAGGCATGAACTTTTTGCCGGGGAACTTGATTACCGGAACATTTTCAAGGCGATAGACGAAGCGGGCTATGCGGGCCTTACGGGGCTTGAATATTTTCCCCTGGAGGATGCTGTGACAGGACTCGAACAGATTCGGGACTATGTGCCTTGACAAATTATGAATAATCAGCGAAATAAAATATAATGAAAAAAGCCTTTATTTTTCCGGGAGTTTTCCTGATGTTTTGTGCGGTGGCGCTCTATGCCGAAGATATTCCGGTGATGATAGAATTCCAGGGCGTCATACCCGGTGGGGGCAGGGTGTTTGTAGCCATATATTACAGCGCCGATTCATACCGGAACGGGAAAGGCCCCATCGACCAGTCCCTGTGGATTGAGAGCACAGGGGAAACTATCCGCGTAGAAATGCTCATACCCGAAGGGGAGTGCGTCGTGTCAGGCCATCAGGACGCGAACGGGAACGGCAAGCTGGATTTCGGCGCCTTTGGTATGCCGCTGGAAAATATTGCCTTAAGCGGTTACGGCGGCAAAGGAGTCCCCGGCAATTATAATAAACTTAAAGTTCCGGTATACCGGGGCATGGGGGTCATCAGCGTGCAGCTAAATAAGGTAAGGCTTTAGCTGATTAGCACCACTTCCAGATCAAACCCCGCCCGGCCGGTAACCCTGCCCCGGACAAAGGCGCCGGGCGCTAAATTCCGATCACTGTTAATTACCGCCGCGCCGTCCACCTCCGGGGCCTGACAGAAAAGCCGCCCCAGGTAAAGGCCATCTTCTTCATCCACCGCTTCTTCCACCAGCACATCAAATTCCCTGCCCACAAAACGATCCATCTGCTTTTCAGTGATGCTTATCTGCCGTTCCTCGACCATGCGCTTCCGTTCCGCCGCAAGCTTCTTGGACACCCGGTTCTTCATGGCATAAGCCGGGGTGTCCTCCTCCCGCGAATAGGTGAAGCAGCCAAGCCAGTCAAGCTGCGCCTTGTCCTGAAAATCCAACAGGGCCCGGAAATCCTCATCGGCCTCGCCGGGGAAGCCCAACAAAAAGGTTGACCGTATCACCGCATCGGGAAGCCGGGACCGGATTGTTTCGATCAGAGAGAGATAGGCCGCCGCATTGCCCCGGCGGTTCATGGCGGCAAGGATTTTTTCGGAACCATGTTGAAAGGGAAGATCGAAATAGGGAAGGAACCTTTTGTCCCGCTCCATAATATCCAAAATGGGCAGGGGGAAATTATCCGGGTGGATGTAAAGCAGCCGCACCCAAAAATCACCCTCCGGTTCAGAGAGGGCTTCCAGCAGATCCGGAAGTATACTTTGGCCCCCCGAAAAATCCTTGCCATAGGAGCCGATATCCTGCCCGATAAGGCACAGTTCCCTGATGCCCCGCCCCAGCAGTTCCCGGCACTCGGCGAGCACATCCGCAATACTGCGGCTGCGGAGCGGACCACGGATCAGCGGAATGGAACAGAAGGTACAGCGGTTATTACAGCCCTCGTTAATTTTGACATAAGCCGAACCGGGAAGCGAAAGCAGGGGCCGCCGACCATCCCCCGCCGCAGGAAGTTTCGACGGCGGTTCCGCCAATTCCACACCCATGGCGCACTGTGCCGCCTCAACTATTCCGCCAAGATCCGCATTGCCGAAAAGCCTGTCCGCCTCCGGGAGGGACTCGGCGAGTTCTTTGGCGTAACGCTGGGCCAGGCAGCCGGCGAGGAGGATTTTTTTATCGGGATAACGCTTGCGCCAGAGGAGGACCGCATTGATCGATTCCTGTTTGGCGCTTTCGATGAATCCGCAGGAATTGATGATGATGATATCCGCATCGGCGGCGTCCACGGCGGACCAACCCGCGCCGCCCAACAGGGCCATCATCCTTTCCGCATCAACCTGATTTTTTACGCAGCCAAAGGGATCAAGAAAAAATTTCACGCTTGAGCTTATTGGGAATCCCCGGTCTCAAGCCGAGCCAGAACCAGCCGATAACGGTTCCTTTCGTCCCGGACCCAGTAGATATCCGCCACTACCACTTCCCCGGCGCCCCCCAATTCCAGGGAAACCGTCTGTTCACTGCGGATAACCTGTAATTTTACCGCCTGGGCATTGGAAACCCAAATACGAACGCCGTTTTGAGCCTGGATACTGATTTCCTCTCCCCGCTGAAAATACTGTTCTTTCCGGTTCTGCCGGTTCCGTTCAACATCCCAGCGAAACATGCAGTAACCCTGAAAAGACGCCTGTATGGTAAAGGGATAGGCGCTTGGCAAGGGCTCGGCGTTTGGAGCAGAAGGAAAGATCACTTTGACCCCGGAAGAGCCCGCCGCAGCCTCCACCACCGGCAGCGTCTCAGAAACCGGGAGGGCGCTGTCCATCTCAAAGCGCAACAGTGCCCCGGAAGCGGCCTCGTTTTTGGCGAAATCCGCCGCAATGATCCGCAGTTCCGCAATACCATCGTTGTTCAGGTCAACATTCGCTTCCTGGCTTAAATCCAAAATCACGGGGCCGCCGGGAGTCGTAATAGTCACCGCCTCCCCAAGGTTGGAAAGTTCCAGTTTATACTGATCCGTACCCAGGGGAATCAATATTGAATCCCCCCGATAAAAACGCCGTTCCAGGGATCCGGCGCTCATCACATATTCCTCCGCCGACCGGGCCGACGTTACAGTGACTTCCTTGCGGGGACGGTTTTTTAAAAGAGAGTAGACCCCGCCCGCCGCCCCAAGGACCACCAGAGGAATGAGGATACTCAAAATGATTTTTGGATAATTGGGAGGGGAGCGTAAAAGCTGCTCCACCGGAACCGGCTGCTCCTGGATTTTCAGGGATCGGTACAAAGAAAGCAGTTCCTCCGTATCCAACCCCAGATATTCACCATAATTCCGCAAAAAACCCAGGAGATAGGGCTCTCCGGGAAAAACCGAAAAATCCTCCGTCTCCATAGCTTCAATGTAGCGACCGGCAATATTTGTTTCCCGGCTCACCTGATCATGGCCAACACCCTTTAGTTCACGGGCGGCCTTCAGCTTATTTCCCAGGGATTCCACCAGATCCTCCTTGAAACACCCTAATCGGTATCCCGGAACAGAAAATTATTGATCAAATTTGCCGATGCGGGGGAATCGTAGATGAACCGCTGGGTCGGAATCCCCTGATTGGTCCTGATATCCGAAAAATCAAACCGCACCAGACCTTCCGCAATGGTCCGCCCCTCAATACGGCGGATCAGAAGCGTATTGGGGTCCACGCTCAAAATCAACTCCCGAAAACCCTCGGAAATGGAACGCCGGGAAAGCCGCAGCTTAACCACCCGTTCCTTTGAGCCTTCATCCAGGGGAATCGGGTCCGGCCCGGTCACAAAGCTGGGAATATAGTTCCGCCTGAGCAGGGTAAGCCCCTGGGCCGTAGCCAGTCCCGCCGAATTCACACCCGACCGCCGACTCGCCGTAATATCCTGATTCAGCACCGCCTGGTATTCCGGGAGATATATGGTCAGCAGTTCGCCGTTAAACACAATAACCTGTTCCGCCGGCCGGGAAAAATCGATCCGCAAAAATGAAGGAGAGAGATGACTCACCATTCCCCTCATCTCGGTGTTTCCCGAACGGATTACCAGCCGCGCTTCATAGTCCTTAATCCCGCCATACCGCTCTGAAACCGACCCCAGATAGCGCTCGGCGGTGATAATTTCCTGCCCATATATAAAAAAATACCCGGTAATCAAAAGAAAAATTACGAAAAAACCGCGTTTCATAATTTGATAATATTGAATTGATGATACAAAGTCCACCCCCCTTTACAAGCGTCCATAGTCTGTTATCATGTTGAAAGAGGAATTTGGATTTTGTTTTTCAGAAAAATGTTCTGCCTGGTTTGTTTTTTCCTTTTCTCC
>BNUT01000087.1 GCA_025997555.1 Spirochaetia bacterium
TCCCAGGGGAGCGCCGTGGGGCTCTTCCAGTCCGTGGTGGGCTTCGGGATTGTGATAGGCTGTAACGCCATCGTCAAAAAACTTGAACCGGATAACGCATTATTTTAGGAGGATATGAATATGTACATGAAAGGAACTACAGTTAAAATGGACGCTTCCGATATGGTGGTCCGGGGATTTACCTACGTGCTTGTCAGCGCCATGACCCTGATAGCCCTTGTCCCCTTTGTACTGATCATTGCCTCATCCTTCTCGTCCGAAGAGGCGATCCGCATGACGGGTTTTACCATCTGGCCAAAGGAATTTTCAACCTATGCCTATGAGCTGCTCTTTCGGTCTCCCCGGCAGATAGCGGGGGCCTATGTGCTGACTATTTCCATGACCCTCGTGGGAACCGCAGCGGGACTGTTCGTCATCGCAATGACCGGTTATGCGTTACAGCGGAAGGACTTTCCCTACCGTAACGGCATCACCTTCTTTATCTATTTTTCGTCCCTCTTTTCGGTGGGGCTGATTCCTTTCTATATGACCATGACCCAGATCTATCACCTCAAGGACAATTACCTGGCGATACTGCTGCCCTTGATGATGAACCCCTGGCTCATCATTTTGATGAAGAATTTTGCCAAGGCGGTGCCCAACGAAATTACCGAATCGGGGAAGATCGACGGGGCCGGGGACTTTACGGTATTTATCAAACTGATTTTACCCATGCTGAAGCCCGCTCTGGCGACCATCGGCCTTTTTATCGCCATCGGGTACTGGAACGAGTGGTATTACTCAAGCCTGTTCCTCAGCTCCAATGTGGAGTTCCGGCCATTACAGTACCAGTTGTACCGGGTTATCAATCAGGTGGCGGCGCTGAAAAATTCCGTTGCAGGTTCGGTAGTAACACTGACGAATATCCCCTCGGAGACATTGAAGATGGCAACTGCGGTACTTGCCACCGGGCCGATCATTCTGGTCTATCCCTTTGTGCAGAAGTACTTTGTCTCCGGTATCGCCATTGGCGCGGTGAAAGGTTAGCAGCATATTTATTTCGTCGTTGACGAAGAATATAAATTGATAAGGAGAATATTATGAAGATGAAAACAAGCTTACTCATGGCGCTTGCGGTATTCGCGGTACTCTTTGGGTTTGCCTCATGCAGTAAGAAATCCGGGACTGCCTCCACGGGGGGGGTGACACCTCCAAGCATGTGGTTATTACCTACATGACCACCGGTGACATCCCCACCAACGAAACCGAGGCGGTGTTGAAGGTGATTAACCAGAAGCTTACCGAAAAGGTAAACGCCGAGATCAGAATCCGCTGGATCGAGTGGACCGATTACATGACCAACTATAATTTGACCCTCGCCTCCCAGGACGGTTCCATTGATTTGGTGGGAACCGCAACAGACTGGCTTGACGCCTGGCCCAATGCCAAGAATGGCGCCTTCCTCCAACTGACCGAGGATATGCTCAAGACCTACGCCCCCAAGACCTATGCACAGGTTCCCGCATCCCATTGGGAACTCTGTAAACTTGACGGCAAGATCTTCCTTATCCCGGAAGATAATTATGCCCAGTGGACTAACCACGGTTTCTTCTGGCGCGGCGATTGGGCCGGGGAGGCGGGGCTTGCTAACGGTGTCCACAGTTGGACGGACCTGGAAAAATATTTTCAGTACATCAAGGACAAGAAGGGAATCATCCCCTGGGATGCTGAAGCTCCTGCATCCATTGTAACCCAGATGTCCTCAGGCTGGCTTACCTCCCACACGCCGGCCATCAACATTGAGGGTCTGCGTCAGGAACTGTTCTTTGGCGAATCAAAGGACAATCCCTACAAGCTCTCCCGTTACTTTATTGAAGGGGATGAATTTATCAACTTTGCCAGGAATCAGAAAAAGTGGAATGACGCCGGTTTCTGGCTCGAGGCCGTGCTGAACAACCAGAGCGACACCCGTGAAAAAATGTTTGCCGGACTTACCGGCGCCGACCAGCATCATTCACAGACCTGGTACGGATCTGTCCGGCCCACGATGACCAAGAATTTCCCCGGCTCTGAAGCGGGCATCTTCTGGTTCGGCGAGGAACAGAATAACCTCGTCTCCCTGAACATTACACACGGTGCAATGGCGGTAGCCGCAAAGTCAAAGAACCCCGAGCGGGCCCTGATGGTCTATGACCTGATCCGCAACGATGAGGAAATCTACCGGCTGTTCAATTACGGTATTGAAGGTCAGCACTACACGGCGGAGGGCCGGAGCATCATCCGCGATCCTGATTTTAACAACGCTGTGCAGGGTATCACCACCAACTTTTGGTGGGGCCGCAACGATGATCTGGAGCTTCGTAACTCCCTGGTAGACTGGCCCGTGACCGAGGCGCTTTTTGCCGTCTACGACAAAGTCTCCATCCCGTACCCCTACGGCCAGGTGATCTTCAACCTTGATCCCATCAGCAGCCAGCTCGACAACCTTTCTAACGTGTACAACACCTATATGCCGCGCATCGTATTCGGCAAGTTTACCAACGTGGAGCAGTATATCGGGGAATTCCGTACCGCGCTTAAAAACGCAGGGTACGAACAGGTACTCGCGAACGTGGAAGCCCAGTTGGCGGCGGTGTACAAGAAATAACAGGGCAGAAACGTTTTGCCGCCAGTATACCGGGATCGGTAAAATAAGAAAGGAGCAGCATGAAATGAAAGGACCTATTCTGGTAGTATTGGCGGCGGGTTTGGGAAGCCGTTACGGCGGTCTTAAACAAATGGATAAGATCGGAAATAATGGAGAAGCCCTTCTTGATTATTCCGTGTATGACGCGGTCAGATCCGGCTTTAAAAAAGTGGTGTTTATAATACGCCATTATTTTGAAGAGGATTTTAAAAATCTGATATTAAAGCGAATTGGTTCATCGGTTGATTGCGAACTCGCTTTTCAGGAATTGGACACTAAGGTTCCCGCAGTTATTTTTGAGGCTGCGGAACGGGCCGGGAGAACCAAGCCCTGGGGAACCGCCCACGCGCTGCTCTGCGTAAAGGAAAAGATAGACGCCCCTTTTGCCATATTAAACGCCGATGATTTCTATGGGCTGGAAGCTTTCAATGCGATGGGCGCCTTTTTGAAAAATGACGGCGCCGCCGAGGGAGCCATCGTACCCTATCAGCTTGAAAAAACCCTGAGCCCCCAGGGAACGGTTACCCGGGGCGTTTGCAAAATTAAGGATGATTATCTTGTCTCGGTGGACGAACTTAAATCCATTGTAACCCAGATGTCCTCAGGCTGGCTTACCTCCCACACGCCGGCCATCAACATTGAGGGTCTGCGTCAGGAACTGTTCTTTGGCGAATCAAAGGACAATCCCTACAAGCTCTCCCGTTACTTTATTGAAGGGGATGAATTTATCAACTTTGCCAGGAATCAGAAAAAGTGGAATGACGCCGGTTTCTGGCGCGAGGACGTGCTGAACAACCAGAGCGACACCCGTGAAAAAATGTTTGCCGGACTTACCGGCGCCGACCAGCATCATTCACAGACCTGGTACGGATCTGTCCGGCCCACGATGACCAAGAATTTCCCCGGCTCTGAAGCGGGCATCTTCTGGTTCGGCGAGGAACAGAATAACCTCGTCTCCCTGAACATTACACACGGTGCAATGGCGGTAGCCGCAAAGTCAAAGAACCCCGAGCGGGCCCTGATGGTCTATGACCTGATCCGCAACGATGAGGAAATCTACCGGCTGTTCAATTACGGTATTGAAGGTCAGCACTACACGGCGGAGGGCCGGAGCATCATCCGCGATCCTGATTTTAACAACGCTGTGCAGGGTATCACCACCAACTTTTGGTGGGGCCGCAACGATGATCTGGAGCTTCGTAACTCCCTGGTAGACTGGCCCGTGACCGAGGCGCTTTTTGCCGTCTACGACAAAGTCTCCATCCCGTACCCCTACGGCCAGGTGATCTTCAACCTTGATCCCATCAGCAGCCAGCTCGACAACCTTTCTAACGTGTACAACACCTATATGCCGCGCATCGTATTCGGCAAGTTTACCAACGTGGAGCAGTATATCGGGGAATTCCGTACCGCGCTTAAAAACGCAGGGTACGAACAGGTACTCGCGAACGTGGAAGCCCAGTTGGCGGCGGTGTACAAGAAATAACAGGGCAGAAACGTTTTGCCGCCAGTATACCGGGATCGGTAAAATAAGAAAGGAGCAGCATGAAATGAAAGGACCTATTCTGGTAGTATTGGCGGCGGGTTTGGGAAGCCGTTACGGCGGTCTTAAACAAATGGATAAGATCGGAAATAATGGAGAAGCCCTTCTTGATTATTCCGTGTATGACGCGGTCAGATCCGGCTTTAAAAAAGTGGTGTTTATAATACGCCATTATTTTGAAGAGGATTTTAAAAATCTGATATTAAAGCGAATTGGTTCATCGGTTGATTGCGAACTCGCTTTTCAGGAATTGGACACTAAGGTTCCCGCAGTTATTTTTGAGGCTGCGGAACGGGCCGGGAGAACCAAGCCCTGGGGAACCGCCCACGCGCTGCTCTGCGTAAAGGAAAAGATAGACGCCCCTTTTGCCATATTAAACGCCGATGATTTCTATGGGCTGGAAGCTTTCAATGCGATGGGCGCCTTTTTGAAAAATGACGGCGCCGCCGAGGGAGCCATCGTACCCTATCAGCTTGAAAAAACCCTGAGCCCCCAGGGAACGGTTACCCGGGGCGTTTGCAAAATTAAGGATGATTATCTTGTCTCGGTGGACGAACTTAAATCCATTGAAAAAAAGGATGCGGTGATATATAATACCAATAGCGATGGAAGCAGGGAGCTTCTTGAGCCGGATACTCCGGTTTCCATGAATTTTTGGGGGTTTCCGCCGGCTGTTTTTCCGGACCTGGAGCGGTACTTTGGGGATTTTCTTAAAACATCGGGGAGTGAACCCAAGAGCGAATGCTATCTTCCCCTGGCCGCGGATTGGCTGGTAAAAAACAGGCTGCTCCCTATCCGGGTTCTTAAAGCGGATTCACCCTGGTTCGGCGTGACCTACAAAGAAGATCGCGAAGCTGCGGTAAAACGTGTTTCCGAGTTGACCGCTGGGGGCATGTATCCGCCTTCACTCTGGAAGCCGTAATGATAAAAGGGAGATAAATCGCAAATACGGGGGTGCCTGGCTTGAAAAGTGGGAGAAAATGTCCTATCATTTATTGACGAGAGGGGTTGACCTTCCAGATAAGGAAACTTGAATATGAAACTGCCTGACTACCACAACAACGCGGATATTCTGCATGAAAACACGGAACCGGTCCGTGCATATTACATCCCCTGCGCCGATGCGGATGAGGCCCTGTCGGGTTCATCCTCCCAAGTGCGGACACTAAACGGAGCATGGCAGTTTGCTTACTTTGCCTCTCCCTATGAGGTGCCGGAGGACGCAGTAACGCTGTGCGGGGGTGACAGTATTACTGCGCCGGTTAAATTTGACACGGTTACGGTTCCCTCAACCTGGCAGAATACCGGCTATGATCGGCATCAATATACCAATATAAAATATCCCTTTCCCTATGACCCGCCCTTTGTTCCTGCACAGAATCCCTGCGGCTTGTATAAACGATGTTTTCATCTGGAATCAAAACCCACGGGCCAACGGTACTACCTCAATTTCGATGGGGTGGATTCCTGCTTTTATCTTTACATCGGGGGGCGTTATGCGGGTTACAGCCAGGTCGCCCATGCCAACAGTGAATTTGATGTTACGGACTTAATCCGGGAAGGGGAGAACCATATCGCCGTGCTGGTGTTAAAGTGGTGCGATGGTTCTTACCTTGAGGATCAGGATAAATTCCGTCACTCAGGAATTTTCCGGGACGTGTACCTGATCTCCCGGCCTGAACAGCATATCCGGGATTATTTTGTTCATACTTTGTTACAGGAAGATCGCTCTGCGGAAATACAGGTTGATTTGGAATTTTCCAAAGGCACCGCAGAAACAGGGAGGGGTTCAATAAGCTTGCTGGGGCCGGACGGCACGGAGCTTGGCCGGGAGAACGCGGCCGCCAATACGGTTACGTTTAAGGTTAAAGAGCCGGTACTCTGGAATGCCGAACAGCCGGTTCTCTACACCCTGCTCATCCAGGCCGGGGATGAGTGGATAGCGCAGAAGGTGGGCATCAGAAAAGTTGAAATAAAAGACGGGGTCATTCTGCTGAACGGCGCGCCCCTGCGGCTTAACGGGGTGAACCGGCACGACAGCGATCCGCTCACCGGTTCCGCCGTCAGCCGGGAGCAGGTTCTGCGGGACCTCACCCTGATGAAGCAGCATAACATCAACGCCATCCGTACCAGCCATTACCCCAATGCTCCGTTCTTCCCCCAGCTTTGCGATCAATACGGCTTCTACCTTATTGCCGAATCGGATATCGAGAGCCACGGTGTCTGTACCATCTATGGCGGCGGCGGGGAGACCTATGGGCTTCTTGCCCAGGACCCGCAGTTTGAAAAGGCCATACTGGACCGGGTTCAGCGGAATGTGATCCGGGACAAAAACTGTCCCAGTGTTTTGTTTTGGTCTCTGGGCAATGAATCGGGCTATGGGCCGAATTTTGAAAAAGCGGGAAGATGGGTAAAACAATACGATGGCTCGCGGCTTCTGCACTATGAACGGGCCTGCTCCGAAACCGGGGGCCACAAAAATGATACATCCATGCTGGATGTCTACAGCCGCATGTACCCTTCCATTGCGGAGATTGAAAAGTATTTTACATCGGGCCTGCCGGACCCCGGCGCGCGGCCCGCGTCCGATGGAAGCCGCAAGCCCCTGGTTCTCTGCGAATACATCCACGCCATGGGCAACGGCCCCGGCGATGGGGAGGATTACTTTGAGCTCATGGAAAAGTACCCCGGCTTTGCAGGGGGCTTCGTTTGGGAATGGTGCGATCACGCGGTGTACATGGGTAAAACGGTAGAGGGAAAAG
Source organism: Spirochaetia bacterium (assembly GCA_025997555.1). Taxonomy (GTDB): domain Bacteria; phylum Spirochaetota; class Spirochaetia; order Treponematales; family Breznakiellaceae; genus BNUT01. Next base: position 6,971 of record BNUT01000087.1, read on the forward strand.
CACAGTATTACTACGGCGGCGATTCAGGCGAATTCCCCCATGATGGGAATTTCTGCATGGACGGCCTGGTCTATCCCGACCGCCGGCCCCATACGGGACTGCTGGAATATAAAAACATCATCCGTCCGGTGCGGGCATCCTTTGTAAAGGCCGCCGGGAATGGCGGTATCATTCATTTTAAAAACATGCTGCGTTTTACCGGGACCGCAGGCTTTTTAAAGGCGCGGTATGAACTGAGCAGAAACGGTGAAGTACTGGAATCAGGCGACTGTCCCCTGGACCTCAAGCCCCTGGAAGAAAAGGACATCGCACTGAATTATCATTTGCCCGCCGATGGAAATTGTTATCTGACTATCTTCTATATACAAGAGGCTGGACTTCCGCTGACAAATGCGGGGCATATCCTGGGACACGATCAGATCGAACTGCGGCGGGAAAATCATCCGCTTGCAAAACAGGGGACAACGGGTCAGGCCGAAAAAGCTGTGCTCGGAAAATCCATCACCGTTACCGACAGCGATACTGCGATTGTCATATCCCACCCATCATTCCGCTATGTGTTCAATAAACTCACCGGGACCTTTGATTCATTGGTTTATGAAAACCGCGCCCTTTTGGAAAAGCCCATGGAATTCAATATCTGGCGCGCGCCCACGGACAATGATCGGAACATCCGTCACAAATGGGAAGAGGCGGGCTATGACCGCCATACGGTACGGGTCTACAAAACCCGGCATGAGCAGGACGGGCAGGATATTCTTATCCATGAAACGCTGGCGATCTCGGCGGTGTATATTCAGCGTATTATCGACATTGAAGCTGAATGGCGGATTGCCCCGGATGGAAGCATTGCGGTGCGGCTTGACTGCAAGCGCCCCCGGGACGCACAGGATTTGGCGTTCCCCTTCATCCCCCGGTTCGGGCTGCGTATGTTTTTGCCCCGCTCCATGGACCGGCTTGAGTATCTGGGCTACGGCCCCACCGAAACCTATATCGACAAGCATCAGGCCGCATGGTACGGCAAGTTTAATTCCACTGCGGCCCTGGAGCATGAGGATTACATCAAACCCCAGGAAAATGGCAGCCATTGGGGCTGTGATTCAGCTAAATTGACGAATGCTCAGGGCAGGGGCCTCGCGGCGGAGAGCAGCGGGACAGGTGCGGCTAACAGCCGCTTCAGTTTTAACGCATCGGTTTATACCCAGGAGGAATTGACAACAAAGGCCCACAACTTTGAACTGGAGCCTTCTGGGTATACGGTGTGGTGTTTGGACTATCAGCAAAGCGGGGTCGGCTCAAACAGCTGCGGCCCAGAGCTGCTGGAAAAATACCGACTGGACGCGGAACGGTTCAGCTTTAGTATTCTGATACGGCCGGTATAGTGAGCCGGCTGCGGCTTCCTCATTTTTCCCGAACGGATTTGACATAGTTCGATGGACTAATACTGCGGACTTTTTTGTAAAGGCGTGAAAAATAGAAGGGGTCTTCATAGCCTACCTGGGCGGCCGTTTTTTCAATGGAGAGAGAAGGGGCGCTTTTGATGATGGCTTCAAAACGCTCGATCTTCTGTAAAATGCAGAGTTCCTTAAAACTCATACCCAGGCGTCCTTTGATGATATGGGATATAGAGGACTGGCTGTAACCCAGATGGTCCGCTACTTCCACGAGCGTGATGGGTTCAGCGATATGGTCCGCTATCCATTGGGTGACAAGCCGGGTAATGTCCATTTGGCGAAGCCGTATATAATCCCTGGAAACAATAAAGTCACAGAGCATTAAAAAAAGATTGAGCATGTTATCCACCGTATCTTTTTCAAGATAGGGCTGATCTATAAAAGCTTTTTGCAAAAGTGAGGGATCAAGACCCTTGTGTTGCCAATCCTGCGTTATGGCGGCGGGAAGGGACGTTTTGGTTCTGAACTGTCCTGCCATGGCATAACCAACGACTTCATCATTCAGCTTGATGGGGAAAGCCGCGTCCATAAGCCCTGCATAACAGGTATATGCCAGCGGCACAGGGCTGCTTTCCGATTGCTTACACATCGTTATGTCCTGTTGGAGACAGCGGCCGCTAAGCCCAAGTTTTTCCCGTATGAAGTTACAGTAGGGACAGTGCGTGGTATAGTACCCGGTCTTAAGCGGGTTTTTTAGATCAAGGGGAAAGATAGTAAGGTGGACTTTGAAGCAATAGGAGAAGCTGGTCATGAGCTTGTTGACTTGTTCGTCAAAGAATAAGTCTATGGACTTCATATGGGCAGAATAGCCCATATTTGCAGAAAAGTCCAGAGTTCTTGCAGTAAAAGCTATGTCTAAGCCGGAATACCCGCTCTAGGATATATTTATAAGTGAAATTGGATTCTCCAAATCCGCTTGATGTCATTCCAGTCTTCCTCAAAAATGGTAGTCATACTGATCTTATCGGTAAGATTTAAAGGAGAAGAGATTGATTAAAAAACGATTCGGCGGCCTTAAGCATGAAATGATTAAGGAAAACCTCCAGATTTACAGTTTGCTGCTGCCGGTGTTAGTTCTTCTGTTTGCTTTCTGCTATATCCCCCTTTACGGTGTGGTCATCGCTTTTCAGGATTATGTGCCCGGCAGTCCCTTTATCGGGCCCGGTGTTAAATGGGTGGGATTGAAATATTTTGTCCGCTTTGTGCAGGGAGAATACTTTTCCCGCTTGATCCGAAATACGCTTGTGTTGAGCGGGCTTAATCTGCTTTTCGGCTTTACCCTGCCCATTCTTTTCGCGCTGCTTATGGATCAGATCCATCGGATGCAGTTCCGCAAATTTGTTCAGACCGCGAGTTACCTTCCCTATTTTATATCCACGGTTGTTGTGGCTGGTATGGTGATCTCCTTTATTGATGCCAATGGTATCATTACCCATTTTTTGACTTTTTTCGGTATGCCGGCAATGAATTACCAGATCAGTAAGACCGCCTTCCCGGCTGTTTATACGATCACCAATGTGTGGAAGAGCTTTGGTTTCGGCAGTATCCTCTATTTGTCTACTATTACATCAATTGATCCGGGACTCTACGAAAGCGCTAAGATAGACGGAGCAAACCGGTTTCAGCAGGCTTTTCACATTACCATTCCGGGGATACAGCGGATTATCGCCATTAACCTGATTATGGCCATAGGCGGCATTCTGGGTACAAATACGGACCTGATTCTACTGCTGTATACTTCGGCGACCTACGAGGTGGCGGATGTAATCGGGACCTATGTGTACCGGCTTGGTATTGTGGGGGGAGAGTTCAGTTATACTGCTGCAGTCGGTCTTTTTATGTCGGTAATCGGATTTGCACTGACCTTTGCCGCCAATAAAATCAGCAATAAGCTTACCGATTACGGATTGTGGTAAAAGGCGGTTTTTATGAAAAACACCGGCAGGGACGTAAAAATAATCATCGCGTATTTAAGCTGTGCATAAGAAAGCCGCAGCGCGGCCATTTCCATTGCAGCAGCCGGGCTCATTACCTCCGTTGCGGACTGGGTCAGCACCAGCATACGGCGCAGATATAATTGGAGGGGCTGCCATTCCAGATGGGGAAGGTACACCAAGGCGCTGAACCAGCTGTTCCAGGTGCCAACGATGGTGTATACGGCGATCACGGCCAGAATCGGTGTTGAGAGGGGCAGGTATATCCGCAGCAGTATCTGATACACATTTGCTCCGTCTATTTTTGCCGCCTCCCTAAGGGTTTCAGGAACGCTTGAAAAGTAGGACTTGACCAGAATTATGTTCCATACAGAAAAACAGCCGGGGATGATCAGCGCCAGGGGTGTATCGTAGAGGCCGAGCCGCAGCACCAACAGGAAGGACGGGATCAGTCCGCCTGAAAAAAACATGGTGATCAGAAGGTACATATTGACATATTTCCGTCCCACCAGGGATCGATAAGTCAGGGGGAACGCGCCAAGAACCGAAGTCAGCAGCATCAGCAAGGTTCCTGACACGGCGTAGAGAACCGTGTTTCTAAAGGAACGCCATATCTCCGGGTCCAGGGTCAGTATCTTATAC
>BNUT01000088.1 GCA_025997555.1 Spirochaetia bacterium
GAGCAGACGGATAGATGAAAAAAACCGTCTGCTATACCGCGTAACCAATACCACTATTGGTCCCAGACTTGCCGCCGCCTTCGGGAACACCAAGGCCGGCCCGGCCCTCTCCCTTGGGGGCTTCGGATCCCTCTTCGTGGCCTTCTTCCTCTTCGTCCCCCGCAAGCTGATAAGCTTTAAGAATTTCTTTGCCTCGGTGACCACGGGGATTAAAGCCATGGTACCGGCGATCATCATCCTGTCCCTGGCCTGGACCATCAGCGGCGTCTGCCGGGACCTTCTGAAAACCGGCCCTTATGTTGCGGAACTGGTCTCAGCGTCAGAATTGAAAGTCGCCTTTATCCCGGCCATCATGTTTATCATCGCTGCGTTTCTTTCCTTTGCCACCGGCACTTCCTGGGGAACCTTCGGCATCATCATCCCCATTACCATTGCGGTCTGCGACATCGTGGCCCCTGAGCTTTCGGTCACCGCCCTTTCCGCAGTGCTTGCGGGATCGGTGTTCGGGGATCATTGCTCGCCCATTTCAGACACAACCATACTGTCATCCACCGGGGCGGGGTGTAACCACATCGATCATGTGGCAACACAGATCCCCTACGCCCTTACCGTGGGGGGGGCCTGTTTTGTCGGGTATATCATTGCGGGGTTCACGTCCCAGTTGGGATACGGTATCAGCGTGGGGATCACCCTGCCGGTTTCTTTGGCGCTGCTGATTACGGCCCTGCTGGTATTGCCGAAGCTGCTGCCGGGGACGGGGGCAAAAAAGGCGTAACCATATAAACGGGTAACACCTTTGTTAAAAAACAGTGCCAAGCACCTCCGCGCTCACGTCCGGCTAGCTCCACTTCTCCGCCAGTTTATTTATCACTGTAGTGAGTCCGTAATTCATAAAGCTCAATAGTGGTATTGGTTACGCGGTATAGCAGACGGTTTTTTTCATCTATCCGTCTGCTCCAATAACCTTGCAAATTGCCTTTGAGCGGTTCCGGTTTGCCGATGCCGCTATATCCATTGCGGTCAATATCTTCAATGAGTTTGTTTATCCTGCGTAATGTTTTTTTATCTTGATTTTGCCAATAGAGATAATCACTCCAGGAGTTGCCGGTAAAATCAAGTTTTTTCATAAGAATCTACTGATTCTACAGCCGCCATTCGCTGCAATTCTTCAAATGTCTTAGTAATAACCTGCCCATCTTCCATTTGCTGTATTGATTGCTCAATCCATCTCATATTTGCCGGATTGTAAAATGGATCGGTATCCGTTGTTATGGCAAACGGTATGCCATGCTGCCGGATTGATTGCCGCAAGAAGATGTTAAACGCCGCCGACAACGTGAGACCGAGCGAGGAGAAAAGGCTGTCCGCTTCATCTTTTATGGTATCGTCTATTCGTATGCTTATCTGTGCCATAATTACAATGTATATGTTTTGGTGTGCTTTGTCAAGCGGTTTGTCCCTACGCCCTTACCGTGGCGGGGGCCTGTTTCATCGGGTATATCATTGCGGGGTTCACGTCCCAGTTGGGATACGGTATCAGCGTGGGGATTTTTCTTCCTGTACCAGATACCCTGCGTTTAAGGCCCGCATGGCTATTTTAACCAATTATTGTACCTGCTATGTTTTTTAACAGAGCAACTGCGGGTATTGCGTCTCCCGCAGCGCCTACGATTTTTAATGCGATCTTTAAATATTTCTCACATTTTTCCTGTATACTTTTCGTGGAATTATAAATATCCAATGCTTCTTTCTCGATGCTTTTATTTTGTGTAATAAGCGTTTTAAATTTCTCGTGTTTTTTATCCTTATCCAGTTCAAAAAGAAACGCAAGCAATGCCGTATCTTTTACTTTAACAATTTCCCGGTTAAAGCTGGTATCAGAATAAAAACCAATATCCTTCATCTTTTGTTCAAAATCAAGTTTTTTTATTGGGTCTTCCACAACAAAAAGATACTGACCGTTATCATGCAGGATTTTCGTACTTTTATTGATAAATACATCCTTTATTATCGATTCAACGTTTTCATCCTTTTGATCGGTGCCGAATTTATACCATGCATCTACAAGATACCCTTTGAGCCGCGTTTCATTTATTCCAAGTGCGTCAGCCATAAGCCGGTTAGAACCGGTGTTTACCATTTTATGTTCTATTAGTAATTTCAAAATCAAACATTCAATATCACGTTTGCTTAATGAACCAAACGGAACCTTGCAGAATGTATCGAAAAAATTGACGACAAATGAAGTATTTTCCTTGCCGGAAAGCTCTTTATAGTTAATATTCATGGCTGTTCTCCTTTTGATTCTATGGGATATAATCTCTCACAAAAGATTGTATCTTCACCTCCTGCAATAAAAGCGGGAGGTGAAAATTTTGCTTATTTAGATATTGAATCCCCAATCCTTGAGCTTTGATCTTACAGCGAGAGGTAGCTTTGTGCAAAACTGAAAAGCATATTTCGCTAATACATCCTGATTAGGTTTAAGAACATTTTCACCATCGGGGAACTTAAGTTCAGCCAAATTTATACAGTTTGAGAAAACACCGCTCCCCAGTTCAACATTACTTCCCAGAAAAGTCACCGAAGTAAGACTAGGGTTTCTAGAAAAACTGTATCCCTGAACAACCTTTATGCTGGCAGGTATAACTACTGAAGTAATTTTCGCGCCAGGCCCCGGTCCCTGTGAATTACCATTATAATCTATAATCTCTCCACCAAACACCCCATAGAAGTTGTTGTCGCTTTTAAATTCCACAACAGGCAACCCTTCAATTTCTGCGGGAATCACCAGCTTACCACCTTTCCCGGTGTACTTTCTAATAACTATGCCTTTACCATCCTCGCTCATGTCATAGTTAAAATCCGAAGCGGGGGCCGCCTTCCCAACGGAGGATGCCTTGGCGGTCCCGCCGCCGCTTCCGCCGCCATCTTTTTTCCCACTACAGGAAACAGATACCAAACTTAATGCCAGTAAACAAACCAGCATTGCCGAGAAAATTGATTTCTTATTCATAAGAAACTCCTTCGTTTAATGTCCGTCGACTATATTTTAAACTTTCAAAATGAAAGTTTAATTACAAAATATCAATATCATTTTTGAACTCTGTATTTTCTTTTTTTGCATTGAATATTATTTTCTCTTCACTAACTATATTTTTGATTTTCAAAAATTGTTCGGCGACCTGAATCAATTTTTTCTTTCCTGTATCATTCATTCCTTTATAATTATTACTAATTTTATCAGCATTTCCATTTCCTACAAAATTCAAAATATGCCCTCTTGCGTCATAATATAGGACATTATATCGTCCACATATAAGACTGTCAAGAGGGAATTTAGATAAAATATGTATACTATTTCATACACCAGAGGGAAATTCACATCACCTTGAAAAACCCCTGATATTCTGTTATCTTTAAGTGGGAAAATGAAATAAATAGTATGAATGAAATAGCCGTAAGATTAAAAGAACTTAGAACAAAATTAGGTCTTTCAATTCGTGAATTCTCAAAACAAATATATATAAGTCATAGTTTATATGGTGAAATTGAAATTGGACATCGGCAAATTAATGATAGAATTATTCAACTGATTAGTTCCCGATTTAATGTAAATAAAGATTGGATTTTGAAAGGCAAAGGTGAAATATTTACGGCTCCACCTCCTGATATTAAACTTGAAAGATTAATTGAAATTTACAATACACTTGATGGATTATTGAAAGATTGTTTACTGGAACAGTCTGATATATTGTTAAGAATATATAAAGATAAGAATAAATAGAACCAACATACCCCACCGCAAAGATACCACAGACACGGAGGAGGGAGGTTCCCCACCCTCCTCCGTGTCTGTGATAGCGGCATTACTTATTCTGCGGAATCTCCGGTATCGAAGCAAAACCCTTCTCCAAATCGGCGTCCGTAGGAATACTGTCGCTCATGGTTTTGGCGTTGTAGGACATGTAGGCGGACATGTCGAAGTAGCCGGTGCCGGTAAGCCCAAAGAGGATCACCTTTTTTTCGCCGGTGCGCTTGCATTCCAGGGCCTCGTCAATCGCCGCCTTGATGGCGTGGGATGATTCCGGCGCGGGGAGTATCCCTTCGATTTTGGCGAATTTGACCGCCGCATCGAACACATCGGTTTGTACGGCGGAGCGGGCTTCCAGGTAGCCATCTTTGTAGAGTTTTGACAGGATGGGATTCATCCCGTGGTAGCGCAGCCCGCCGGCGTGGTTTGCCGAAGGCATAAAGCCTGAGCCCAAGGTGTACATCCGCAGAAGCGGGGTGGTCTTGGCGGTGTCCCCGAAATCGTAGGCGTAGCGGCCACGGGTGAACGAAGGACAGGAGGCAGGTTCCACCGCGATAAACCGGGTTTTTGACTTGCCCTTGATCTTGTCCCCCATAAAGGGCGCGATGAGGCCCCCCAGATTTGAGCCGCCCCCGGCGCAGCCGATGATGATATCCGGCGTGACACCGTACTTTTCCAGGGCCGCCCTGGCTTCCTGTCCGATGATCGATTGGTGGAGCAAGACATGGTTCAGGACGCTGCCCAGCACGTACCGGCACTTGTCGGTTTTGACCGAAGTTTCGATAGCCTCGGAAATGGCGCAGCCCAGGGAGCCCCCGGTATTGGGGTTCTGTTCCAGGATTTTGCGGCCCGACTCGGTGGTGTTCGAAGGCGAAGGGATAAGATTGGCGCCGTAGGTCTCGATCAGGGCCTTGCGGTAGGGTTTCTGCTCGGAACTCACCTTGACCATGTAGACCGTGAGGTCCAGGCCGTAATAGGCGCAGGCCATGGCCATGGCGGAACCCCACTGCCCCGCCCCGGTTTCGGTGGTCAGGGAGGTGAGCCCCTCGGCCTTGGCGTAGAAAGCCTGTGCGGCGGCGGAGTTCAGCTTGTGGGAACCTGAAGTGTTGGTGCCCTCGTGTTTATAGTAGATTTCCGCCGGGGTACCCAGGGCCTTCTCCAGAAAGTAGGCCCGGATAAGCGGCGCGGGGCGGTAGGCCCGGTAGAATTCCTGTAAGCCTTCGGGAATCGGTATAAGCCGGTTGGTTTCATCCAGCTCCTGTTTGACGCATTCCTTGCAGAACACCGCTTCCAGGTCCGCCGCCGTGGCGCTCTTGAGGGTGCCGGGGTGAAGGATGGGGTCCGGTTTGCTGACCATATCCGAGCGCAGGTTATACCAGCTTTTGGGGATTTCCTCCTCATCAAGATAGAGACGGGTGGGGATTTTCTTTGCCATAATGTAACTCCTTATCGTGCTGTTGATATTTCGTTTCTATATACAGAAACGATTCTATTAATAGAAACATCATAGAGCACATAAATAAAAATGTCAAGGGGATGAGATTAAAATGATTATACCGAAATGACGTGCAAAACATTCAATGGATAGGCGCATAAAAAGAACAGGCGCACATTAGCGGTAGTAATCAACCTTCCACAAAAAAAGCCCCCGGGCCGGGGCGGTGGGTCCGGCGAGGCGACGGTCACCGGAATCAATGGCTCTTTTCAACTGCTCTGTGGGAATGCCCCGTTCCTCGTAATACAGGAGAGTTCCCAAAACAGAACGGACCATCTTCCACAAAAAGGCGTTGGCGCTGATCTCAAAGATCAGCGTATCGCCCCGGATAAAAAAATGGGCCTGCGAAATATAGCGGCTCCGGGATTTGCTCGCATCCTGGGGACTTGCGAAAAGGGAACAGTCCCGCTCCCCCAAAAGAAGCCGCCCGTAATCGTTGAGTATATCAAGCCGGGGATAACGCCAGAGTTGGAGCGCATAACGGCTCTCGTGGGGCAAGGCGTGGCGGCCGCAGATTATTTGGTAGCGGTAGGTCCGCATTTTGGCATCGAACCGGGCGTGAAAATCCGGCAGTGTTTCCACCGCTTCAAGGATACGTACGTCTTGAGGAAGGAAGCTGTTCAGGGCCGGAACAAAACGATCCGCGCCCATACTTTTAATCGAAGTATAAAAATTGGCAGCCTGTCCCGCCGCATGGACACCCGCGTCTGTCCGGCCCGAACCGCAGAGATTCACCTTTTTCTTAGCTGACCTTTGGTCAGCATGGATATTTTCCAGGGCCGCCTCAATAGTCCCTTGTACGGTACGCCGCCCGTCCTGCCTCTGCCACCCGGAAAATTCAGTGCCGTCATAGGCGATCAACAATTTGATATTTCTGGCAAGGGCATGATCAGGCGTTGTCTGTCTCATTCAGTTCTTTATTGATGTCATCGTAAATTTTCCGGGCGTGTTCCATGAAGGGGCCGGGCTTGCCCTTTGACAATTTTCCCATACCGAAGATCCTGGCGATGGTCCTGCGGGCATCCTCCAGGGAATTTTTCCGCTGTTCAGGATCACCGGAAGGGCCGTATTTATAACGAAGATATGCGGCGAGGTAGAGAACCCCCTCATAGGCATAGTTCTTGTCTGTGTCAGGGCCGAAGGTATTTATCCCGGAAAGAGTTTCCTCTCCGCTCTGTTCCTTGCGGATCGCTTCGTTATAGAAAAACTGGGCCTTCCGTCTGAACAGGACGGCAAGCCAGTCGTAATGCTGATTGGGGGTTTTCCTGTCCATCTCATCCAGGAGCCAGGCGGCCCGCAGCGCCGCAATGCCCTGCTTAATCGTAGGGGAAATATCCGTGTCATAGTACTCATAACACCGGAGTACCAAATATTGGGAAGCGGCTCCCTCCGCAAGGCCCCGGGGCTTGTGAAAATCAATACCGGGGAAAACAAGCTCCGTGTCGATGACCCGCTGTTCCCGGTGGTTCCAGACCACTCCTCGGTTCTTATCGGGAAGAGCGGAAAAGTCCGAGTCCATCGAGGCAAACCAGCACTCGGGGCAGACCGTGGCCTGGTAGGCCAGGGGATAAAGCTCGCCGTATTTGGCAGAAGGCTCATAGAGACGGTGGAGTTCCTCCGTAAGCTCACCGGCAATGAGCCGCCCGCTCCCGGAGAGGAGTTCTTCCTTTTGGAAAACGGCATCACACGCCGGGCAGGTATATTTTTTTTTGGAAAGAAAGGAAACATTTAGTTCCTTCTTGTCATTGCCCATGTTCCTTTAGACCTCCACCCTTTCCAACACCACCATGGCGATGGCATTATCCTGTTCGTGGGTCAGGGAAATATGTACCCGGTTAGCTCCGCTTTTTTGCAGCGCCTCCAGGGCAGTATTAAATACCTGAACCGTCGGCCGTCCGTTATGTCGATTCATCACCATAATATCCTTTAACACAATCCCCGCAAGCCCTGTCCCCAGAGCTTTGCCAAAGGCTTCCTTGGCGGCAAACCGGGCCGCTAGGGATAAAACCGCCCCGCCCCCTTTGGACAGGGCAAGGGCAAGCTCATCTTCATGAAAATACCGTTCCAGAAGCCCCGGAGTGGTCCGCCACCGTTCCAGCCTGCGCACATGGACCACATCAATTCCAATCCCCACGATCAAGAGGGGAACCTTCGCCCTACGGGCTCGGTTGAGGAACAAGAGGGGAACCTTCGCACTTCGTTTATCGGTTGAATGTTCATAAACCCTCATCGGCATCGTTGCCGCTGCCAGGAGTGATGGTAAGCAAAACCTCCAGGGGCTCCTGGCGTACCAGGTTCAGCCCCGAAGGAAGGGATACCTCAAGGGGCAGCGTATAGGTCCCTTCCTGACCAATAGCGGAGGCATCTACGCTGAGAAAAGTATCGGAGGGCGCAAAGGAGTCGAGCGTACCCTGATCGCCTTCGACCTTGACACTCCCCAATTTAATATCCAGTTCCACGGCGAATTTTGGATCGAGGCCCTGCACCGTAATAGGTATACTCTCAATAGTCCGTACCGAAACCCGGCTCTGTATGATACCCCGGAATTCGGTCATCCTGTTTCCCCGGATCACCAGCAGGGGGTCAGGGTTAATGATATTCACCATCAGGGAAAAATCCGCGTTCCTGCCGGCAAGGTCTATCTCGGCGGTAGAGAGTTCCGTAATATTCGCGAATAAACGCTGGGGACCGTCCACTGTCACCTGGCTGGGGGTAAGAGTCTGGGAAGCCAAATCGTAGCCCTCTTCCACGCTGCCCCGGATATTCGCAGTCAGGGGCAGGGACTTACTTGCCCGGTGATCCAGTTCCAGGGAAATTTCCATGGGGTCCACGGTTATTTCCAGGGGTTCTACTTCCTGGGCGGTCCCCAGCTTGCGGATCTGCACCGGCACCCGGTGCAGTCCTTCGGTTTCATATTTCCGCAAATCAATATAGGCATTGATGTCGTCTTCCAGAATGGGATCGATACTGTTTCTATCCCCCCGGAGGCTTACCCGGACCATCCGGGTATAGGGGCTTCCGGGGATAAGGTTGGCGTTGGATTCAATAGTAAGGGGCACCGAAAAAAAACGGGATTCCATGGCGCTCATCCGGTGAAAGACAAAAAGGACAATCGCCAGAAAAACGGAAATCACCTTGACAAGCCAATTCTCGGAGGCCCTGGCTATTAATTTTCTTAAGGAAAACGAAACCATTCTAGCCCTCCTCCTTTACGGGAAGTTCCACCCCGGATTGGGTATCCAGGGTGATATCCTGTTGCTGATCGACCGCCTTCCGCCTGCCCCCCCGGTCAAGCAACTCCTTGAGCTTCCGGGTTATCTCCAGGGGGGAAAGATCGTAGTAGAGCTTTGACTCGTATGCCAGGGATATGGCCCCGGTCTCCTCGGAAACCACCAGGACCACAGCATCGGACTGCTCCGACATCCCCAAAGATGCCCGGTGGCGGGTCCCGAAGCTCTTGCGGATATCCTGCTGTTCCGAAAGGGGCAGGAAACACCCCGCAGAGACTATTCTGCTGTTCTGTATGACCATGGCCCCGTCGTGGAGGGGGCCGTCAAATTCAAAAACCGCAACAATCAGGCTGGAAGATATGTCCGCGTTCAGCCGGGTTCCCGTTTCGATGATGTTCTTAATATTGATCTTCCGGGGAAAGACCACCAGCATACCCCGCCGCTGCTGGGAAAGAATTTCCGCCGCAGTGACCACCGCCTCAAGCTGGCCGATCCGGGGCTTGGTGTCCGGCCGGAAGAGATCCCCCTGGCCCAGACGGATAAAGATCTTCCGCAGTTCCGGCTGAAACACGATGGCGATGGCAATAAAAAGTCCGGGGGCCAGCATAGTTAATAACCACTGGAGGGTGGTGAGCTTGAACAGGAAGGCGATACCGTAGATCAGGGCGAGAAAACCCGCCCCCTTTACGAGCTGAACCGCCTGGGTTTTAACCAGAAGATCGTAGGCTTTGTAGAGCAGAAACGCAAGGATCGCCACATCCAGAACCGGACGAATGAGATCATAAAAATGAAAAAGCCGCTGAAACCACTCCACCTTCCGCTCTTATCCTTTTCGCCCCGCATGAACAATGCCAAAAAGCACTTTTATCATATCCGCCGTTTCCCGCACATCATGGACCCGGACTATCTTTGCCCCCTGGAGGATGCAAAACGCATTGGCCCCCAGAGTTCCCGCGAGCCGGTCCGGTACGGCCCTGCCGGTCAATTCCCCGACAAAGGTTTTCCGGGAAAGCGCCATTAATACAGGATAATCGGAACCGCAGATTTCCGCAAGGCGATTCATTATGCCGAGGTTATCCCCCAGAGCCTTGCCAAAGCCTATCCCCGGATCAAGGATGATTTTGTCGTGGGCAATCCCCAACTGTTCCGCCTTCCGGGCGGCCTCAAAAAGGTATGCCCCAACTTCGGCGGCGGCATCGGTGTAGCGAGGATTTTTCTGCATATTCCGGGGCTCTCCCTGTTTATGCATCAATACCACCGCAGCTTTTTTCTCCGCGCAGAGGGGTCCCATTTCAGGATCGTCCTCCAGTGCGGAAATATCGTTAATAATATCGGCCCCCGCTTCCAGGCTGATACGGGCCACCGCCGCCTTCCGGGTATCCACCGAGATCGCCGCAGGGGACCGCCGCCTGAAAGCCTCGATCACCGGGATAAGCCGTTCCAGTTCCTCCCCGGCTGAGACATAATCCGCTCCCGGCCGGGTGGATTCCCCTCCAAAGTCGATGATCGCCGCCCCGTCCTCAACCTGCCGCAGGGCCTTTTCCATCGCTTCGTCCGCACGGGCCCGGCTGGGGGGGAAGAAGGAATCCCCGTTACAATTGACAATACCCATGACCAAGGGAGGAACCGCCCAGGGGGAAATCCCAAGATCAAGCTTCCCCCCGCCGGGGAGTTCAATGACACCGGTCATCGCAGCGCCGCCTTGAGGGGAATCAAATCTGCGGCAAACGGCTCAGGGACCGGCGGCAGAACCCTGAGTACCCCGGAAGCCCTTACTTCGGCGGCGATCCCCTCCCCGTCAAGGCCGTTCATGCGGATCAGCTCCGCCCTGGTTCCCAGTGAAACAAAATGCTCCGGGCCAAAATCGGACCCTGGTCCTGTCGCAATCCGCTATCCCAAGAGCCGCTGTCCCGGCGAAACCCCTGAATTTTCCCAACCTATTGAAAAAGGCCGGGGTGTCTGGATAAGCGGCGGCGTGGACCTTTTCGGGGCAGGCCGTGCAGTTGCGCCGTTCGGCGCGACTGTGAGCGATTCGTGGGTAAATGGCGCAGTTGTACCGACAGGTGCAACTACGAGCGATTCATGGGTAAATGGTGCAGTTGTACCTGTCGGTACAACTGCAAGCGATTCGGCGATAGCCGAATCGCTTGTGTGCCTTGCCTTTACCGGCGGGCTTTACCGGGAGGTTCGGGACGCGGCGGAACGGCTTGTCGGCTGCGGCATCGGGGCCGATCTTTATAACCTCCGTTTTCTTAAACCCATTGATGAGGATTATCTGGCGAATATCATGAACCGCTATCAATTAACCGTTTTTATTGAGGAAGGCATCCGCGCCGGGGGCTTTGGGGAATACGCTGCGGAACTTGCCCTGCGGCGGGGATGTACCGGAAAAGTGCTGGTTCTGGCGGTCCCGGAGCATTTT
>BNUT01000089.1 GCA_025997555.1 Spirochaetia bacterium
CTCTTCCGATCGGCCGGAACTCTATCGCGGCTATTTCCGGGGATACTGTTTGGGGGGATATGATCATCACCGCCCGGCCTCCTCAAAAGTTTTTCAGGATAATTCCGGGCGGATCGAAGTGATTTATCAGTTCAGAGTCTGGGGCCTGCTTGCCATCTTGCGCTGCAATTCCGCCGCCCGTGCCGGGGGCAACTGTGACAGCCAAACAGATACAAGAGAAGCGGCCCCTGCGGCCTGAGCTATTTCCTCGGTCTTCCGGAACACGTCGATAACGTCCTGATCATCCATGGCGGTAAGGATACCCACCGCTTGCGCCGGATTCATACCGGTCAGATAACGGGCGTTCTGTTCAACATTCCTCTCTTTATCTTCGGTTTCCCGGCGCGAAGCATTAAACGAATTCTCCCGTTCATCCAGCGCTTTTTGCCGTTCCTCAAGTTCCTGGGCCATTTGTTCGATTTCGCCGAACCGGACCTGTATCTCCTGATCCCGGCTGTCCATCTCCCGGCGCTGGAGTTCCAGAGCCTCAAGGCGTATGGTCAGCCGTTCCGCATCCAGATTCAGAATGGTTTCATCAGGGGAAATTGCCGCCGCCGAGCGCCCTTCCCGCCCGATTAAACGGTATACAGGAGCCAGCGTGGTTTTAACATCTATCACATTAAGATAATCGAACCAGACAATGCCGCCTGCGGCAAGAACCATAATAAGAAGTAATAAAACAATAACCCGTCCCAAAATGCGCCGCCCTCCCTGAGCAATTTTATAATAAGCCCTATAGGTACATAATCGTCAAGACAAGTCTCAAGTTATAGAGAAAAATCACAAATTCCACAAACTTTATTGGCATCGCAAAAATTACTACAAAAATATTTAAATTCTCCGATGTTTAAAAAGGCTTAGAAAAGTGATGAACTTTAAGGAGTTTGGGAATGAAGAATTTTGTAGTACTCGGTGTTATCATTATGTTAGCAATGCTGCTGGGGGCCGGAATATTGGCAGAAGATCTGTTTTTGGGTCCCATGGCATCTACAACGGAGTCTGAGCCTCTGGAGTATAAAGCCTCAGTAGAATTGGAAGAGAAAAAAGAAAGCGAGGACAACAGGCGGTATGCCGGGTATACCGGATACAATGTAATCAAGGGCAAGGGCGATAAAGAATAAAACATCGCAAACACGGACACAAAAGAAGCCGGATTCATCCCGGCTTCTTTTGTTTCAAATGGTGCCCGGCGCCTTTCTCCTAATTCCCCAGCAGCTCTATCCGGGCCTTCACGTTGTCCAGCCGGTCCCGGTTCAGTACCCCACGGCGGCAGGGGGTACCGGGGATTTCTTCCACTTCGTAGGAACCCCGGCTGATGAACTTCTTCCCCTCCCCTTCGCTAAACCAGTAAATCAGGGCGATATTTTCATTGTCAAGTTCGATGGCGTTGATCCCCTTGCGGCCGATGGCAGAACCGGAGTTAAAGAGGCAGGGCACGGGGAGCTCATCCCCGTAGAGGCTGGCCCGCAGCACATCCCGCCGCTCGGAGCGTTTGAGCTTCCCCAATTCCTGCCGGAGAACCCTAACTTCGGCGGCTATCCGCTCCCGGTCGATCCCCGTGGCTGCGGGGTAATCCAGGCAGAGCCGTTCAATCTCAAATTTGATATAGTCGAAGCGGCCCAGGGATGCGAAAAGGGCCCGGTGGGTGTGGCCGATGATGGAAATGCAGCTATTTTCCAGAGAAAAATTGTAGGCGCTTTTTTCCACGCTGAAACGCCGGTAGGGGCTGCGGGCGGAGGAGATGTTCCGTATCCCAATGGGCTTGAGCACATAGCGGACCCCTGCTCTGAGGATATTATTAAAATCCCGGTAAATTCTTGAAGACTGATGTCCGTGGTACACATAAACCGGCAGATGCCCCGTTTCGATGCGGACCGCATTGTACAGGGGATAGGGGTAATTCTTCTCGAAAAGGAGGCCCTCATCGTGGTTGCCGATGATCTTGTAAAGCCGTTTTTCTGCGGCAAAGTGGTCAAAAATACGGAACATCCGGGGCCAGTTCTCAAAGATGGACGAGAGGGAGTGGCGTTGGAGTTCCTCAATATCCCCGTTCAGTACCAGGCGCCAGCCGCCGGGAAGGTAATACTTTCCCAGCAGGGTGATTAGGAGTTCCCCGTTCGCTGCCAGGTCGTCCCGGCGGCCTGTTCCCATGTGGAAATCGCTGATCACCAGAACCTTGCCGCCGCCGGATATGTCCAGCACCGCAGCGGGATTAAACCGGGGACTTATCATATCCGAAAAGAAGCCGATTTCGCCCTTTTTTGTCATTTATCAAGATTAACCATTTGTCATAATCCGGGCAATAAGGGTATACTGTCAAAAGAAAATTTATGGAGGACGAGGATGCGTTTAAATAACAAAGAACTTGAAAACAGCGCCCAATGGGAAAAAGCAGGGGTGGTACTGCCCAAATTTAACCGGGCCGCTTGAAAAACTTAGGCCGGAAAAAGAAGACGCAGACGCAAAGGTACGCGCTTTATCCCGGGACAAAGGATCAGTCGATCAGGGAT
Organism: Spirochaetia bacterium; assembly: GCA_025997555.1. Lineage (GTDB taxonomy): Bacteria > Spirochaetota > Spirochaetia > Treponematales > Breznakiellaceae > BNUT01. The sequence continues at coordinate 2,550 of BNUT01000089.1, forward strand.
TGCTTGAAAAATTTCCCGAATTGGACGAAGAAAGCGCCCTGGGCGGGAGTCTGCTCCTGGGCCTTTCCGGTGGGGAGCAAAATGCAGCGCCCTTTGAGGAAGAAATTCCCCTTAATGATAATGAAGATACCCGGACTGCGGCGCTTGCCTCGTTTCAGGTCAGCGGCGAGGGGGATTACCCGGCCCTGGCAGAGGAACCCCTTGTCTTTGGTGATATTAGAAGTTATTTGGGCGCTGAAGGTACGGGGGAGGATGCGGCAAGGGTAACCAACCCCAAAGGGACTACAGAAGCAGTAGAAGACAGCGGCAGCCTGAAAGAGGACCGGAGCCGGAAGGGTTTCCGGGGCATCGTGGATGGGGTTCCGAATTTTCAGCGCAGCCCTGAAAAGGATGCTCCCATTACGGAAATGAAAAAACAGGCCCCGGCAGATAATGAAGAAAACCGCAGGGATCGCCTTTCGGAAACCAAAAACCGGGACAAACGCCGGGATCGCTTCTCTCTGGAAGTACGGGATCTCCGTACCACCCAAAGTGTTGGCGGTGTGGAGACGGTCCGGGAAATTCTTCATACCGATGAGGTGCGGCCCTTTGGGGGGCATCAGGAAACGGAATTGATCGTGGAACTGCATTCCGATAACCGGGGCAGCGAACCGGCCGATGTCGGCGCCCCAAAAACCGCTTCCCAGGCCTTTGAGGATATTCTGGCACGGGAACTTCACCAGAACCTCAACAACGACATTGTCCGCCAGGCTTCGGTGGTTTTAAAAGACGGAGGGGAGGGGACCATCAAACTTTCCCTGCGGCCCGAATCTCTGGGAAATGTAAAGATACGCCTTGAAATGGCCGAAAACAAGATAACGGGGCACATCATCGTGGAAACCGATGAGGCCCTGCGGGCATTTGAACGGGAAGTTTCTTCCCTGGAGCAGGCTTTTAAGGAATCGGGCTTTGAGGGCGCGGACCTTGAAATGTCACTGGCATCGGGGAACGGCGGCGCGGGAGAGCAGTGGAGAGAAGGGGAAGCGAGCCCCTTCTTTTCGGAACGCTTTGCCACGGAGCTGGCGGCTTCCCAATATGATGCCTCAATAGAAAGAACGGATACCCCGTGGGCCGATACGGCTAACGGTTTAAAGCCAGGGAATGGCCAAGTTTCAGTCAACATGCTGATATAGGGACTTCCAACGAAGTTTCAAGGAGTAAACATGGCGATTCAATCGGTTCTTGGTGCGGGTGAAAAAGCAGAGCTTGAAAAATTTACCCACGATTTCAATCTTAAAATCAACGAGGGAAGGAACCCCCAGCAAAACCTTGGGAAGAATGATTTTCTGAATCTCCTGATGACCCAGTACAAGTATCAGGACCCTATGGCCCCCATGGAGGACAAGGAATCTATTGCCCAGATGGCCCAGTTTTCCACCCTGGAACAGACGACCAATATGGCCAGGGATATTGCCAAAATGACCGGTATGGCCGGGGATTTTGCCAAGCTGACGGAACTGCTTTCCGGCTCGGAAGCCGGCTCCGCTCTGGGAAAATCAGTGGAACTTACCCAGGGGGACGAGATCATCCAGGGCTCCGTAAAGGCGATAACCCGCGGCACGAATCCCCAGATTATGGTAAACGGGACCTATTACGATTGGGCAAAAGTAACCAAGGTATTTGAGGATTAATGCGAAACGAAGTTTCACTTCAATTAACATCGCGGCTCACGCCGCTTAATGCAAGGTAAGGGGTAACACTACTATGATGCGATCATTATTTTCCGGAGTTTCCGGATTGCAGAATCACCAGACCAGAATGGATGTTGTGGGCAATAACATTGCCAATATCAACACCACCGGCTTCAAACGGGGCCGGGTGAATTTTCAGGATATTCTGTACCAGCAGACCCAGGGTGCGAGCCGTCCTACCGCGGATTTGGGAGGTGTAAACCCCAAGGAAATCGGCCTTGGGATGACCATTGCTTCGATAGACACCATCCACATACAGGGAAGTCTGCAAACCACCGGCAACACCACGGACCTTGCCATTACGGGGAACGGCTTCTTCGTACTGGACGACGGGGGGGACATGCTCTACACCCGTGCCGGGGCCTTCAGCGTTGACGAGGATGGAACCATGGTGAACCCTGCCAACGGTATGAAGGTGAAGGGCTGGACGGCACGGGAAGTGATGGGGGAATCCTTCATCGACACCTCCGGCCAGGTTGAGGATATTATTATTCCCGTAGGGGGCAAGGACCCCGCCCATGAAACCACTACAGTGAACTTTGCCTGTAACCTGGACAAGCGTATCCCGGAACTTCCTGAGGGCGCCAATGAACTCCAGACCGCCCAGTCCACCTGGCGGACGGCGATCAATATCTACGACAGCTTTGGAGAGAAACATATCCTTCAGGTGGAATTTACCCGTGTTCCCGGTGTCAACAATAGCTGGAACGCTGCGGTTGCGGTGGACGGGGAAGCCGAGGTTCCCACCAACGCCTCCATCGGGCTTGGGGCGGACGCCCCCGCAGCCGGGGGGGCCACGAACTTTACGGTGAACTTTTCCAATAACGGCACCCTCTTGAGCGCGGTGGACGCCGACGGGAACACTTCCGGGGAAAACGGTCAGGTGCTGATGAATGTGGCCTTCGATGTATTGGGGGCCACCGTCGGCGCTGACGGCGCCCCGGTGCGCCAGCAGTTCACCCTTAATCTGGGTACTGTCGGCGGCTTTACCAACTCCATCACCCAGTATTCCGAGCAGAGTTCCTCCAAGGCGGTGGTTCAGGACGGCCGCACCATGGGCTATCTTGATAACTTTACGATAGATTCCCAGGGGATTATCACCGGGGTCTATTCCAACGGTTCCAGCCGGGACCTAGGGCAGGTGGCCATGGCCAGTTTCCCCAACCAGGGGGGGCTTGAAAAGGCCGGGGACAGTACCTACCGGGTGTCCAATAACTCCGGGGCCGCCAATGTGGGGCCCTCAGGTGTCGCCGGCAAAGGGAAGATCGTGTCCGGGGCGCTGGAAATGTCCAATGTCGATATGGCCGAACAGTTCGTTGACATGATCGTCACCCAGCGGGGATTCCAGGCGAACTCCCGGACCATACAGACCGCGGATCAGCTCTTACAGGAGCTTTTGACCTTAAAGCGGTAGTTTGATAGGATGAGAAACGGGATTGCGGGGCTTTAACCGCGCCAATAGTATTGATGGCGGCCCCGCTTTTCTGTTTTATTTAAGGAACCTATGATCAAAGTAAGCAGACTGGACGGAGTAGAGTATTATCTGAATCCCCATCAAATTGAAACTATCGAGGTCCACCCCGATACCACCCTGGTGCTGCTTTCGGGGAAGAAGCTCATCGTAAAGGAAGGGGTGGATGAGCTGTTGAAAAAAATCGAAGATTACCGCCGCCGGCTTTTTCCATCCATGGGCGAGGAGTAACACAGTATGGATATAGCGAGTTTTATTGGGATCTTCGGCATGATAGCCATGGTGGTAATGACCATCCTGGTCGCCGGACAGCCGCTTTCGATGATTTGGGACGCGCCATCCATGCTCCTGGTTGTTATCGGTTCCTATTTCGCCCTGATGCTGAGCTATCCCATGGCGGATGCTTTGGGCATCTGGGGCGTTATCGGCCGTACTTTCAAGATTCCCCAGTTTAACGAGAAGGGCATTATCACCAACCTTATGGCATTCTCCGAAAAGGCCCGCCGGGAAGGGCTTCTGGCCCTTGAGGACGAGCTTGAAAGCCTGGATGATGAGTTTATGAAGAAGGGGCTGCGCCTGGTGGTTGACGGTACGGACGGGGCAATTATCCGGGACCTGCTGGAACTGGAACTCGGCCAGATGGAGGGCCGCCATGCCAACAAGCATAGTATTCTTAGCCAGTGGGGCGCATTGGCCCCCGGTCTTGGAATGTTGGGCACGGTGCTCGGGCTTATGGGTATGTTACGGAACCTGGACGACAAGGCCGCCATCGGCCCGAACATGTCCATGGCCCTGGTAACCACCCTGTACGGCTCCATGGTTGCAAACCTCTTCCTGACCCCCTTTGTGGCAAAACTCCGGGGCCAGGATGCCAAGGAAAGTATGGCTAGGGAAATGGTGATCGAGGGGGTCCTTTCCATACAGGCCGGGGACAATACCCGTATTTTGGCGATGAAGCTCCTTGCCTACCTCAACCCGAAAGACCGGGCTGCAATTGAAAAAGAAGTGTTAAAGGATTAAAAAACTTTCAATTTTTTAATCTGAGGAGAAATGCGTAGCATTTCTCCATCCGCCGGGATTACAATAAAGTATAGAGGGGAAACAGGAAGTGGCGAGAAAGAAAAAAGACAGCGGCGGGGGACCCACCGGGCAGGAGTGGCTCACCACCTATTCGGACATGGTTACCCTCATGCTCTGCTTCTTCGTCATCTTTTTCAACCCTGACGAAGCTTCTACCGCGAGCGCCCAGGCGATTTCCGCAGCCATGGGGCCGGCGAGTCTTGGTTCAAAGGCAGGAGGGGAGACCCTCTCGGAGGGGAAGATGGCGGGTATGGGCAGTACGATCATGTCCCTCCCGTCAATGGAAAAGGGCCGCTCCCTGGGAACCGCCCTGCGTAAGGCGGTCAGTGTTTTTAACCCCGAAATAAAATCAAACAAGGTCAAAGTTACCCATGATGAACGGGGGCTGGTGATAAGCCTTGCCTCGGATGCCTTTTTCGGCCCCGCCAGCGCCCGGATAAACATTGAAGAAACTCGTGACATATTACTGCGGCTGGGGACCCTTTTGGAGTCCGATGAGCTAAGGGGCCGCAAGTTCCGTATTGAAGGGCATACCGACCAGGTGGATGTGGACCCCACGGGCCCCTGGGAATCAAATTGGGAACTTTCTACCGCCCGTTCTATAACTGTACTTCATTATCTTGCCGATATTGGAGTAGATGAGAAGCGGTTCCAGGTTGCGGGCTTTGCGGATACCATGCCGGTAGCCACAAACAATACCGCCGAAGGCCGCGCGTATAACCGCCGGGTGGATGTTATTATTTTGGACGAAGGACATTTGTAAGATAAGCCAGGGGCTTATCTTACAAATGTCTAAGGAGAAACCGGCTTTGCCGGTTTCTCCAGGACTATTTAAGGGGAGGTGTTGGGCATGTCTGATGCGAAAGAAGAAGAGCTGAATCTGAACGAAGGCGGCGAAGCTGCGGCCGATGGTGAAAAAGGCGCCGATCCCAAAAAAGGCAAGGGCTTCGATCTGAAAGCCCTGTTACCCAATATACTTAAATTTGCCGCCATAGGACTTGCGGCGCTGATTTTCATCGTAACCGTGGCGGTTATCACCTTTAATATCATGAGCACCGGGGGCAAGCCCCCGCCCGCTATTACAGACCCCACTAATGCCTATATGGGGAAGCGGCCCATATACGCCTGGTATAACCTGATCGGCCCGGTGACTACCCGGACCAGAGACCCTAACGTCACCGTCACCGTTGAGGTACAAATCGGCTATGATGATTTAAATGGTAATGCGGCGGCGGCATCAAATATTAATGCCTACCAGGTTGAGATGCGGGATTGGGTGCGTAGATATTTCAGCAGCAAGACGGCGGCGGATCTTCTTCCGGAGAACGAACTGCGGTTGAAGAATGAAATCCGGGAGCGTCTTAACACCGAGATACTGGATACCACCAAGGCCCGGCAGATAATGTTTACCAGATTCGATGTGATGGAGCTGTAGTAAAAGTTTTGGACGCTTGCATACTTCGTGTAATATAGTTACAATAATGTAGGGGAATTTGTAAATAATGACCGAAGTTCTGTCGCAAAACGAGATAGATCAACTCCTCACCGCAATAAACGCCGGAGATACGGAATCTGAAGATCTCAGGCCCGCCGTTGATACCCGCAAGATCAAAATATACGACTTCAAGCGTCCCGACAAATTTTCCAAGGAACAGATCCGTACCGTACAGATCATGCACGAGACTTTTGCCCGTTTAACTACTACCAGCCTTTCCGCCAATCTCCGCAGTATGATCCACGTTCATGTGGCTTCGGTGGATCAGCTTACCTACGAAGAATTTATTCGTTCAATTCCTACTCCTACCACTTTGGCGATCATCAACATGGATCCCCTCAAGGGAAACGCTATTCTGGAAATAGATCCGGCGATCTCCTTTGCCATTATTGAACGTCTTTTTGGGGGCCCCGGCGAGGGAACCAAAAATACCCATGAATTAACGGATATCGAGACTTCCGTTATGGAAGGGATCATCGTCCGTATTTTGGGGAATATGCGGGAAGCCTGGGCTCAGGTAATTGATCTCCGGCCCCGGCTGAGCCAGATCGACACCAACCCCCAGTTTGCCCAGATTGTGCCCCCCACGGAAATGGTGGTCCTGGTAACTCTGGAAACCAAAATAGGGGAAGTTGAGGGGATGATGAATTTCTGTATCCCCTACCTTACCATTGAGCCCATTATTGGCAAACTTTCCGCACAGTTCTGGTACTCCTCGGTACGCCGGGGGGCCACCACGGAAAACCTCAACGTGCTCAAGGAAAAACTTTCAACCGTTGATGTTGATGTGGTAGCGGAGATCGGAAAGATACAGGTGCCCATTAAGGACGTGCTGAGTCTCCAGGTGGGGGATGTGGTGCGGCTGTACAACACCCGCCTTGGGGATACCTATTCCCTCAACATCGGCCGTAAAAAGAAATTTTTGTGCCGTCCCGGAGTTATCGGGAAAAAAATGGCGGTGCAGATTACCCAAAAAATCGCCGAAGTCGGACAAGCTGAATTTGAAGAATTAATGACCAATGGGGAGGATTCATTATGAGCGACAGCGCTCTTTCGCAGGATGAAATAGATGCCCTGTTGGCAGGCGGGGATTCCTCCGCTGCGGGCGCTGCGGCGGCAGGGGGCGGAGGTTCGGATGCGGACCGGCAAACCCTTCAGAGTTTTCTCTCCTCCACGGCGGATGCCCAGTCTTCCAGCCTGAGCAGCATGACCGGCGCTACGGTTGCCATTAAGGGGCCCCAGGGGAGCTTTTCCAACCGGGATGCCTTTCTGGCCCAGCTTCCCGAAAAAGTAACGACTATTAAAGTTGATTTCAGTTCCGGTTTTCCCGGTGAACATGTATTCCTGCTGCCCGAGGACGTTGCAAAGAGTATTGCCGGGCTTATGACAAAAGAGGAAAACATTGAGCTTGACGAGATGGCCATGTCGGTTATCGGCGAAGCGGTGGGGACCATTGTGGGGTCGGAGGTCACTGCCCTTACAGAAAAAACCGGTAATAAGTCCATCGTCAATATCCCGCCTGAGGCGGCCAATGTACCCAAAGCGGCTGTGGCCCTGCCGGCGGGAGATTTTTTTGTGGCCTCCTACCAGCTTGATCTGGGAGACGGCAAGGCCAATCAGTTTTGGGAAATACTCGGTCCTTCGGTTTCCGGAGATATTGCCCGTGCCCTGAGTCCCGCGCCCGCTGCCGGTTCCGCCGCGAACGGCCCGGATTTAGGCGCAGCCATGGGGGGCGCCGCGTCTGCGGCCAATAATATGCCGGGAATGTCTCCTCTGGGGCAGCCGACAAACGTACAGCCGGTACAGTTCCCCGGCCTGGTTTCCCGGCCCACCGCACAGGAAGCGGGAAATATCGGTCTTCTCATGGACGTGTTCATGGAGATGACCGTCGAGCTGGGCCGTACCCGGAAGCTTATCAAGGAAATCCTGGGGATGGGCGAAGGGACCATCATCGAACTGGACAAACTCGCGGGGGAACCCGTGGATATTCTGGTGAACCATAAACTTATCGCCAAGGGCGAAGTGGTGGTTATTGATGAAAACTTTGGTGTCCGGGTCACGGAGATCGTGAGTCCAATGGAAAGGATGAATAGTTTAGATTAAAAAGTTTGGTTTTGCCAAATTTTATAATATGTGATATAGTTTATTAGATCAGTTTGTACTTGGGAGGGGAAAAACTGAACCAGTCTAAAGGGTATTCTCATAATATTTTTCGCACTGTTGCCGCGATTGTAGTCGCCGGTTTTTTTGTGTTTACCGCCCCTCAATTATCAGCCCAAAATCAGGAACCGGACACGCCCACTGCGGCGGAGCTGCGGGCGGCGGAATTGCGGGCCGTGGAACAGTCCATGACCTTTGGCGAAACGGGAGCCGAAACACCTGCCGGTAGTACCGCTGCTGTTTCTCAGGGGCCTGCCTCATTTTTTGTCATCCTCCGTACGACCCTGGTGCAAACAACGCCAATTTACCGGACTTCTTCATGCTACAGATCCTTAAGCCGTTCGCGGCGTTGACGGATAGTGTCCGCACCGGCGGGTCCCCGGCTGTTCCCGGAAGCGCCCAAACGGCG
>BNUT01000090.1 GCA_025997555.1 Spirochaetia bacterium
AATATAAATATCTATCACGAAAAATATAACCATTAATGATATAATTCTTTTCATATGTACCTCTTAAGTCATATTATATTAAAAATGTATAATTGTCAATAGTTTTTTAAAAATTCTATATGTAAACAGAGCTAGAAAAAATTGCACATAACGTGAAAGGTTTGCGACGTTTTGCCGGCCCGAATAAGGGCTTTGCGAAGCAAAGACCAGGGCTGGCAAAATGTGGGTGGAGTGAGCCGTGGGAAGGAGCGTAGCGACTGACCTAGGCGAACGGAACCCGGAGGGGCTTTAGCCCCGAACCGCAAACCGTATGTTATGCGCAGTTTTTTCTTTTTCATTACGTTATGATACATCCCAGTCTAATTTTTCATCCTACCAATTGAACACTTCCTCCCATTCAATTCTTTGATCCGCATTTTCAAACCCAAGATGCCACCAAATTTGGTCATATATAACGATTTCCTCCTCTTTCCGATCATCATTATAATTTATATCCGAAATACTTATATATTCTATATTTATATTAGTTTGAACTAAATTCTTTGAAGTCCATAAACCATATTTATCCGTCCGAGAATCACGAAATAAATATTCAAATATTCCATTTTGATATATTCTAATATAATCTCCCCATATATAACCTGCGGCAGGAACTCCTCCTGCAAATCTCCAAATACCAATTAATTTTTTATCAATTTCATTTCCAGTTGGAAAGTTTAATTCTATTTCTTGAATGAATCTGATATTTATTTTATCAAGTTCTGTTAATGATTCATCAACATTGGTTTTTATACCTTCATACCATTTAAATTTTGAAAAATAATTTCTTAGTTCATTAGACTTAAAGCTATAGTTATACTTAGCATATATCATATTTCGCAAAAGACGTAATTCATCTTTGGAAAAACTAATTAATGATTGAAAATTTATTATGCTTTTGAGCATATTTATATCGCCGTTATTTATGATTTTGTTTTTGAAATTTTGTGAATCCTCATATGCAGTAAATACATCCCGTGCATATATTGAGTATCCAACCAATAAAAGTAAACCAATATATATAAGCTTTTTCATAAATTCATACTCCTTTATATGATTGTATATTATTATTTTTATAATGTCAAGAAAAAATTGCGCATAACGTGAAAAGTTTACGACGTTTTTTGTTGCCCGATAAAGGAAACCGTAGGTTTCCAGGGCAACAAAAAATGTGCCGGAGAAAAAATGCACAAAGGCCGTAGGCCGACTGCATTTTTTCGTAGGCCAAGCCGCTACTGCGGCGCAGCGTAAACTGTATGTTATGTGCAGTTGGTTTTGCTTTTATTATTATTTTATTAAATATGTTTCCCGTAATAATTCCCCTTTTTGTGTTAAGTAACTATTTATTATTCCATAAGGTATATTTATTTCTATTGGACCAAATGAATACGGTGCTATTGAATAAATATTCCAGAATAATATTATTCCATTAATTTCAAAATTTATAGTATCAGGAGGCCATAAATTATTACTAAAGCTATCATAATTTATATTGAAATCTTTATATTTTTGCTCAATTAATTTTAATAATTCCGATTCAGGGATCACATTTATTAAGTCATTTATATTCAATATTTTTCCTTCCAATAAATCTATAATACAATATTTTGTTTGAAAATAACCATGGGCACTGCCAGTGATATAATAATAATCCGTATATTTTATTGTTAAAAAATAAGAGTTAATATTTGTAATTTCATATGTTTCTATATAATTTGAATGATAATAGTATTTTGTACCATCATCATTAATAATTGTAGGAAAATCTTGTTCATTAATATCTCCAATAAATTCATTTTCTTTATATGCCATATATTCCTCAAAATTTTTATCGTTATATATGAGTTTTGTTATTAATGTTTCAATTTTATTTGAATATTTAATATTACTTAGGTGAAATTCAAATTCGACACGGTAATTTTCAAAATATATTTTTTCATATGCTTCATCAAAATTATAAATTTCTAGTGAGAAACAACTATAACCTAAAAATAGTAAAATCATAGGTAAAAGTATATTCCTATATAATTTCATGGTGTTTTTATCCTATATCTTCTTTGTTTTATTGTCAACTATGTCAAAACCAATTGCACATAACGTGAAAGCTATACGACGTTTTTGCAGTTGCGATAAAGGAAACCGCAGGTTTCCAGCAACTGCAAAAATGTGCCGGAGAAAAAACGCACAAAGGCCAAAGGCCGACTGCGTTTTTTCGTAGGCCAAGCCGCTACTGCGGCGCAGCGTATAGCGTATGTTAGGCGATGTAAAAGTCTGCTACGAAGCCGCCAAACACGGATGTTTGGCGGGCTCCTGCTATACCACCAACCCACTTCTTTCCCATATCCACCACTATACCACACAATCGAGGGAAGGACAAGTACCATTTACATATCTCTCGCTAATGTCACCCATAATAAAAAATACAAGAGAAGTAATACGCCATAAATAGATAAAAGTATCTTATTTGCATTAAGTTTTTCTATTTTATTTATCCGAGACAAATAATACGTTTCAATACCTATAATACCACCAAAAATAGATAGCAGTAGAAAATCTAAACAAAATACTCCACCATAAAATATAATAATTGCTCCCCACCCAAAATCCCTATCCGGCGTATCAATTTTATCAAATATGCCAGTCATAATATGAAAGGATGGTTTAAATAGTATTAATAAAGCAAAAACAATCAGTGTTAATAGTAATCTTATTAAAAAATGAGAAACATTTATTTTTTCCATGTGTTTTTTTAACATTATTAAGAATCCGAACCGCTTTTTCTTCATACAAAAAACCTTCCTTATATTTTATAAACTGATTTCCTCTTTGTCTATACCTTATAAAATACTATGCAAATATTTCTTCTTTTCCCCGCATGGATGCGGGGAGACTCTTCTACAATTTCAGACTTTTATTTCGCCTAACGTGAAAGCTATACGACGTTTTTGCAGTTGCGATAAAGGAAACCGTAGGTTTCCAGCAACTGCAAAAATGTGCCGGAGAAAAAACGCACAAAGGGCGTAGCCCGACTGCGTTTTTTCGTAGGCCAAGCCGCTACTGCGGCGCAGCGTATAGCGTATGTTAGGCGCAGTTTGCCCGTACTTTATATTTATACAATTATCCCTATATTATTTATTTTTCTTCTTTCATATCATTTTCAATTTCCTTTTCTATTCTACCAAATGATATTTCTTTATTTTCACCAGATTCTATTAGAAAACTTTTTGCCAAATCATTAACCGTTGTTTCTAATATTGTCATAAAATGCGAATATGCAAAACTACGCTTAGAATCATTTTCATCTTTTCCATAAACACAACCTATAAGCTCTTCAATCATTTGATCCATTCCATATAATTTTAAATGTAATAATTCATGTATTATTACTTCTTCAAGGTTTGTTTGTTTTGGATTATAACCATTTAATAATAAAATAGCGGTTCTATCAGTTTCATCTATTTTTATATCACCAGTTTTTCTCCATTCTATGTCAATAATTTTTATTTTTATATCCCAATCCAATAATCTTAATATTTTTTGCCATTTTTCCAGGTATTTTTGTGATTTATCTTGATTTATTTCCATAATTCATCCCCTTACAATTATTCTCCAATAATCATTTTATAGTATTTTTAAATTATTGTCAATAAATTTTAGGGCAAATTGCGCCTAACGTGAAAGGTTTGCGACGTTTTGGCCGCCCGAATAAGCAAATGCGAAGCATTTGCAGGGCGGACAAAATGTGGGTGGAGCGAGCCGTGGGAAGGAGCGTAGCGACTGACCTAGGCGAACGGAACCCGGAGGGGCTTTAGCCCCGAACCGCAAACCGTATGTTATGTGCAGTTGGGCCGTACCCCATTATTGTTTTTATATTTTTGATATATATTTAAATATTGATCTTAACAATATAATTATCATTGCTACTATTCCAATAATATAAAATTTTCTTAATCTTTTTTCAATTAATTTATCGCGTGATTTAAGAATAAATAAAATTAACAATAACCCATAAATAAAAATCACAGAAAATAATCCATAAATTTTATGTGGAAAAATTTGCTTTATAGCAAGTATTGATATAACTAATATACTACCGAATATTCCAATAAAAACATCTTTGGTTCTATTTTTATATTCTTGAATTTCATGTAGTTTATTTAGTTTTTCATAAAATTCATTATAATTATCTATATAATTTGAATATATTATTTTTCGGTTGTGTTTATTCATAAATATTCCGATTGAATTATCTCTATAATGTTCTATTTTCTTAATAATATTTTTTTCGATAATTATATCTCCATTATTTGAAATGATTATATTTTCTTCATTAACTTTGTAAATTGTATTCAATACTATTTCATCATTTATTTTTATGATTTTTTTTAGTATAAAATAAATAATAGGAATAATAATCGCTAATGTTATAGCCATACTAATTACTGGAATTAAAAAATCCATTTTTATTACAAATAAATCTATAGATAAAAATATTAAAGCCGTTAGCACTGATATGGCAAAGTAAAATAAAAACCTTTTAGTTTGCTTATTCCGCATTTGATTATATTTTTCTTTTTTTATTATATACTGATCCACACTTCCCCCTTTTATTTATTCTATATTCATTTATTATAATTTGTCAATAATATTTTCAATAAATTTTAGGCCCAATTGCACATAACGTGAAAGCTATACGACGTTTTTGCAGTTGCGATAAAGGAAACCGCAGGTTTCCAGCAACTGCAAAAATGTGCCGGAGAAAAAACGCACAAAGGGCGCAGCCCGACTGCGTTTTTTCGTAGGCCAAGCCCCGAAGGGGCGAAGCGTATAGCGTATGTTATGTGCCGTTGTTTTTGCTTTATATTTTATATCCGTTTACATTCCCATTGCCAATGAAGCCCAGGCTATATTATTTTTTGTATCAATATAATACACCGTAATTATATTCATACCAGAATGATTAATTTCAATGTAACCTATATGAAACCTTAGCCGTGAATTAATTTTCTGTGGAACAATAAACGGCATAGGTGATTCTGTATCATCCAATGAATTAAGATTATACATTTGATCCTCCAATAAAAAAGACCAATTTCCATTTCTATATTTGTTCTTTAGTTCAACATGTTTTGCATCGGCTTGCAGTTCATCGTTTGTTTCAAAATATATTAATATTTCTGGAACTTTAGTTGGCAAACCATAAACCAAAAAACTTGAAAAAAACAAGCAGATGAATAGAAACTGATTTTTCCACATAAAGCACCCTCCTATTATATTAATAATATATCTCATTTTTTTTATTGTGTCAACAGTTTTTTAAATATTTTTCATAAGTCTCAAAAACAATGGCACATAACGTGAAAGCTATACGACGTTTTTGCGGTTGCGATAAGGGAAACCGTAGGTTTCCAGCAACCGCAAAAATGTGCCGGAGAAAAAACCCACAAAGGGCGAAGCCCGACTGGGGTTTTTCGTAGGTCAAGCCGCTACTGCGGCGCAGCGTATAACGTATGTTATGTGCAGTTTGGGCGTACCCCATTATTCATTCTTCATTCATTAGTTCATATAATTTTTTTGTAGTATTCCAATTTCTTATTGATATTTTTGAATATATTTCCGATTCAATTGTTTTTGTAATATGACTTTTTGTCCTTTCTTTTTTTAATATAGAATGATATAATACATTTTTTCCCGCATATATTTTGTCAACACCTTCTCTCGGATTAAATTCTTTTACTGCGTCTTTTGTCTTTAACGGTTCTATTAAAAATATTACATCATATTTATACTCTTCTTCATTTTCACCAAAATTTTCCGGCTTCTTTAATATTATTTCATTTATTTCAGAAGATGTTAATATAACAATATTAATTTTGTTTTTTGTTTCTTTAAATAATTTTTTTTCTATCTTTTCCGTTAATTTTGATTTATCTTTTTCAATATCGTTAAAAATAACATTTCCTGTTTGAATATATGTTTTTACATCTGAAAACCCAATTTTTTCAAATATTTTTCTTAACTCATCCATTTTTATAATATTATTCCCCCCAACATTTATTCCTCTTAATAATGCAATATACCTAATTTTTTCCATAAATATCTCCATTTTATATCCTATAATTTTAACATTCATTTGTCAATATATTTTATACAATATTTACAAAAAGCTTAGCCCAAATTGCACATAACGTGAAAGCTATACGACGTTTTTATGGCCCGAATAAGGAAACCGTAGGTTTCCAGGGCCATAAAAATGTGCCGGAGAAAAACCCCACAAAGGCCGAAGGCCGACTGGGGTTTTTCGTAGGCCAAGCCGCTACTGCGGCGCAGCGTATAGCGTATGTTATGCGCAGTTTTGCCTTTTTACACTAATAGCCGTTAATTTCTAAATAATTAATACAAGTATCGTCATAATGACTACCTGGATATACCTCCATTATCTCAATTGTCATACTTTTTCGGCAATAACCTTTAAAAATGAATTCAATACATTGAATATTGGGGGTATCTTCAATATTGATAATTACAAAATCATTAACTTTATCATCAGGATAAATCTTGACAGCTTTCACCCGATTGTTATATTCATACAAATATGGCTTATTATTGTTAACAAAACCATTGGAAATAATTAGATAATAAGTTTTTGCAGAATCGTTATAGCCTATAGTTTGTGTTATTTTTTCTCCTACACCATTCCCATTTACGCCTTCAACCCAAGGCGTTAGATGTGAAGTATCGAATAAATTACTTGCCGTATAGGTAATACTATTTTCTTTTAATTCACTGGTTGCACTTATTGTAAAATCCCCCATCCGTTTGTCAAACCGGGAAACTTCCATTACTAATTCATTATTATTGTCATATAATGCGATATAGTCAGAATATTGCCTATCGCCAATTAACACAACACGAGATAACACCAAATATTTTTTAATCCCATGACTTACATTATTGCCAAAATTTACACCGGTATAATTAAATGTAATGAAATAATTTTTATTTATGATTTCCCAGGTTATAGGATATTCTTCGTGTTTTTCGCTATAATTTTTATTATATATTCTCATTTTCTCATTAGTTAATGAAATTCTCTTTTCCATTATAGGATTTGGACTCCACTTATTTTCATAAATATAAACATCGATTTCATTATTAAATAAGTTGATACGATCTTGTGCAGATATAGCAACGATTAAAAAAATGAAATATATACAAAAGGCAAGCTTTTTCATGGTTTAACTCCTAATGTTATTTTAACCAATAATTTGAAAAATGTCAAGGCAAAATTGCGCATAACGTGAAAGCTATACGACGTTTTTGCGGTTGCGATAAAGGAAACCGAAGGTTTCCAGCAACCGCAAAAATGTGCCGGAGAAAAAACGCACAAAGGGCGAAGCCCGACTGCGTTTTTTCGTAGGCCAAGCCGCTACTGCGGCGCAGCGTATAGCGTATGTTATGCGAAGTGGGGCATTTACACTAAAATACAGATTCCTGTTCTGCTTCTATCTTCTCATAATTTTTTGAATAATATTCGATTATAAGATAGCCAGTAGAAGCATTTTTTCCATTTGCTGCAACAATAATTAATGATAATTCCGGTGGTAGTTTTGAACCTTCCTCTGCATTCCAATAAGCATATAATGTACGTTCATCTCTTGATAAAGCATACATATAATAATCAGGTTTATCACCCCAATAACTTCCTGGCACTGAAGAGTCATCTTTTTTATATTTTCCATAAGTTTTTTCAACACTGGATACAAGATTATTAAATTGATTTTTTAATATTGTTCCCTGTGCATTTGTAGATATATCCTTTCCAATTGCTTTAATAAAATAGACACCATACGTTGGATTGATTTTTACTAAATAGGCTTCAAACATTTCATTTGTATTTGGTGGTGTTATTATATAAAAATCATCTTCTATATTTTCCGGTGATGTTTTACTTATCTGTCTGACCCGTTCAAGAGACATTCCAAAGTCTATGCCAAAAGGCCCGCAAAAAGCCACACCGATAAAACAACAGAAAAATAAAAAAGCAAAACAAATTGATTTTCTATTCATAGATTTTCAACTCCTCAAAAAGGTTATTTACCATCATTCATCTTTTTCAAGAATGATAATAATTTCATTCCTGTGTCCTCCGGTAAAGAATTGCCCGGATGTACAAGCGACTACCCTCCAGCCTTGTTCCGCATAGGCATTTAACTCCTGTTCTAATTTATCCGTATCAAATGGACCAGCAATCCATTTGTCGTCCTTTGGCGGAAAAATCTTATACTTTTTCATAAACACTCCTTTTCAAATGTATAATTTAATACTAATGCTTTTGTAATATTTTGTCAAGTCTTTTTTATAATATTTTCAAAAAATTTATGCCCCATTTCGCATAACGTGAAAGCTATACGACGTTTTTGCGGTTGCGATAAAGGAAACCGCAGGTTTCCAGCAACCGCAAAAATGTGCCGGAGAAAAAACGCACTAAGGCCTAAGGCCGACTGCGTTTTTTCGTAGGCCGAGGAGCGAAGCGACGAAGCGTATAGCGTATGTTAGGCGATGTAAAATCTGCTACGCTAGCCGACCGCCATGGACGGCGGACGGTCTCTTCACTTTATTCAAAAATGTTTTTATCCCATTTTCTTCAAAAATGCCTTATTATTATACTATTTTTCCATATATTCTCCATTTCTTCTTCATATTATTCCAAAAAAGTTTTTACCCCATCTTCTTTGATAATGTTTTTATCCCATATTCTATTCTTTAAAAATGCGTTTATATTATTCGTCATAATTTTTTATCTCAATTTCCTCTTATTCTTCCAAAAGTGTTTACCCCATCTTCTTGAATATATTTTTCTTCTCCCCGCATGGACGCGGGGAGACTATTCTGAAATGTTCAGATTTTATTTCGCATAACGTGAAAGCTATACGACGTTTTTGCGGTTGCGATAAAGGAAACCGTAGGTTTCCAGCAACCGCAAAAATGTGCCGGAGAAAAAATGCACTAAGGCCGAAGGCCGACTGCGTTTTTTCGTAGGCCAAGCCGCTACTGCGGCGCAGCGTATAGCGTATGTTATGCGAAGTTTGGAATGCCTTTACAATTTATTTTACAATCTTCATTCCATACTTTGTGTTCCTTCAATAACTGTTTCGTCACCCACACCATAGCGGGTGTGAAACGCCGCTTCTCAGGATCACGCGCTACCCCGTCAAACTCAAATTCAAAGTGCAGAGAACCATACTTCCCATCGTGGGTGTTTGATACAGCCAGCCAATTAATACCGCGTTCAAGGTTAATTTTTACGACAATATCGTCATTGTACGAATCTATTTGCCTAAAGCTCCTGTCAGAAAGATCCCCAATCTCCAGCGCAAACACCTCTTTCACCGTTTGTATGACCGCGGGGATGTTGCCCGCATGAAATACCGTTTCATAGAACGTCCTGTTATCCCCCCAAGAGATGGATGAGTCATCGCTTCTTAGATGCACATAATCCCCATCCCGCCATATCGCGCATGAAAACAGCCTGGTTTTCCTTAATTTGTGCGGTATTCGTTTCTCAACCATTTATGTCTCTTTTATATTCTCCACAGTAATTATTATACAATTTTTATCATATTCTTTAAATTTTGTCAATATTTATATTTTCTTATATTATTTTACAAAAACGTTGCATTCCAAATTTCGCATAACGTGAAAGCTATACGACGTTTTTGCAGTTGCGATAAAGGAAACCGCAGGTTTCCAGCAACTGCAAAAATGTGCCGGAGAAAAAACGCACAAAGGGCGAAAGCCCGACTGCGTTTTTTCGTAGGCCAAGCCGCTACTGCGGCGCAGCGTATAGCGTATGTTATGCGACGTTTGCCCGTACCTAATATAATTTCTTATTTTCAAGATTATATTCTTTTATTTTTACTTTCCAATTCTCATCATAATATTCCAATATTAATTTTTTATCATCAAAAAATGTATTTTCGCCCGTTCCAAACCATAATAATCCACCAATATGATCATTGGGTTTATCAATTGTTAAATAAAATTCAGGATGAAAAATATTATATATAGTATATTCAAATTCAGCACATAATATTAATGAATTATTTAAATCAACAACCATTGCTAAATCGTAACGCCTTGATAAAATATTTAAATCCTTTGAATAAATATATGTATACCTGTTTGGAGCAAGTGCACTTCCAAAATCCATTCTAAATAGTTTATCATTTAACCAATAACCATTTGGAGAAGGTCTACTATACATCCAGTCTGTTTTAATTTTTGTATTATACGTATTATTAATTATTTCTACACAATATTGACCACTTTCAGTTTCATAGTAAGCGGTAATATTACAATTATTATGAGCTATCGTTGCATAAATTTGTTCTTCGCTCCAAATTTGATAATGCACAAACAAAAAAAGTAATATTATAATCTTCCTCATTCTTGTCTCCTGTGTTTAATATGCCATATAATATTGAATTTGTCAATATTTTTTTCATAATTTTAAACAAATCTTAGGGCAAATGTCGCATAACGTGAAAGCTATACGACGTTTTTGCAGTTGCGATAAAGGAAACCGTAGGTTTCCAGCAACTGCAAAAATGTGCCGGAACAAAACCCCACAAAGGGCGAAGCCCGACTGGGGTTTTGTGGAGGCCAAGCCGCTACTGCGGCGCAGCGTATAGCG
>BNUT01000091.1 GCA_025997555.1 Spirochaetia bacterium
TTATCCACGCTCCGGGAAATGCTCTGGGCGTACTGGGTCACGGCAAAGGACTGGATAAGGCAAACCGCCACCGTGCCGATCCGCTGGTAGCCCTGTATCTTCTTCCGCCCCCCCTCTTCCTGGGAGATCTTTTTCAGGCTGGGAAACACGATAAGCAAGAGCTGCATGATGATAGACATTGATATGTAGGGCATGATCCCCAGCATGAAGATTGAAAAATTGGAGAAGGCGCCGCCGGCAAAGAAGTCAAGGTAATCCACGATGGGATTCCCCGAATTTTGCTGGGAAAGGAAATAGGCGCTGAGTTCCCGGACATTGATCCCCGGAATGGGGGGGGGCGGAAGAAGATACAGGGCTACCAGCGGATCGGCACGGTGGCGGTTTGCCTTATCCAGTCCTTTGCCGTGACCCAGTACGCCCAGAGCATTTCCCGGAGCGTGGATAACCTTCTGAGTATGGGGATGGTTCCTTTTACCATTATCGCCATCCTGACCGTAACCACGGGGACCATGTTCCTCATGTGGATTGGCGAGCAGATCACTAAACGGGGTATCGGAAACGGTATTTCCCTGCTGATCTTCGCCGGTATCGTCGCCCGTCTGCCCCAGGCAATTTGGGAATTGGGCGGCCGGGTGCGGAATAATGACCTTAACCTGGTCCAGGTCATTGTGGTGTTCGTCATATTTGTGGCGGTGGTTGCCCTGGTGGTCTTTGAACAGCAGGGACAGCGGAAGATTCAGGTGAATTACGCCAAACGGGTGGTGGGCCGCAAGATGTACGGCGCCCAGAACACCTATATTCCCTTCAAGATTAACCCTTCCGGGGTTATTCCGGTCATCTTCGCCTCTTCGATTCTTACCTTCCCCTTGCAAATCGCTTCGACTATTGGGGGAAATGTGGCGTGGCTTGCGGCGGTGTCCCGGGCTTTAAGCCCCAACGGCGCTCTGTATACGATTTTGTACGTGCTGCTTATCATATTTTTCGCCTATTTCTATACCCAGGTCAGTTTGAACCCTATCGAAATTGCCAAAAATATCCGGGAAAACGGCGGTTCCATACCGGGGATTCGTTCGGAACGGATCGAGGAGTACCTCACCAAGATTCTGAACCGCATTGTGCTTCCCGGCTCCCTGTACCTGGCGCTCATTGCGGTTATTCCGACCATCATACAGGGGCTTTTTCACTTCCCTTCATCGATTTCGTACCTGATGGGCGGTACTTCGCTTTTGATATTGGTCGGCGTGGACCTTGATACCATGAGCCAGGTCGAGGGCCTCCTCAAGATGCATCATCATGAAGGATTGACCAAGCGGGGGCGGCTCCGGGGCCGGAATTTGTAGGGTTTTGGGAAGATTGACGAATTACGTTAAATTCGTTATTAATTATAGTTCACCCTTGATTTTTTTCAGGGGTGAACATCGCTTATATAAGGGAGAAGTTGGATGAAAGTCCGGACCAGTGTGAAGCCTATTTGCGACAAGTGCAAGGTGATCAAGCGAAACGGCATTGTCCGTATCATTTGTTCAAATCCCAAGCATAAACAGAAGCAGGGGTAGAAGAGTATGGCGCGTCTTGTGGGGGTTGACCTCCCGAATAAACATGTGAATATTGCCTTGACCTATGTCTATGGGATTGGCAGGTCCAGCGCGGACGAGATCTGCGCCAAGACCAAGATCGATCCTGTGCGGCTTATCAACGATCTGTCCCAGGAAGAGTTGAATGAACTGCGGCAGATTATCGAAGGGGAGTACAAGGTTGAGGGGCGTTTACGCACCGAAATCGCCCTGAACATCAAGCGGCTCATGGATATCGGCTGTTACCGGGGGCTCCGGCACCGCAAGGGACTGCCCCTCCGGGGTCAGCGGACCCGGACCAATGCCCGTACCCGCAAGGGCAAGAAGAAGACCGTCGCAGGGAAGAAGAAATAAGCCGGGCTGTTTAGCCCGGTCACGGAGGATTGAGTGGCTGCTACTACGAAGAAACGGAAAGAGAAAAAGTCCGTATATGAAGGGAACGTATACATCCAGGCTACGTTCAATAATACCATTGTGACTATTACCGACCTTATGGGGAATGCGATTTCCTGGGCCAGTTCCGGTCAGCTCCAGTTCAGGGGCGCCAAGAAATCGACCCCCTTTGCGGCGCAGTCGGTGACTGAAACCGCCGCCCAAAAGGCCCTGCAGGTGGGCTTAAGGGAAGTGCATGTGTATGTTAAGGGTCCGGGGATTGGCCGGGAATCGGCGATCCGTCAGCTTGGAGCTCTGGGCATCAAGGTGAAGTCGATCAACGATGTTACCCCGATTCCGCATAACGGCTGCAGGCCGCGGAAAACGCGCCGGATTTAAGGAGAGAATGATATATGGCAAGATATACCGGACCCGTATGCCGTTTGTGCCGGGCCGAACAGAAAAAGTTGATGCTGAAAGGCGATCGCTGCAAGAGTGACAAGTGCGCTATCAATAAAAAGCGTCCGGCCCCGGGGAAGGACCCCAAGGCGCGGGCGGGGAAACGTTCTGATTATGGTGTTCAGCTTCGTGAAAAGCAGAAACTTAAGAGGATATACGGAATGCAGGAGAAGCAGTTCGGTCTTTTCTTTGAACGGGCCCTGCGGACGACCGGCATTACCGGCGAGAACCTCTTTGTGCTCCTTGAACGGCGGCTTGATAATGTGGTCTACCGGCTCAGGTTTGCTTCCTCACGGAGTCAGGCCCGGCAGGTGGTGCTCCACGGACATATAACCGTAAACGGGAAAAGGGTAAATGTCCCTTCCTATCTGGTAAAGGCCGAGGATGAAATTGCTGTTGGAGAAACCAGCAAGGGCCTGGTGATTGTTAAAGATGCGTTGAAGGAATTCGGGAAGTCCGGGGTGATGCCCTGGCTCCAGCTTGATCCTGACGCAATGAAGGGTAAGTTCCTCGTTTCTCCGCGCCGCAGTGATATCACTGACCTTGCGGATATCAAGGAACAGATGATCGTCGAATTGTATTCTAAATAAGGAGTCCTCATGGCCCGTAAGAACCTTACAAAAGGATTCAAACGCCCCAAAGGTATCACCTTTGAGCATGGTGAGCTAAAACAAAATTATGGTAAGTTCATCGCGGCTCCCTTCGAACCCGGTTTTGGTACGACGGTTGGTAATACCCTGCGCAGGGTTCTCCTCTCCTCGATTCAGGGATATGCGATTACTGCGGTAAAGATTACTTCCTATGACGCGGATGGGGTTGCCCACAGCGTGTCCAGCGAATTCGAGACCATACCAAATGTCGTTGAGGATACCCTGGAGGTAATCAATAACCTCAAGCAGATTCGGCTTAAGCTTCCCGATAGTATGGAACAGGATATACTCCTCTATGAATGGTCCGGCAAGAAAGACATCAAGAGTGATGATTTTAACCGGGTCGGGCAGGTTGAGGTATTGAGTACCGGTCAGCATATTATGACCCTGATGGATAACGCCAAGCTTGAGTTTGAGATTCAGATTGACCTTGGCCGCGGCTATGTGCCATCCGAGGTGAATGAACGGTATGTCGATGTGATTGGAACCATACCGCTGGACGCGATCTACAGCCCGGTAAAAAAGGTGAAATTCGCCGTGGAGCCCACCCGTGTGGGTCAGCGGAGCGATTACGACAAGCTGATCCTTGAGGTCTGGACCGACGGGACCGTAAAGCCCGATGACGCCCTTGCGGAAGCCGCAAAGGTTGCCAAGGATCATTTTTCGGTTTTCATCAACTTTGATGAAAACAACTTCGGTCTTGACGAGGACCTCGACGAGGACGATGAGCGGATCAGGCAGATCCTCAATACTCCGGTTGAAGAGTTGGAACTGTCGGTCAGGTCTTCCAACTGTCTCAAGAACGCGAATATTAAAACCATCGGGGAATTGACCCGGAAAACAGAGGATGATATCGCCAAGACCCGGAACTTCGGGAAGAAGTCCCTCCTGGAAATCAAGGAAAAGCTCAAGGAATGGAATTTGGATCTTGGAATTACGGATGTCAATGTTCTCAAGAACGCGGTAAAAATTACCTCTCAAAAGGAAGCGGAAGATGAAGCATAGAAGAGGGTTTAACCCCCTTGAACGGATGGCGGCCCACCGGAAAGCACTGCGCCGCAATATGGTGACCTCCCTGTTCCGTCATGAACGGATCAGGACTACCAAGGCAAAGGCACTTGAGATACGCCGGAGTGCGGAAAAGCTCATTACCCGTGCCAAGGTTGATTCGGTTCATAACCGGCGGCTGGTTTCCGCCCGGCTTTTTGATGAAGGCATTGTAGCAAAGCTCTTTACCGATATTGCCCTGCGGATGAAGGACAGGTCCGGCGGTTACACCCGGATCATCAAAATGGGGGAGCGTCTTGGGGATGCTTCGGAAGTGGTGATCCTTGAACTGGTGGATTACAAGCTGGATACCGAAGAAGGCGCCGACAAGAAGGCGAAGAAAGATGCCAAGGCTGATAAAAAAGCTGCAAAGGATTCTGCGGCTAAAGAGCCGGCGGACAAGGAATCTGCGGCTAAAGAGCCGGGGGCAAAACCCGCAAAAGGAAAGACGGCTAAAAAGCCCGCCACCAAAGAAAAGACTGGAGCGAAGGGGAAAAAAGAAAATGTCTAAAGCGCACCGCGGCAAGGGAATTCGGGAACTTGCTTCCCATGGACGGGGCGAGTGCCCGGTCTGCAAACGGAATAACGTGAAGATACTGTATGAACAGGATGCCGGTGAGGCGAAGGTTAAGATATGCAAGACCTGCAAGGCCGCTGTCAAACACGGGAAGAAAACCATACCAGCCGTTGCCGTGGCGGCTCCTGCTGCCCCCGCAGCTGAGGCATAATTCCGGCCATATACGTTTTTTTCAAGTAAACAATAACCTGTCGTCATCTATGGCGGCAGGTTTTTTTACGTCAGGGATTGAATGTTGAGCACACCGGGGATGCCCCGGATGTTTTTTATCACCCTTTTGAGGTCCGTCGCCTGCTCAAGCCGCATGGTGAAAAAGCCGGTCAGCCGGTTGGGGGCGCTTTCCTCAAGCCTGCCTTCGATGAGGTGGCCCTGATGTTTTCGGACCGCCCCTTCAATTTCTGAAAAAAGGTCCGCCGATAATTTTGCCTCAATTTTGAAACGCCTTACCAGGACTGAGACGGCGTTTTCCCATTCGGTTTCGATTTTTCGCTCCTCAAAATCGGGGATGTTCGCCAGGTTGCTGCAATTCTGCCGGTGGATGATAATGCCCCGGCCCCGTGATATATAGCCGATGATTTTTTCCCCGGTGACCGGACGGCAGCACCGGGCAAAATGGATCATCATGTTTTTTTCATCCTCAACCCTGACTTGGAAGACGTTGGCGTTTGGGTCACTCTGCAATACCCGCTGAATGGTGGGTATTTCCTTTGCCGGAGCCGCAAAAGCCGAGGGTATTTCCTGGGTCGGAGGAATGGCGGCCTTCTTTTTGGCGACCACATTTTTTTCGATGATAAGGGACTCGTCATTCTGTTCAAGCCAGGTGCGGATTTTGCTGCGGGCCTTGGCGGTTTTTACAATCCGCAGCCAGTTCAGGTGGGGATGGGCCTGAGGCGCGGTGAGGATTTCCACCACCTGGGTATTTTGCAGTTCCGAACTCAAGGGGATGATGGCGCCGTCAGCCTTGGCGCCTACACAATGCTCCCCGATGGCGGAATGGATGCTGTAGGCAAAATCAATGGGGCCTGCCCCCGACGGGAGCTCAATCACTTTCCCCTGGGGGGTAAAGACATAGATCGAATCCTTGAGGATTTCCTGCTTTATATCCTCGAGAAATGTCTTGGAGCCCTGGATTTCGCCGTTTTCGTCTTCAAGCTGCTTCCAGTCCCGCAGCCGGTTCACAATGGAAATGTCCACCGGGCGAATCAGATCACGGGTGGAGCCTCTTTTGTAGAGCCAATGGCTGGCGATACCGTATTCGGCGATGTGGTGCATCTCCCCGGTGCGGATCTGGATTTCCAGCATCTTTCCGTTGGCCATTACCGTGGTGTGGAGACTCTGGTAGCCGTTGGACTTGGGCATGGCGATGTAGTCCTTGAAGCGGCCGTCCAGGGGTTTCCAGAGGCGATGAACCAGTCCCAGCAGGGTGTAGCAGTTTTCGATGCTGTCGCAGAAAATGCGGACGCCAAAGAGATCGTAAAGATCGCTTGAGGCCTTATTCCGTTTGCGCATCTTTTGATAAATCGAATAGAAATGTTTGGCCCGGCTGCTTACCTCGATTTTGATCCCCGCTGCCGCCGCTTCCTTCTGGATATCTTCCTGAATCTTATCGAGAAATTCGGTCCGTTCCCCCCGTTTTTCGGCGACGATATCCTTGATTTGCAGATAGGCTTCCCGGTTGAGGTACTTGAGGGAGAGGTCCTCCAGTTCATCCTTGATCCAGGAAATGCCGAGCCGGTCCGCCAGGGGGGCGTAGATGTCGAGGCATTCCTGGGCGATGGGCTTTTGCTGCTCTGCCGGGAGGTCGTCCAGGGTCCGCATACTCCGGAGCCGTTCCGCCAATTTGATAAAGATAACCCTGATATCCGCCGCCATGGCAAAAAGCATCTTGCGGATGTTTTCCGCCTCATGGATGGTTTTGTTTTTAGCGGAAATGTCGGCGATTTTGCGGACACCCTCTACCAAGAGGGAAATACTGCTACCGAATTCAGTGTGGGCATCATCGGGGATTCCCAGAAGCAGGGCGGCGGTAACGGTGTCCGCATCAAGGTTGAGGTCGATCAAAATTGAGGCTATGCCCAGAAAATGGCTAAGACCGGCGCCGGAACTATCCGATTCAGGTTTTTCTGCGAAGGACAGAGCTTTTTCGATCCGGTCCTGCTCCCGCTGGCCGAATGTTTTTATCTTTTCTTTAAATGCCGCTGTTTCGTTATTCATTTATGGACGCCCCAATGACCCGCTCTTGACCGGATAAGTCCCTATAAGTTTGTATCTTTTTATAGCCCTTTGTTTCAAGCAGAGCGGCAATGGCTTTCATTTGACGAGGGTCTGCTTCGAGAAGGAGCCATCCGCCGGGGAGCAGGTGGGCCGGGGCTTCTGCAATGATCCGCCGTATCAAGTCGAGACCGTCTTCGCCACCGTCCAGGGCAAGCAGGGGTTCCCGCCGAACCTCCGGGGACAGACCCTCGATTTCACCGGTACAAACATAAGGCGGATTGCTTACGATTAATGAGTAATGGGTGGGGAGTAATGAGGGGTTTTTGAGGGGTGCGAAAAGGTCACCCTGGAAGAAATGGATGGGCTCGGCTGGGGCGGCGAGCTCTGTCCCCAAAGGCCGTCCGCCCAAAAGCCGGGTGGCGTTGGCACGGGCGATTTCCAGGGTGGCTTCGGAAATGTCCGAGGCCCAAACTTCAAGCCTCGGCAGTTCATGTTTAAGGGAGATGGCCACTGCACCGGACCCGGTACAGAGGTCGAGGATTTTTACCCGATTGTCTGTAGAACCATCTTCTGTCGCCAGCTTTTCCAAGGCCGCCTCTACCAGGGTTTCCGTGTCCGGACGGGGGACGAGGACGGCCGGGGTGACGGTAAATTCCAGGCCCCGGAATTCTTTGCGGCCCAGGATGTAGGCGACGCATTCACCGGAAAGACGGCGTTCCAGAAGCGCCTGAAAAGAACGGTAGTTTTCTTCGGAAATGGAGTCAGGACCGGCGGCGATAAGGCTGGCCCGGCTGGTATGGAGGACTTCTGCCAAAAGCAACCCGGCATCCAGAGCAGGGGTATCAATATCAGCGGACTTGAAAAAACCAGCGCCTTGGGCAAGAGCTTCCCGAATGGTCATGGCAGGAAAAAGGCGCCCGGCGCCTTTTTATGAAGCGGTTGCCCGGAGCAGTTCTTCACGGGCGGAAAGTTTGAGGGCATCGAAGAGTTCCGCCACATCCCCCTGCATGATGAGGTCCAGCTTGTAGAGGGTAAGGTTGATCCGGTGGTCCGTGAGCCGGTTCTGGGGGAAGTTATAGGTGCGGATACGCTCGGAGCGGTCCCCGGTGCCGATCTGGTTTTTCCGGGCCTCCGCCCGCTCGGAGGCGGCCTTGGCCTCTTCCATCTCGTAAACCCGTGCCCGGAGGATACGCATGGCCTTGGCCTTGTTCTTGATCTGGCTCTTTTCGTCCTGGCAGTGGACCACGATGCCGCTGGGGATGTGGGTGATCCGTACCGCCGAGTCGGTGGTGTTAACGCACTGTCCGCCGGGGCCGCCTGCGCGCATCACATCAATGCGGAGGTCTTCCTGTTTGATGTTGATTTCCGTCTCGTCCGCCTCGGGGAGCACCGCCACGGTGACCGCCGAGGTGTGGATGCGGCCCGATGCTTCGGTGGAGGGGACCCGCTGTACCCGGTGAACCCCGGATTCATAGCGGAGATTCTCGTAGACATTGCTGCCGCTGATGGAGAAGACGATTTCCTTGAGGCCCCCAAGCTCGGTTTCGTTGGAATTCATGATCTCGAACTTCCAGCCCCTTGTCTCCGCGAAACGGGAATACATGCGGAAAAGGTCCGCCGCAAAGAGGGCCGCCTCGTCCCCGCCGGTTCCGGCCCGGATTTCCATGATGATGTTCTTTTCATCAAGGGGGTCCTTGGGGATGAGCATGAATTTAAGCCGGTCCTCCGCATCGGTGATGCGAATTTCCAATTCATGGAGTTCCTCTTTGGCAAGTTCCCGCATTTCCGGGTTTTTTTCTTCGGCAATGAGGGCTTTTGCATCCTCAAGCTGGCCGGAGAGCCCGTTTATCTCCTCCTGGGCGGCGGCAATATCACCGAGTTGGGAATATTCCCGCATCAAATCGCGGTATTTATTCTGATTCTTGACCAATTCCGGGTCCTGAATCAAAAGAGACAGTTCATCATAACGTTCCAAAAGGGAGCTTAGGCGTTCGTTCATTACATTTTCTCCATGTATAATCATACCGAAACCGGGGCGGTTCCGCCACCCCTGCACGCAGGCCAGGATACCCTACGGTGGTTCTTCTTCTCTTTTTTCTGTTATAATAAATTCATGCCGTTTGTGCCGGACATGCTGAATAATATTTGGAAGAAAGGGGCGGAATTTGCAGAGAGACTGCTTCACCAGCTGCTCGTACCGGCGGCCAGGGGGAAAATTCTCTTTATCGGCCTTGGGGCTGTTCTGCTTATCCTTGTTATTTGTCTTGTCGCGGTAATTTCTGGCCCGGCTAAAGGGGTGAACACTCTGAGCGACGATCTTCAGCTTCTCCGGATACCTCCGGAGGATATTTTTCTCCCTGATGAACCGGATTTTCTTCCGGGGGTTATCCCTGGAAGGGAACGGCGGGACTCTTGGACCGCCGAAGACGCGGAGCCCTTCTGGTACAGTCCCCTGGAAAATGGGGAGGAACAGTGGCGGGACAGGATAGAATCGGCGATAGATGACCTTTTGGAGCATGTGCCGTGAGATTGGGATATTGGTTTCTTTTGATAGTAATACCCTTCGCTGTTATTTTATCCTGCAAGAGCGTCCCGCCGCGCAGCCCGGAGCCGGAACCGGTTGTATCGGAACCCTCCCCGGAAATAGTTGTTCCTGAAATGGTTCCCGAAGTTATTCCTGCCGATGAAGAACCATCTGTTGCCACCTTGCCGGAGGAATCCGCCGAATTCGACATACTTGTAGATTTGTCTGAGCCTGTGGTTGATCTGGCTGAAGTGGATTCAGCGGAGATCCCCCCTGTAGAGGGGCCGCTCTTGGTGATACTGCCTGAACCGGCTGTTCCGGTTTTGCCTCCTCCGGAGCCTCAGTCAGCCCCCCTTGTTGCAGAACCGGTTCCGGAGGTCATTGCCCAGGCAGAGCCGGTTCCCCCTGCTGTGACCCAGCCTGTCACACCACCCGCGCCTCTTCCTGTTGCGCCGCCTGCGGTCCCTCCTCCAAGTCCGGCGCCGCCTGCCGCTGTCACTCCTTCACTTCCCGTTGCCGAGTCCAACCCGGAGCCTCCGGCGGAGATTCCCCCGGAGGAAGAAATTCCTCCCCCCAGTGTCCGTGAGCCTGTTCCCCTGCCGGTACGGCCTGTTCCGGAGCCTCCCGCTGCTATTCCGCCTGTGGTGAGGAAAGAAGAGGGGATTGTTTTTTCCCGGATTGTCCGGGCCACCGTGGGTCAGTTGGTGGAAATTCCCTTCCGGGGTGAAGGCTGGGTGTATCTGGGGGAATTGGGGTCCCGTCGAGGAATCAGTTATGATTCCCGGCGGCTGGATTTTGAAGGCCAGAGCTTTATTTTTCAGGCAGAAGCAGCCGGAACCTATGCGCTTAATTTTTACAAAGAGGATTTTGTTCGGGATTATATTCTGAATGACCATGTCCAGGTGATAATCGGGGAAGCCCCGGAAATTTCCCTTACCGGCTATTTTAATCCGGTGTTGGATCGGGGCCGGGTTGTGGCTGAACCCCGGTGGCCGACGGTTGCCGAGGAAGCTGAGGCCTTCCGCCGGGACAGAGGCAGTCCTGTAGCGGCGCCTGCCCTAGCGGCAATTCCCGTCCCTGCAATGCCCGCAACAGAGGGGCAGCCGTCTCAAGCAGAAGGCGGTCAGGCAGCCGAGCCGGTTTCTGCTTTGCCCCCGACTTCACCGGCACAA
>BNUT01000092.1 GCA_025997555.1 Spirochaetia bacterium
GAGCTGGTAGGCTTCCACCTTGAGGGCCCCGGCCAGTTTAACGATGGACTTATCGCTTACCCACATCCGGCAGCCTTCGATGTCATTGATGGTTTGGGAAGAAAGTTCTGCTTTGCCTTCGCCGTAAAACTGTGTTTTATGCGGGGGTATTGCCCCTGCTTAATATTTTTAAGGAGGTTCTTATGAAGAACTATAAAAAGCTTCTAATGGTAATGTTGGCGCTTTCGTTGGTATTCGGGTTTGCCCTGACGGGGTGCAGTATTGATTCCGGCGGTCAGCCGGTGGTCTTTACGGTTACCACGAGCGCGACGAGCCCGGAAATTTTAGGCCAAACGGGTACTGTAACAGCGACTTTATTGAGGTCAGGAAAACCGCTAAGTGACGTTACCTTCACATACGGGCCTCCTATTAACGCTTCCGGGAGTCCTGCGGTAACAGGTCCGATTAAATTTTTTGGCACTCAAACGGTTACGGTCACCGGATCATATCAAGACGTTGTCCCAATTTCAGAAACGGTAACCGTTGAAGGCGCTAATGAAACTGACACCCGTGCTGCTTTTGCAACATTGGAGGCGGGGCCTGCAAATGAGGATGACTTGCTCGCTGCTTTACAAGTTCCCGAAGCCAATATTAGTAATGTAGTGGCGGCTAATAAAACTGCTTATTTTGCCGCAGTGGCGGACATACAGGCCCTTGTCCCGCTGGCGACGAACAACCCAACCGCTGCTGAATTTGTAGATGCCATAATCGCAATAAGCGACCTCCTCGCTAGCCTTAACTCTTAATTAACGCCATAGGCCTGCAATAAAGGCACACGCCCCCTGTCCGGCAATTTGATGACCGGGCGGGGGGCGGTTTTTACAGGAAAATCATGAGTTCCGGGTCGGAAAAGTTACGGGAAATTCTTTCAGCCAATATCAAGGACCGGCGGAGGGCTCTGGGAATATCCCAGGAAAAACTGGCCATAGCCGCAGAACTTTCTTCCCAAACCATCAATGACATCGAAGGCTGCCGGATGTGGGTAAGCGATAAGTCCATCGTTAAACTGGCCGGGGCCCTCAAGGTGGAAGCCTACCAGCTCCTGGATCCGGCCATTAAACTGGAAGGGGACCGGAGCGGACAATACTCCATAAAAATTAATGACCAATGCCGCATTTCTTTCAAAATTGAGCATGGCGATGTACCGGATATACCGGATAATTTAACTTGACTATTTTCATTTTCGCCTTATAATTATCGTATAAATCTTTAAATCAACCAATAGCATTTTTATATGGCTCTGAAAAGCTAAAACGCTTGATCAAGGAGACTTTATGAAGATCGCCGAAATTTTGAAACACAAAAAAACACTTTCATTTGAGGTGTTCCCGCCTAAAGAAAAAGATGGTATCCCGAAGCTGCAAAAAGAGCTGGATCAATTATTTCAGTTAAAACCGGATTTTATCAGTTGTACTTATGGCGCTATGGGCACCAATGTGGGGGAGTCAAAGGAAATTTGCAAATACATTGTTGATCACAAGGTCAACTGTGTAACCCACTTTACCTGTATTGGAAAAACCGCCGCCGAATTAAAGGCGATTTTTGCGGAATATGTGGCCATGGGGCTTGAAAATGGGCTTGCCATGCGCGGCGATTTTCAGAAAGACCCGGTCACCGGGGACATCAAGACCTCCACCGGCGGCGAATTTGAACATGCAAACCAGCTTATCGGCTTTCTGCATAAAGAATTTCCCAATGTATGTTTTGCCGCTGCGGGTTACCCCGAAAGGCACCTTCTTGCGCCCAGTATTGAAAGCGACATTGAGTACCTCAAGGCAAAACAGGACGCGGGCGCCGAGCTGGTGATGTGCCAGACCTGCCATGATATCCCCGCCTATGAAAAGTGGGTTGCTCAATGCCGCAAGGCTGGTATCAAAATTCCCTTTGTCATTGGTATTATGCCGATTCTTTCCCGCAGAAACGCCATTGATATGACCATTCCCGGCGCCATACCGGTAGAACTTTCCCGGATTGTCGGCAAATACAGCCCACCCCCGCCTCCGCCCAAGGGCTCTTCCGAAGAGGTCCTCAAACAGTACGATGATCTCAGCAAAAAATACGCGGCGGACTTTGAAAAATACGGTATGGAGTATACAATCAACGAAGTAAAGACCTATTTAAAGACCGACCTTCAGGGGGTTCACTTCTACGCACTCAATAAAGCAGGAAAGGTTGCCCAAATCGTAAATGACGGCAGCTTCGCCTCGTTGTTGTAAGTAAATATGGAATTTTGGCAGGGGATCAACTTCGGCTTGCCCCCGGCCAATCAATATTTTCAAGACCATAAAGGAGAAAATTATGGCTAAAGGTTCAGATGCGGTGAAGAAGTTTGTTGGTTCCGACATTGACATTGCCCAAGCGGTTTATCCCGAACATGCCTACGATGTCAGGGAAATCGCGGAAAAGTTGTCCATCCCCGACAAGTACATTGAGCAGTACGGCAAGTACAAAGCCAAGATTGACTATAACTACCTTAACAACGAGCTAAAGGACAAGAAAGACGGAAAACTCATTCTGGTAACGGCGATTACCCCCACTCCGGCGGGGGAGGGCAAGACCACCACCACGGTGGGCCTTGCGGACGGGCTTTCCAAGATCGGCAAGAAAGTTGTCGTGGCCCTGCGTGAACCCTCTCTGGGGCCGGTATTCGGCGTCAAGGGCGGCGCGGCAGGGGGCGGCTGGGCGCAGGTCATCCCCATGGAGGACATCAACCTGCACTTTACTGGGGACTTCCACGCCATAGGCGCGGCGAATAACCTTTTGGCCGCCATGCTTGATAACCACATCTATCAGGGCAATAAACTGAACATCGACCCCCGCAAGATCATCTGGCACCGCTGCGTTGACATGAACGACCGGCAGCTCCGCTTCATCGTGGACGGTCTGGGCGGCAAGGCCAACGGCGCTTCCCGTGAGGACTGGTTCGACATCACCGTGGCTTCCGAAGTTATGGCCATACTCTGCCTTTCCAAAGACATTGACGACCTCAAGGCCCGCTTGGGCCGCATCATTGTGGGGT
The DNA here is from genome assembly GCA_025997555.1 of Spirochaetia bacterium. Classification (GTDB taxonomy): domain Bacteria; phylum Spirochaetota; class Spirochaetia; order Treponematales; family Breznakiellaceae; genus BNUT01. The sequence continues at coordinate 3,059 of BNUT01000092.1, forward strand.
ATACATACGGCAAGGATTCGGAAGCAAAGCCCGTTACCGCAGGTGATCTTAACGCACAGGGGGCCATGGCGGCCCTGCTCAAGGATGCCCTGAAACCGAATCTGGTACAGACCCTGGAAGGAACGCCCTCATTCATCCACGGCGGCCCCTTTGCCAATATTGCCCACGGCTGTAACTCCATCATGGCCACCCGGCTTGCCCTCAAGCTCGGCGATTACGTGGTTACCGAGGCGGGCTTCGGCGCGGACCTCGGCGCGGAGAAGTTCCTCGACATCAAGTGCCGTTTTGCCGGTCTTAAGCCCAGCGCCGTTGTTATTGTGGCCACGGTGCGGGCCCTCAAGAGCCACGGCGGGGTGTCCAAGGCCAATCTCGGCAAGGAAAATGTTGAAGCGGTCAAAAAGGGCCTGCCGAATCTGCTCCAGCATGTTAAAAACATCACGGAAGTCTACAAGCTCCCTGCGGTGGTCGCCATCAACGCCTTCCGGAAACCCGGCGAGGCAGATACCGAGGCGGAACTAAAGGTTATCGCGGATGAGTGCAAAAAGCTCGGCGTCAACGTGGCCCTGTCCGATGTTTGGGAGAAGGGCGGAGAAGGCGGTACGGCGCTGGCCGAAGAGGTGGTCAAACTCTGCGCCCAAAACAAGGAAAACGACTTTACCTTCAGCTACGACGAAAAGGCGTCGATCAAAGAGAAAATCGAAGCAATCGCCAAAAAGATTTACCACGCCGAAAACGTCAACATCCTGCCGGTGGCGCAGAAGCAGATTTCCCAGCTTGAAAAACTCGGCATGGACAAGGTGCCGATCTGCATGGCGAAAACCCAATACAGCTTCTCCGACGACCCGGACCTCAAGGGCGCGCCTGCGGGCTGGACCCTCACGGTCCGCAACATCAAGATTTCCGCCGGCGCGGGCTTCATCGTCGCCTTAACCGGGGACATCATGACCATGCCCGGCCTCCCCCCGGTTCCCTCCGCCGAGAAGATCGACGTGGACAATACCGGGAAGATATACGGCCTGTTCTAGGATAAATTATGGGTTTTGCAGAAAAAAGCTGCGTAGATTTTGTCACCGTCCTTGCAAGCAAGGAGCCGGTGCCCGGCGGCGGCGGGGCCTCCGCGCTGGTGGGGGCCATCGGAACCGCCCTGGGCAACATGGTGGGTTCCCTTACCACGGGCAAGAAGAAGTACGCCGAGGTTGAGGCGGATATTCAGCGACTCAAAAAGGAATCCGACCGGCTTCAGGGGGAATTTTTGACCCTGATTCAGCGGGACGCTGAGGTTTTTGAACCTCTGTCTAAAGCCTACGGCCTGCCAAAGGAAACCGAGGCGGAAAAAGCCGAGAAGGTCCGGGTCATGGAGGCCGCCTTAAAAGAAGCCTGTTCGGTGCCTTTGGAGATTATGGAGAAATGCGGCGAGGCCATCAAGGTTATCGAAGAATTCGCTGCCAAGGGCAGCCGTCTTGCGTTAAGCGACGCCGGGGTTGGTGTCGCCTTCTGCAAGGCCGCCCTGGCCGGGGCTAGTCTTAATGTCTATATCAATACCGCCGCCATGACGGACAAGATTTATGCGGCGGAAATCAACCGCAAAACAGATGCCCTGCTCGCCGAGTACGAGCCCTTGGCGGATCGTATCTTTGCCGGCGTTAAAGAAAAATTGAGGTAAATATGGCTCAAGTATTAAAAGGAAAAGAAGTGGCCGATGCCCTGGCGGAGTCCATGAAAAAGGATGTGGAGGCGCTGAAGGTCAAGGGCGTCACCCCCACTTTGGGTATAATCCGCATGGGCGAAAGGGAGGACGACATCTCCTACGAGAAGGGCGCAAAGAAGCGCTGCGAGGCTGTGGGCGTGGGGGTAAAACAATACCTGCTCCCCGCAGATGCATCCCAGGCTGATCTCCTCAAGGTGATACACGAGGTCAACAACGACAGGGATGTTCACGGGGTGCTGCTCTTCCGGCCCCTGCCCAAACACATTGACGACAACGCCGTCCGGGGAGCCCTGCTGCCCGCGAAGGACATAGATGGTATCACCGACGGTTCCCTGGCGGGGGTGTTTGCTAACCTAAATCTGGGCTTCCCCCCCTGCACGGCGGAGGCCTGCATGGAGATACTTGCCCACTACGGGATTGATCCGGCGGGCAGGCGGGTTACGGTCATAGGCCGAAGCTTGGTCATAGGCCGGCCGGTGGCGATGATGCTCATGCATAAGAACGGGACCGTCACCATCTGCCACACAAAGACTAAAGACCTGCCCGCCGTGGTGCGGGAAGCTGAGATTGTCATCGTGGCGGCGGGCAAGGCGGAGACCATCACCGGGGATTATTTCTCGGCGGGTCAGACCGTTATTGACGTGGGCATCCATGTAAAGGAAGGGGGCGGACTCTGCGGGGACGTGAAATTTGCCGAGGCGGAGCCTATCGTACAGGCTATCACCCCCGTACCGGGCGGGGTGGGAACGGTTACCACCTGCGTCACCATTCGGCACGTGATTCAGGCCGCCAAAGCAGGGGTGTAAATTATGGAAGCACGATCTCCGGCGCAAATTTTAGAGTATACCAGCGATGCCGGGGTAGCAAAGGTTCAGCGGAAGAAGCTGGGGCAGTTCATTTTGGCTTTTTTTGCGGGGGCGTTCATCGCCTTTGCGTCAGAAGGGTCTAATATGGCGGCCTTCAATTTATTCAATAATCCCGAAACCTACGGACTCGGCAAGGTTTTGGCCGGGGCCGTATTCGGGACGGGGCTTATGCTCGTTCTGATCGCCGGGGGCGAACTGTTTACGGGCAATACCCTGATCATTGTGGGTGTCCTTGACCGCAAGGTAAAAATCACCCAAATGCTTTCAAACTGGTGTATCGTCTATATTGGTAATTTTATCGGCAGCGTTTTTATCGCCTATATGATGAAAGAGTCGGGGCTGTTCAACAGCGGCGCCAATGTGCTGGGGGGACAGACCATAAAGATCGCTTCGTATAAAACCCACCTGTTGTTTCATCAGGCCTTCTTTTTGGGCATCATGTGTAACTGGCTGGTGTGTCTTGCGGTATGGGTGTCCTATGCAGCAAAGGACGTTATGGGCAAGATGTTTGCCTGTTTCTTCATCATCGGGCTTTTTATCACTTCGGGATTTGAGCACAGCGTGGCCAACATGTACTACATACCCGCCGGTATTATGGCAAAGGCGAATCCCGCCTGGGTAGAAGCGTCCCATGTTGCCGCGGCGCAGTTGGATGAATTGAACTGGCTGACCTTTATTACCAAAAATTTGATCCCCGTTACCTTGGGCAATATTGTGGGCGGCTCACTGTTGGTCGGCTGCCTGTACTGGGTTTCTTTGCAAACGAAGGCCAGGAACGCTTAACCCATGGACGGGATAAAACGGATCGGGTTATAATCATGTGTGCCATAGTAAAAAGGAGAATGTGCTATGCCTTTTAAGAGTGTACCGCAAAAATTTAACGCCTCCATAAAAGAGGTGGTGATTGGTACGGGGGATGCAGCCCTCACCCTTGGTGGTGAAAGTGTGCTGCCCCTGTATAGCTTTGACGACCCAATAAAGAATCCGCCAAAAGTGGGGATCGAATTTTCTGACCTGGGCCCCAACCGGGATTTGCCGGGGATAGCCGCCTTTTACGCCGGGGCGGAAACCATTGCGGATGTGGCAAAGCGGGCCGCTGAAAAGTCCGGGGCAAGTTTTGTGAGCTTGTCCCTGGAAGGCGCCGATCCTAACGGCAAAAACAAATCCATTGATGAATGCGTGGCCCTCTGCAAGGAAGTTGCGGATGCGGTTAAACTCCCCCTGGTAATACAGGGCTGCAAGAACATTGAAAAGGACGGTCAGCTTTTTGTAAAAATTGCCGAGGCATTGCAAGGCAAAAACGTACTGTTGCTGTCCGCTCGTGAGGAAAACTACAAGGCAGTTGCGGCGGGGGCGGTTCTGGCCTACAGGCAGAAGATCGGCGCAGAATCTGCGGTGGACATCAACCTGGCAAAACAGCTCAATGTGCTTATTTCCCAGCTTGGGGTGAGCGCGGGAAATACGGCGGTGAACCTCGGTTCCGCCGCTGCGGGTTACGGCTTTGAGTATGTTGCCTCCACCATGGACAGGGTCAAGTCTGCGGCGCTGGCCCAGAACGACACCATGCTCCAGATGCCGATCATCACCCCCGTGGGCTCCGAAGCCTGGTCGGTCAAGGAAGCGGTCGTATCGGAAGAGGATTTCCCCGAATGGGGTCCCGTGGAACAGCGGGGTATCGACATGGAGATCGCCACCGCTGCGGCGGATATTGCCGCCGGGTCCAACGCAGTAATACTGCGGCATCCGGTTTCGGTAACGGCCATCGCCAAACTCGTTTCGGAACTTGTGTAAGGACAAAGGAGAAAACCATGGCGCTTAAAGGACTGGATATATTCAAACTGACCCCCAAGACCAACTGCAAAGACTGCGGCATCCCCACCTGTATGGCCTTTGCCATGAAGGTTGCCCAGGGCGCGATTGGGCTCGATAAATGCCCCCATTTGTCGGCGGAGGCCCTGAAAACTTTGGGAGAGGCCACGGAGCCTCCCATGAAGAGCATCAAGATAGGGGCAGGTTCCGCCGAGTACAGTCTGGGCGGGGAAACGGTGCTCTTCCGGCACGAAAAGACCTTTGTGTCCAAGTGCCTCTACGGGGTAACGGTCTGCTCAGACGATACGGACAAGGCGATTGCGGAACTCTCAAAAATCGATTACGAGCGCATCAGCGAGCGGATGTTTGTTGAACTTATCAATGTGGAATATACAGGCAGCAAAGATGCATTTCTTGAAACGGTGAAAAAGGCCCTTGCTTCAGGCCGCACCCTGATCCTGGACGTAAAGGACGCCGATGCGGTGCAGGCGGCGCTTGAACTTGCCAAGGATAAAAAGCCCGTGCTCAACGCCGCCGATGAATCAAACTACAAGGCCATGAGTGATCTTGCGGTAAAGTACGGAGTGGTTTTGGGTGTCAGCGGGAAAACCCTGGACAGTCTCCACGACACTATTACTGCGATTGAGGCGTTGGGAAATAAAAACCTCATTATTGATGTGGGCTCCCTTTCGATCAAGGACGCATTCGCAAAGGCGGTGCAGATACGGCGGGCCAGTCTGAAAGATGAGGACCGCAGTTTTGGTTATCCCGCGCTGGTAAATGCGGCAAAATTGGCCCCGAAAAATCACGAACTGCAAACCGCGCTGGCAAGCCTCTTTACGGTAAAGTACGGTTCTATCATCATTCTGGAAAGTATGACCTATGCCCAAGCTCTGCCCCTCTACGGACTCCGACAGAATCTCTACACCGATCCCCAGAAGCCCATGAAGGTGGAGCCGGGGATTTATGCCATAAACGGCGCGGATGAAAACGCGATCTGCGCCACCACGGTGGACTTTGCCCTTACCTACTTTATCGTTTCCGGGGAGTTGGAGCGGTCCGGGGTGCCGGTGAATCTTTTGATTTCCGATGCGGGGGGCTACTCGGTGCTTACCGCCTGGGCTGCGGGAAAACTTTCCGCCGGATCCGTCAGCCGCTTCATCAAAGAAAATAACATCGAAGGCAAAATCAAGAGCCGCAATCTGGTGATTCCCGGTAAGGTGGCGGTGCTCAAGGGCGAGCTTGAGGAAAATCTGCCCGGATGGAAGATCATTGTCGCCCCCAACGAAGCGGTGGGACTGGTCAAATTTCTTAAAGAATTAAAGACAGCATAAAGAGGAGAAAATCGATCATGGGTAAATTTACTGTTATAGGTGAACGGATTCATTGTATTTCCCCGGCGATCCGCGCCGCCATGGAGGCCATGGACCCGGCGCCTATTTTGAAACGGGCAAAGGAACAGCTTGATGCGGGCGCGGTGTACCTGGATGTGAATATCGGCCCTGCGGAAAAGAACGGCCCCGAACTGATGAAGTGGGCGGTCAAACTTTTGCAAGATAACTGTGACAATGTTCCCCTCTGTCTGGACACGTCGAACAAAAAGGCCATTGAGGCGGGGATTGGCGTATATAACCGCGATAAGGGCAAGCCCATCATCAATTCTGCCGATGCCGGCGACAGGATTTCCAACATCGATCTTGCTGCGGCCAACGGCGCAATCTGCATCGCCCTCTGCGCCAAACAGGGGGTCCCCTCGGACAACGATGAGCGGATGGGCTACTGCCAGGAAATGCTGGAACACGGCATGGAGCTTGGCATGGAGGCGGAGGACCTCTGGTTCGATCCACTGTTCCTGGTGATCAAGGGGATGCAGGACAAGCAAACTCAGGTGCTGGAATTTATCCGCCAGCTCAAGGACATGGGCTTTAATTCCACCGGGGGCCTTTCCAATGTTTCCAACATGATGCCCAAACTTATCCGCCCCATTATGGATTCTGCAATGGTGGCCATGGCGATCAACAACGGCCTCACCTCGGCCATCGTGAACCCCTGCGACCAGCGGCTCATGGAAACCATAAAGTCATCGGACATCATCATGAATAATAGTCTCTACGCGGATTCGTATCTGGAGATATGAGGTTTTAATTGCAACATACAAGGAGAAGTGCATGGTATTACTGAGTGATAACGGACTGGATGACGGCGCCTTGACGGATGCCCTGAGGAAATCGCTGGAGGGCAAAAAACTGCGTAAGGTCCTGCTTCTGCCCCCCGATTATACGCGGCTGTATTCCGGGGCGGGAAAGATCGCCGCCATCTATTATAAACTGCTGAAGGACACCTGCGAGGTCGATGTCATGCCCGCTCTGGGAACCCACGAGCCCATGAGTCAAAAGGAATGTGAAGCCTTTTTTGAGGGGGCCATTCCCTACGAGAAACTCCTTGTCCATAACTGGCGGACCGAGGTTGTAAAAATCGGCGAAGTGCCCGGCGCCTTTGTGTCCGAAGTATCCGAAGGTAGGGCCTCCGCCAAGATCGATGTGGAAGTCAATAAACGGATCATGGACCCCTCCTACGATCTTATCATTTCCGCCGGACAGGTGGTGCCCCATGAAGTGGTCGGTATGGCAAACTATTCAAAGAATATTTTTGTCGGCTGCGGCGGGTACAGCATGATCAACTCATCCCACATGCTTAGTGTGCGGTGGGGCATTGAGCGGCTTATGGGGAAGGACTTCTCGCCGGTGCGCAAGGTATTCGACTATGCGGAGGAACATTTCCTTAAAAATGTCCCCCTCCTCTATGTACTCACCGTAACCACCACCAAAAATGACGCCGCCCAAATACGGGGTTTGTATATTGGCCGGGACCGTTCCCTTTTTGAACAGGCGGTGAGTCTTTCCCAGGAGTTGAACCTTATCAAAGTGGATAAGCCCCTGAAAAAAGTGGTGGTCTACCTTGACCCGCGGGAGTTTAAATCCACTTGGCTTGGGAACAAGGCTATTTACCGGGTCAAGATGGCCATTGCCCAGGGGGGCGAACTAATTGTACTCGCCCCGGGGATA
>BNUT01000093.1 GCA_025997555.1 Spirochaetia bacterium
GAATTTGAGCTTTCCATGATGAACAAGTCCCTGGATCCCCGGATCGAGACCATCTTTATGACCACCGATCCTGAATATTTTGTGCTCCGGTCCTCGTCTATCAAGGAATTGGCCTCCTTCCACGGGAATGTGTCCGGCATGGTGCCCCCTTTGGTGGCCAAGGCGCTGGCGGATAAATTTCAATGAGCCAAATGTTTGCTTGACACTTATTATACTTTTTGTTATAGTAATAAAATATTGAAGAGAGGTTGAAGAGATGGCTGTACCCAGATTTAAAACGTCGAAGGCGCGAACCCGTCGGCGGCAGTCGATTAACATGAAACTTAGTTCCCCCACACTGATCGAGTGTAGTACCTGCGGCAACCGTGTTTTGCTGCACCGGGTTTGCCCGAAATGCGGTTTTTACCGGGGTAAGCAGGTCATTGTGCCGGAATCGAAGGTTTAATCAAAAGAAAACAGAGGGGTATTCAAGATGGATGATTTGTTTGAAAAAATGAAGAAACTTATTGCGGACAAGCTGGAAGTTGACGCCGGGAAGATCACCCTGGACGCTTCTTTCCGGCAGGATCTCGGCGCCGATAGCCTGGATACCTATGAATTGGTGTATGCCATTGAGGAAGAAATGGGTATTTCTATCCCCGATGAAAAGGCCAATGAGTTTGAAACGGTTCGGGATGCCTACGAGTACATTAAATCCCAGCAGAAGTAGCAGGCCGGACATCGATCCCGGCAGAAAGAAAGTATTGGCGGCGTTTCAAAAGACCGCCGGTATCAGGTTCAGAAGCCTTGAGCTTTTGAACCTTTCTTTCATGCACCGGTCCCTATCCAATGAATCCGAAGGGAAAAGTAACAACGAACGGCTGGAATTCCTCGGCGATGCCATCCTCGGTGCGGTAACCGCAACCCTCCTTTATGGGGATTATGAGGATAAAAACGAAGGGGAACTGGCAAAAATCAAGTCTGTGGTGGTTTCCGAGGACATCCTTTCTGGCATTGCCCGTGAATTGCAGATCGATAGTCTGCTCCTTTTGGGCAAAGGGGAGGAACTTTCCGGGGGCCGGACAAAAAAGGCCCTCCTGGCGGATGCCCTGGAAGCCCTTATCGGCGCCCTGTACCTGGATTCGGGGTATAAGGCCGCCTTTGGTTTTGTCAGCCGCTGCATCGGCCCGGAAATCAGCCGGGTTTTGGAAAAAAATTACCACCAGGACTATAAATCCCTTTTACAGGAACTTAGCCAGTGCCTTTATCACGCGTACCCCAATTACCGCCTTCTCAAACGGTCCGGCCCCGAACACGAGCATTTTTTCTGGATGGAAGTTACGGTAAATGGTAAAACATTTGGCCCCGGCACGGGCCGAAACAAGAAAACCGCCGAACAGGAAGCGGCGCGGATGGCGTACGAGCAGTTGGCGGGGAATTAGAGATACCGCTTATTCAGATTCCCCGCGATTTCCAGCAGTTTCTCCCGTGTATTTGATTCAGGATCGTCTACAACCGTTTCCAGTAATTCGTTCAGGATGATCCCTATGTATTTTCCCGGTTTGACCCCGGCTGCCAGCAGATCCTTGCCGGAGACGGCCAGGTCTTTGAGGGAGAAGGCATTGCTGCCCGCAAGGACCGCGTCCACCCGGCTGAGTAAGGGGAGGAGGAAGTCCGGGCCGGGCTCGGTTCCGGCCATGCCGTAGGCGTCACAGCGGCGCAGGCGGTAGAGGTTTTCGAGGTTTTCTTCCCCGGTGCGGATGATAAAGCGGCGGACCGCAGCGTCGCTCCAAATTTCTTCATAATGAAACATGTGTTCTTCGATAAGGTGGCAGACCCCGTCAATTTGGGCGTTGGAATACCGGAGCCGGGTGAGGATCTTCCGGGTGATTTTGGCGGAAATTTTTTCATGCTGATGGAAGGTCCAGATTCCGCCCCCGTCGAGCTGCCGCACCGCAGGCTTGCCGATATCGTGGAAGAGCGCCGCAAGCCCAACCTCAAGGGGGTAGTTTTTCCGGCCTGCGTAATCGCAGGCCAAGAGGGAATGGTCCAGCACATCAAACTGATGGTAACCCTTTTGGTCGATGCCCCGGCAGTCAGCCAGTTCCGGCAGGATAAGCCGTAAAAGCCCGGTTTGTTCCATAAGCCGGAAGGCGGCGGCAGGGTTTGGGCTCCCGATGATCTTGTCCAGCTCATCCCGGACCCGTTCCGGGGAGACCCCTGCGGTCACCGGCAGGGCCTGGGGGATGGCGTCCAGGGTCGGCGGGTCGATGGTAAAGCCAAGCTGGGCGGCAAAGCGTACCCCCCGCAGGGGACGGAGGCCGTCTTCGGTAAAGCGCTCTGCGGGGTTTCCCACACAGCGGATCAGCTGGTTTTTGATATCCGTCATGCCCCCAAAGGGGTCCACGGGCTCCCCATCGGGAAGATGCAGGGCAATGGCGTTCATGCGGAAGTCCCGGCGGGAGAGGTCCTCTTCGATAGTGGCGGCATAGGCGACCGTGTCCGGATGTCGGCCGTCCCGGTAGTCCGATTCGGTGCGGAAGGTGGTCACTTCAAGGTCGTGGCCCTTGTAATGTACCGTGACGGTCCCGTGTTTGATCCCCGTGGGGATGACCCGCCAGCGCTCCCTGCGGAACAGGGCGATCACTTCCTCAGGGGTGGCATTAGTGGCAAGGTCCCAGTCCTGGGCCTTTTTCCCCCGGAAGAGATCCCGGACCGCCCCGCCCACGAGGTATACCTCTTTCCCCTGATTCGCAAAAAGAGCGGCAATTTCCTTTAATATGGGATGAATATTCGCGTTGCCCATCGGGGAGCACTATACTATAATTATGCCATGTTGGGTATCGCGTTCACCGGCGGGGAAGGCCCCGGCCCGGAATTGTGTCGCCGTCTTTTTGGGGAATACCTTCCCGGCGGGCGGGCTCTGGGAACCGGTGCACCGCTTATTATTGCCGCAGATTCAGGGTTGATGGCCGCAGAAGCGGCGGGGTTTCGCCCGGACTGGATTGTGGGGGATATGGATTCCCTTGACGACCTGGGCCGCCTTGACAAGTATCCGGGGGATCGGGTTCTGCTCCACCGGGTAGACAAGGATTACACCGATACGGAACTGGCCCTTAATCTGCTTTTGGAAAAGGGATGCGATGAAACCTGGATTGTGGGCGGAGGGGGAGGCCGGATAGACCATCTTTTTGCGATCCGTTCCCTCTTTGAACGGGATCGGCCCCCCGCCCGGTGGATCACCGCTGCGGAGGATATCCATTGCCTTGAAGCGGCCGGAGAACTGGTCCTGGATACGGCGGCGGGGAATATCGTTTCGGTTTTTCCTTTGGGCGCAGGCCCCTGGCGGGCTTCAAGCCGGGGCCTTAAATGGTCATTGAACGGCCTGAGCTGGGATCGGGGGTTTTTTGGTATCAGCAACAGGGCCCTGGAAAAAAAAATTGTCATCCGGGCCGAACAGGGGCGGTTCATGGTGATCACGGAGTAGTTTATGATAGATGTCCAAAGCCTTGCGGATACCCGGGACGTGCCGCTGGCAAAGGTGGGGGTCAAGGGGCTTGAATACCCCATCCGGGTGCTGGATAAGCTAAAAAAGGTGCAGCATACCACCGCAAAGGTGGATCTCTATGCGGATCTTCCCCGGCATTTCAAGGGTACCCACATGAGCCGGTTCATCGAAATTTTTCACCGTTACCGGGAGGATCTTTCCATGCCCCGGTTTTTGGATATGCTTAAAACCATCAGGGAGGATCTGGAGGCCGAAGCGGCTTTCGGCTCCGTCTCTTTCCCCTATTTTTTGGAAAAAAAGGCCCCGGTCTCAGGGCTGCCGGGGATGATGTCCTATGAATGTTGTTACCAGGGCTGGGTCAAGGCGCAGGGGGAAGCCGGGGATCGGCAATTTACGGTTCGGGTTGCGGCGCCGGTGACCACGGTCTGCCCCTGTTCAAAGGCGATAAGCGACCGGGGCGCCCATAATCAGCGGGGCATCGTCCGGGTGGAACTGGAGCTGGGGCCCTTCTTCTGGATAGAGGATATCATCAAGATAGTGGAAAAGGCCGCTTCAAGCCCGGTTTACTCCCTTTTAAAGCGGGAAGATGAAAAATTCGTCACCGAGCACGCCTATGACAACCCCAAATTTGTTGAAGATCTGGTGAGGGATGTGTATATTCAAATAAAAGCTTTGAAACTTTTCCCCCGGTTCTCGGTGGAGGCGGAAAATTTTGAAAGCATCCATAATCATAGCGCCTTTGCCTATGCCCGGTATGATGAAGCCCAAGATGGAGGAAAACGCCATGAGTCGATTTGATGACAAGGAACCCCTTGTCCCTGTACGGACCCTGGAAAAACAGGGTGTCGCCGCCATCGGCAATCTGGCCGGCGGGGTGTTTTTCTTTATTATGGCGGCTCTGGGAACCCGGCTTCCCATTGTGGGGATCATCATGGGGGTGGTCAGCGCCGTGGTGGGGCTGGGCGCAATCCTCTCCAAAGACCCTGCTGATAAAAAACCCGGCGCAGTTCTCATCGGCGGCGGCGCCCTGGTGATCCTTGCCCGGGTGGGGGCCGCCTTTATCCGGCCCGTGGCAGGAACCCTGCTCAGTATCGGGGCTGTCGGCCTTTTTGCCATGGGCATCATGAACGGCATCAGATTCATCAAGGGCCTTAAAAGCCGGGGTTAGGTTGACTTATTTTTTTGAAACCTACGGCTGCCAGATGAACACCGCCGAGTCGGCGGCACTGGATCTGGTATGCCGGGAACGGGGCTGGAAAACCGCCCCCGATGGGGAAAGTGCCGACTTGGTGCTCCTCAACACCTGTTCGGTACGGGCTACTGCGGAGCAGCGGGTCATGGGGCGGCTTGGGTTCTACGGGGCTCTGAAAAAAAGCCGGGGCGCGGAAAAACAGCCCCTCACCCTGGTGGTGGCGGGCTGTATGGCGGAGCGGCTGGGGGAAAAGCTTAAGGAAAAGATCCCCGCCGTGGATTATGTGATGGGCACCTCCGCCCGTTCGACCTTTCCCCTGATCCTGGAAGCTGTAGAAAAGGGCATTCCCCCGGAACAGAATCCGGGTTTTGGGCTTGACGCGGAAAAGCCGGTATTTTCCTTTTCGGCCTCCCACCTGGAAGCAGGGTCAGAGGATCAAAGTCCGCTGGGATTAAAATCCCTTCGCAGTTTTGTCCCCATCATGCACGGGTGCAATAACTTCTGCTCCTATTGTATTGTCCCCTATGTCCGGGGCCGGGAAATCTCCCGGAATCCCGCCGCAATCCTTGAAGAAATACGCCTTTTGGCGGAACGGGGGGTACGGGAAATCGCCCTTTTGGGGCAAAACGTCAACACCTACCGGTGGGAAGGGAGACTTCCTGCGGAAGTCCATGGGAAATCTTTGGATTTTCCAGGTTTGCTGCGGCTTATTGCGGCGGAACTTGAGCAGGGGTCGTCCGGTTCTCCCTCCGGTATTCGCTGGGTGCGTTTTTTGTCGGCAAACCCCAGGGATTTTTCCCGTGAGGCCATCTCTGTCATGGCGGAACATCCGGTTTTCTGCCGCCACATCCACCTCTGCGTCCAGCACGGTTCCAATTCGATCCTCGCCGCCATGAACCGCCGCTACACCCGTGAGGATTATCTGGAACTGGCCGCCGAAATCCGCGCCGCTATGCCGGGGATCACCCTTTCCACGGATATTCTGGTAGGCTTCCCCGGTGAAACCGAAGCGGATCTGGAAGAAACCCTCGCCTTAATGGAGGAGGTGAAATTCCTCTATTCTTTTATGTACCATTACAACCCCCGGGAAGGGACCGCAGCCTATGATCTGCCGGGCCGTATTGACGAGAAGGTCAAACGGGAGCGGCTGGCCCGGGTGATCGCCCTCCAGAAACAGCATACCCAGGAACTCCTCAAAAGCCGGCTTGGCTCACGGGAAACCGTTTTAATTGAGGGAATTTCCCGGAAAAATGCCGATGAATTAATAACCCGTACTGAACGGGATGAAATGGTGGTAGTAAGCGGCAAGGCTTCCATGATAGGATCATTTGCGGAGCTTACCCTTTCCGGTTTGCGGGGGAATACCTTCCGCGCGAGGGAAATCAATCTTTTAGATTGATTCGTTGCGAGGAGTACATACTCCGCTGCTTGCGGCGGGGAAAGAAACGGTTTAAAATAAAAGCATGGGACGATAAAAAATTATTTTGGAGGGTAGTTATGAAAACTACAAAAAACTGGAGCAAAGTGCTCCTTGCGGGAATGGCAGCAGTGGTGCTGGCATTCGGATTGGTTGTTGTTGGGTGTGATGGCGGAGACCCAGACCCGGAGTATGAAGATGTGGCATTGACCGGCGCACTTGCGTCCTATGCTTCATATCTCAATATTCGTAAAGCCTATGGTTTGCCTGTTAGTGATGCCCAGTTGACGAAATTGTGCAATGGGGTTGATTTCGCTATAGGCAATGGTACTTTTTATGCCTATATATCAGGAACAAAGTTGAACATAACTATCAATAATGGAAGCACAGTATCCGCGGCCGATGGTCGTTTCGTGATAGGAACGGCATATATCGATTCGCATACTCATGCCCAGATTGGGAATGCTATCTGGAATTATGCAGAGACCGAACTTGGGCAAACACTTGGGCTGTAGTAGAAAAGGGTGACGGTGGTGATGAATATGACTGTAAATTTGGAACCAGTATCCCCATATACTTACCACCGCCACAATTTCGTCAGACGGCAGAACAATTACTTACGATGGACGCACTTATACAAGACCATAAGGATTTTCTATTTGTTTTACTGAAAAAACAAAGTGTTCAGGAAAAGTTAAAAGCAACACTTTTAAAGTGTTGAAATTTTTTTGAAGGAGTAAGTATGAAAACGACGAAAAAGATGAGCAAATTGCTCAAGTTAGGTGTGTTCGCACTGATTGCAGCGTTTGGAATGATTCTTGCCGGTTGCGATGATGGCAGCAGCGGCAGCAGCAGCGGCAGCAGCGGTGGTGGTGGTGATTCTGGCGAAACATACATCAATGGCACTAGAGATAAAAAATTTGTCCTTTCGGGCAGTAATTTCAAATTTATTGAGCGTGATGACGCTGAGCGTGATGACGCTTGGGTGATTACTTTTAAAGGCACATTCACAGTTTCAGGTACGACTGCTACACTAACCATAACTCATCAGTGGGATGGACAATCACTGAGACTCGATCCAGGTTCTGGTACTGCCACATTTTCGTCAGACGGCAGAACAATTACTTACCTTACCGGCGCTTATACAAGACCATAAGGATTTTCTATTTGTTTTACTGAAAAAACAAAGTGTTCAGGAAAAGTTAAAAGCACCACTTTTAAAGTGTTGAAATTTTTTTTGAAGGAGTAAGTATGAAAACGACGAAAAAGATGAGCAAATTATGCCTTGGCGTTTGATTGGGTTCATTCTTATTTTTGCAGTTTTTGTCGCTTTTATCGGGTTTAATCTGGATAACAAGAGCGATATTTCCTTTGGATTTACCAGGATAGAGCAGACGCCGGTCTATTTAACCGTCTTTTTTTCCTTTGCGCTGGGAATGATCCTGGCCGTACCCTTTGTCATCTCCATCCGTTCAAAAAAGAAGCTCCAAAAGGGAGAATCTGCAGACCCTTCACCCTCCCGGTTCTTGAAAAAGGGAAAGAAAAAGGGCGATTCAGGCGAAGCGGATGATATCTTAAGCGGAATATCCAATGCGGTTCCCCCCGGAACATCCGGCGGAGGTAACGGTCCTTATGGGATCAACTAGATTTTCCGTCAGTTTTTTTTCAATTTTTCTGTTGTTTTTTCCCATTTTTTCTCTTCAGGTACACGCTCAAAGCGGATCTGCTGTTGCGCCGGGGGTTCTGCTGGGGACCGAGATTCAAAATATTGAAAAGACCCTGGGTACACCTGCCCTTACCGGTTCCGTCCGTCATGAAGCGCTGGTGAAATTGGCCCGCCTCTATGAGCTTTCAGGAAACATCGAAGGGGCCGCCCAAACCTGGACCATGGCCGCTGCTGCGGACCCGGTGAACCGTGACGATCTTGCCTTGATTAAGGGCGCCGCCTGCTATACCGCCATGGGCGAATGGGAAAAGGCCGAAGAGGCGGTCAAGACGGTACTCCTTACGTGCTGGGACAATCAGACCCTGCTCCGTGCCCGTCTCTTGGGCGCCCAGATAGGGGTTTTCAGATCCGGCGCCATTGGCGCCGCCGGCGCGGTTCTTGCCGCCCTTCTGGATGATCCCGGTTACGGGGAATTTAAGGCTTCTATCTGTTATACACTTTGGAAAACAACCGGCGATGATACCTGGAAGAACCGTCTTGTTACCGAATTTCCCCGGAGTCCCGAAGGCCGCATCGCCGCCGGTGGCACGGATGGCGGCGCAATCGGCGCCGCTCCTACCCCCATGTGGCTGCTTATACCCGGTCGGCAGGATATAGTCATCGTACCCTCAGCCCCCATTGCCCCGGCTGTACCCGTTGCTATCGCGTCAACGCCCGTTGCCGAAACAAACACGGCAATCCTTCAGATCGGCCTTTTCGGCAGGGAGGGAAATGCCCAGGCAATGGCGGAAAGGCTCCGGACGGCGGGCTTTATCCCCATTATCAGCCGCCGCAGCGTCAACAGTACCGAATATTGGGCCGTATGTGTTTCCGCCGGTTCCGACATGGCCGCAACAATTTTACGGCTCAAGAATGCGGGGTTTGAGTCATTTCCGCTGTAGTAATCGCAGATTAGGGCTTTTCCCCGGCGCACACTGTGTTTTAGCTTACTCGTAGGACAGCGCCCCGTAATAGATGGTTTCATTGTCTTCGCCTCTTGCGGAAATGAGGGGCTTTGAAATCAGCCGCGCTTCATTTTTTGCCACAAGGCCGCTTTCCAGAAGGCTTGCCACGATGCCGCCCCCGCAGGTGCTGATGCGGCCATCTTCCAGCCCCTCATTGAACGCTGACGGCTCCTTTTTCATTAATAATTTGACACATTCTTCCGCCTGGGTGCGGGCCAGGCTTGCGCTGGGGTTCATTGCAAGATTGCAGGAAACCACGCAAAGGCTGTTTGCCATAACGGGGGCCGCCGCAATTTCCAGCGCACGGGCAAGGGCTGAAACAAGGGGCCTTCGGGCACTTCCCATCAGGACGGGCACAATCGAAGCCTGGGGGAAACAGTATTTAATAAAGGGAAGGAGCACCTCAATGGAATGTTCACGCAGGTGGGGAATATCGTTTACCTCAAAAAGGGTACTACAGGAAGCCAGTTCAGTCCCCGTTTCATGATCCACCGCAAGCGGCCCCAAGGGGGTCTCGAAAAAATCAGAATCCGAAAGGAAGATGCCTTCCTCCGTGCCCTGGTGAATTGGTCCCAGAATAAATACCCGGTCGATGGAATCCCGGCCCTGACGGCCCCCTGCGGCGGAAAAGGCGTCGGCGGTGATTCTGCCGGATATTCCCCAAGCGCCATGGGGGGCGATAATGGCGGAGGCGCGCCCCCCGGTTAAACGCTCAAGCCCCCAGGCGCGGAACTGGGCTTCGATCCCCGCACGGTCTTCGGGGTAGAACATATCCCCCACCACGGGGGAGCGGACCTTTTCTTTAAGAGAAATACAATTCTCCATATTCTATTAATTCTAGGTCTCCCATGCTCTGCTTGCAAGGGAAGAAGTTTTATTTTTCAATCCTGCAAGCTTCAAGTTCCCTGAGCCGTTTTTCTTCAACCCTGATATGGAGATTTTTTTCGTGGGTGGGAAGCACCGTGCCCCTGGGGGCGTCCTTTGCCCGGCGGAGGTACTTGACTGTGGTGTAAAAAAGATCCCCCTCGTGGTTATTACGGCCCTTTGAGTAGAAGATCGCCAGGTTCCCCGCATCCAGCAGGATGTCCAGGGGGACGGTTTTGCCGGACCGCTGTTTGATAAACACGTATGAGCCGGGGTAGTCACGGGCATGGAGCCATAGATCGTTCCCCTTTACGTGCCGCCTGAGGAGGGCGTCATTTTCCGCAGCGTCCCGCCCCACGATGATGAGCCAGTCCTTCCGCCTGAAGGAAAGGCCGGGCCGTTTCTGGTCCTGGCTCAGGGTAGGGGCCGCTTTAACTCCTCCGGTTTTGAGAAGCTTCAATAAACTGAGGGGATTGGTTTCCTCAAGGAGCCGGACAAGGGTCTTTTCCAGTTCCGCTAACTCCGCTTCCCCGGCTTTTATTTCATCCTGAATATCCGCCAGCCCATTTTTTGCCTTCCGGTACTGTTCGTAGTAATGCTCCGCCTGAGCGGCGGCGGATTTTTTGGGGTCCAGGGGGATTCTGATTGTTCCCCCGGCGTAGAAATCATCAGCCTCAAGCCAGGAGTCCCCGCTTTTGATCATCCCCAAATTCGCCAGAATGATGTCCCCGTATTGTTTTAGCTTGTCGGCGGCGGCAAAGTCCGCCTCCTTGGCCCTGAGTTTTTCCAGGGAGGCGCCGAGCCGTCCCATCTGCCCCTCGTA
>BNUT01000094.1 GCA_025997555.1 Spirochaetia bacterium
CCAAGAACTCATTAAAAACAATCAAATTAAAGTAATTGACAAAAATACTAGAACCAAGTATAATTTTTAACAAAATTTGGAGGTATTATGACCAACATTGATATATTTAAAAAAAGCCTGGCGGTTTTTATAGGATTACTCACTGTTTTTGGTGTGATTTTTGGGTTATATACATGGTTTTATGAAAAAAAGCCAAACCTGGATATTACAATAATTAACGAGTTTAATGTTCTTGAATTGAGAAGAAATGTAAATGAATTATATATTATGTATAAAGACAATGATTTAGAGCAAACAAAGGAAAATATACGCATCATCAATATCAAGATAGAAAATAATGGTAATGCAGATATTCTAAAATCAATGTTTGATGATACAATTGACTGGGGTATTCAAATTAATAAAGGTGAAATATTATCTTTTTCTGTTTTAAGTGCATCAAATAAATATATATCGGAAAATTTATTGCCAATAAATATAGACAATAAAATCATTTTCAAAAATATTATTATTGAAACTAAAGAGTATTTCATTGTTGAAATAATGATATTAATGGATGAAGATGAACTAATAGATGCTCAATATTTTGGGAAAATAGCGGGGATTAATTCTGAAAATATAACAATCAATAAAAAAACATTAGTTGAAGATTTAACCTTTTTGGAAAAATTCATATATGGAGGGGTTGGTATTAATATATTGCGTTTTTTAATTATACCATTAATAGCCATTATAATATTTTGTATAATTATAGTTATTGCACCGATACCGAAAATTACACAATATTCCTCTAATACACGTGTTGTTGTTGCTGAAAATGGAGAAAAAAAAGTATATCGTGTTTCTAAACAAAATGGAAATGCCTTATATTTAGAGGATACGTATTCAATACTAAAAGAAAAAAATTAGGTAAATAGGTTTACTGCGCCTAACCATACGATTTACGCTCTGCCGCAGTAGCGGCTTGGCCTACGAAAAAACGCCAAGAACCCGCTTGCGCGGGGGAGGGGCCTGCGGCCTTTGTGCGTTTTTTCTCCAGCACATTTTTTCGGCCCTGGAAATGCTACGTATTTTCCTATTCGTTAAGCATGATCCTGATGATCTCCCTGTCCGTCTCCTTCATACCCTCCTTTCCGAGACGACTAATGTTTTTGATGGTATTTTCCACACCCTTTGCGATGATACCGTCCCCGCCGTAGAACTGCTGTCCGTTTTTATACATCTCGTAACCCATGATCCCCGCGTCCACCGCAGTGGCGATCTTCGCGGCGCAGGAGGGCTTTGCCCCGTCGCAGACCATCCCCGAATCAATCGCCAGGGCATTAACGATGGTGTGGGCAATTTCCTCCATCCGGCCCCCGTGCAGGTAGGCGATGCCCGCGCCGGCCCCGGCCCCGGCGCTGACCACCCCGCAATAGGCGGAAAGCCGACCGATACCGGTTTTGAGATGTACGGTGATAAGGTCCGCAACCACCAAAGAGCGGATCAGATCTTCCCGGCCGGTCTTGAGTTCCTTTGCGTATTCAATAACCGGGAGAGATGCCGTGATGCCCTGGTTGCCGCTCCCCGAAAGAATGACCACCGGCAACTCGCAGCCGCTCATCCGGGCATCGGAGCCTGCTGCTGCTGCGGCCTTTGCCCGGAGCTTTATGTCATCGCCATAGCCCGTCATCAACACCCGGCCGATATTGGCGCCGTATTTGCCTCTCAGGCCTTCCACAGAAATCGCCGAATTAAAGTCAATCTGCCGTTCAATAATTTCCCGGACATCTTCGAGCCGCAGGGTATCCGCAAAATCAATGATACTCTCCACCGAAAGGAGGCTGCGGTCGGTCTCCTGCGCCTCACCCTTCCCATCGTTGGAATAACGAATCTTCCCATCCTTCTCTACCAGAATCACGTTGGTATGGAAATCCGCAATCTGTATCTTGGCCGAAGAATCACCTGAGAAGCAGGTAACGATGATATCGAATATCCTGCCCGTATCGGCCATCCGCACCTCAAATTGAGCGGACTTTAGGTAGGCTTCTATTTCCTTTTTTTGCTCCCCGCTGACCTCGGCGATTACTTCCAGCTTTTTTTCGCTCTTCCCTGCGATAATTCCCGCTGCTGCTGCGGCCTCAATTCCCTTAAGGCCCCCGGTATTGGGCACCACCACACTTTTCACGTTTTTGACGATATTGCCGCTTACTTCGATAAGGACCCGGCCGGGAAGGCAGCCAAGCTCCTTCCGGGCCAAAGCGGCAGCATAGGCAATCGCCGCCGGCTCGGTACAGCCCATGGCAGGAACCAGCTCCTCCTTGAGAATTTGCACATAATTAGCGTATTTAGGATCGTTTGCCTGCATTTTCTGTCCTCAATTCATACTTCCTTTTTTCGAAAAAAGAAAATTAGTAATTCGGCGGCACTTCACGGAAATAGAGCATCTCCACATAACAGTCACGGCAGGCGGCGATGTTTTTTTCCCTTATTGCCCGCAGAAGCCGCCAATGCACATCTTCCCCTTCTTTTTGGCCGATGGCCTTTTTAAAAAATTCCTCGTTCAGAATGGTAGTGTGCTGGCGGAACATTTGCCGTGTTACCTCGTAGACAAGAACAAAGACGTTATTCCCCGCGGCACGGATAATTTCCAGGTGGAATTCGTAATCCAGTCTGCCGTGAAGCTCCATGTCCCGCGCGCGGGCGGCTTCGTCCATTTGACGGAGGATATCCTCCATACGTTTGAAATTTTTTTCACTCCCCTTTTTGATCGCAAGCCGTGCGGCTTCCATTTCAAAAAAGAAGCGGAATTCGGTGATCTCTGATATATCGCTGCCGGTAAGAAAAAAATCGGAAAGCTGCTCCAGATAGCGGTTGGGGTTAAATTCAAGGACAAAACTCCCCTGCCCGTTTTTTGTTTCAATGAGCCCCAGGGCGACCAGTTTATTCAAAGCGCCCTTGATGGTGGCGATACTCACCCCAAACTGTCCGCCCAGCGCCGCCGCCGAAGGAAGCCTGGTTCCTCCGGCATAGGTCCCCTTGATAATTTCCTGCCGCAGGGCGCTGAACACATGGTCAGAGACATTTTGTTTTTTTACTTTTTCAAAAACCATCCTGACCATATATTATCAAACAACCCCGGTCTCCGCAACAGCGCTGTTACAGCGCCGCCGCCTGGGGACCGGGATGTAAAAAAGTTTTACTGTAACTCGTAGCTCTTCTGCATTTGAACCTTGCCGCTCTTCCGCCGTAATATGGCATACGCCAAAAAGATGATCACCAGACCGATAGTAACAGTAATATTACTCCGCGCCATATTGTTAAAGGAAAGGACAATGCAGGACAGGGTAACCACAAGGCTGAAGTACATAAGCCCATAAAACACCGGCTTTGACATACGCTTAAAGTACCGGTTATCCCAGGCTTCGGGAAGCCGTTTGGGAAGGGTGATCACCGCGATAACCGCCGCAACCAGGGCGATGGCGGAATACATCACCAGCAGAATACCTGCGGTGATCATCATCGCATAGGGAACATCCCGTTTAGGATTTTTCGCCTCCCTGCTGTAGGCTACTACAAAAGAATAGCCGTAACAGGAATAGACCAGCAATACTACTGCGGCAAAGAACCTCCCTTGATCCGTATCATGCTGCTCAAAATCAAATAAAGCAGGATGATAAAGAAGCCCCAGTCCTTTTTTCTCCTCTGCCATATATTCATCCTATTTAACCGTTTCGGTATGGGCCTTTTTAAGGGCCTCCGCTGAAAGTTCCTGCCCGTGGCCGGGAATTTCGGGGATAGCAAAATATCCCTTTTCAGGCTGATAATCGTACTGACACTCCGCAATAGTAGAGGGCAGGGTATTGCAGATGTGGTGTTCATGGATGATAAAATTGGGGATCGCCGCTTCCAGATGGAGGGAGATCGCCACGCTGATGGGGCTTGAACAGACATGGGTCTGGACGCTCACATCGTAGATATGGGCCATGTCGCAGATCTTCTTTGCCTCGGTAATACCCCCGCAGTTTCCGATATCAGGCTGAATAACCTGCAGACAATGATTTTCCATGAAGGGCAGAAAACCCCAGCGGGTATAGGTCCGTTCCCCGGTTGCCAGCGGTATATCCACCGCATCGGCAATCTTCCGCATCACCCCCGGATTCAGGGCCGGCGTTCCCTCTTCGTAAAACATGATGTCGTAGCCTTGGGCGATTTTGCCAATCTGAATGGCCGTATTGGCATCGGTCATGGCGTGGTTTTCCATGATGATATCCACGTCAGGCCCAACCGCGTCACGGGTAGCACGGATCCGGTCTTCCGCCAGATGCATCATCTTTTTGGATATATTACCGATGGAGGCTGTATAAGGGAGGATGTCGCCCTTTTCGTCAAAATGCATAAAATTGGTCTTGATGGCGTCATAGCCGTCTTCCACTGCCTTCCGGGCAGTCTCGGCGTAAAAAGCGGCATCCCCCCGTGTCCCCTTAAAAGGGATGAATTTGTCCACCTTCCAGCCGAACTGGAGCTGGCTCGCGTAAGAACGGAGCTTGTCCCGGTGCTTACCCCCCAAAAGTTTGTAGAGGGGAAGATTGGCGGCCTTTCCCTTGATGTCCCAAATGGCGATATCGATGGCGCTGATCGCCGCCATGACAATAGCGCCGTTCCCCTGGGCCCAAAATGACTGGCGGAACAGCTTTTCCCAGATCACCTCGTGATACCAGGGGTCCATCCCGATGATCATGGGGGCAATGTCCTTGATATGGGCAAATGCCGCAGGAGCCCCGGACCCGATGGCCACTCCGGCCTCCCCCAGCCCGTATATCCCCTGGTCCGTATTTACCCGGCATAGTACCGGCCGTGACAGGCAGCCCGGATCCTTTTCCAGGGCAATCACATCAACACTGGTTATTTTCATTGTTTTTCTCCTCCGTTCCTATAACTTATAAGCTAGCTGCTAGCATCTAGCTTATATTACTGTAGAACCGGTTTAATCAACAACCCCGCCGCAGGCAGCGGGGTTGTTGTTCTCGTAAGGTGGTTTGACTCGGGGTACATACCCTTTTTAAGCGCCCCAAGGGGCGGGGTATGTACCCCTCACAACGAATCAATTGTCAAGAAAAAAATCGACAGGCCGCCCTAAAAGACAGGACTCCCGGCCGGACCTTGATCACCGTAAAATAAGCCGGTAAAATGGCGATTAAGTAAAATTTCCCGTCCCTGATGGGTCAATAAGGAGGAAATAATGATTTTTAACCCCGAATACGAATGTATGCACCCGGAAGCCCGGAAGCAGCTTCAACTTGCGAACCTGAAAAACCTGGCGGAGACCCTCTACGCCAATGTGCCCTTTTACCGGAAGAAAATGGACGACCTGGGGGTAAAGCCCCGTGACATCCACAGCCTTGCGGACATCGAAAAGCTGCCCTTTACCACCAAGGACGATCTCCGGGTCAACTACCCCCGCGGGCTCCTGGCCGCCCCCAAGGACCGGATTGTGGAGGTCCACATGAGTTCCGGCACCACCGGCAAGCCTGTGGTGGACGAATATACCCAGAACGACATCAACATCTGGCGGGAAGCCATGGCCCGGACATTGGCCGGGGGCGGCTGTACCCGGAACGACATCGTGCAGAACTGCTACGGCTACGGCCTCTTTACCGGGGGGCCCGGCGCGCATTACGGGGCCATGACCATCGGCGCGGAGGTACTGCCCATGTCCAGCGGGAACACCGCCCGGCAGCTCATGGTGATGCAGGACTTCGGCACCACCATGCTCACCTGCACCCCCTCCTACGCCCTCTACATGGCTGAGGAAGCGGCGGAAGCCGGGATCGACCTTCACAAATTGCCCGTCAGCAAGGGCTGTTTCGGGGCGGAGCCCTGGAGCGAAAACATGCGGAAGGAGATCGAAAACCGCTACGGGATGAAGGCCTACGACATCTACGGCCTCACGGAGATCATCGGCCCCGGCGTCAGCTTCGAGTGCGAAGCCCAGGATGGCCTCCACATCAACGAGGACCTCTTCTACCCCGAAATCATCGATCCCGAAACCGGCAAGGCCCTGCCTGACGGCGAAAAGGGGGAACTGGTCTTCACCACCATCACCAAAGAGGGGACCCCCCTGCTCCGCTACCGCACCCGTGACATCACCTTTCTTATCCGGGAGCCCTGTTCCTGCGGCCGCACCACGGTCAGGATGCACCGCCTCTTCGGCCGCACCGACGACATGCTCATCATCCGGGGGGTCAACGTGTTCCCCAGCCAGATCGAGCAGGCTCTCATCGAAATCGAAGGCACCGAGCCCCAGTACGTGATCGTGGTCAACCGGGGGGAATCCCATCTGGACGATGTGGAGCTCCAGGTTGAGGTAAAGAAGGAATTTTTCAGCGATGAAACACGGGGCCTTGAAGCCCTGCGGGCCAAAATCGAAGGGGTGATGAAGTCCAAGCTCCAGATTACCCTCAAGGTAAAACTGGTGGAGCCCAAGACCATCGAGCGGTCCATCGGCAAGGCGAAGCGGGTCATCGACAACCGGAAAATCTAAGCTATACTAAAGAAGGGGACTATTATGGAAATTAAACAGATATCGGTGTTTTTGGAAAATAACGCGGGCCGCCTGGGGGAAGTGACAAAGACCCTGGCCAATGCGGGGATCAATCTCCGGGCCATCAGTATAGCCGACACGGCGGACTTCGGCATCCTCCGCCTTATCGTGAACAAAACCGATGCGGCGGTCGCCGCCCTGAACCAGGCGGGGTTCACCACAAGGCTCACCGATGTGGCGGCGGTGGAAATCGAGGACGCCCCCGGCA
Organism: Spirochaetia bacterium; assembly: GCA_025997555.1. Classification (GTDB taxonomy): domain Bacteria; phylum Spirochaetota; class Spirochaetia; order Treponematales; family Breznakiellaceae; genus BNUT01. The sequence goes on from BNUT01000094.1 coordinate 6,792, forward strand.
GCCTTGCCCACGTCATGGAACTCTTCCAGAAGAGCAAGGTGAATATCGAGTACCTCTACGCCTCCCTTGAGGGGAAAACCGGAAAGGCCGTGGTGATCTTCAAGCTGGAGGATCATGAAAAGGGAATTCAGATCGTTAAAGAAAACGGTCTTTCCACGATCGAAAGTTTTTAAGGTACAATTTAATAAAGAGGAGTACAAAATGAAGATATTAATGGCGTCCAGCGAGGCGGTGCCTTTCGCAAAAACCGGAGGACTTGCGGACGCGGTATCCGCCCTGTCACTGGCATTGGCAAAACTGGGTCACGAAGTCCGTATCGCCATACCCCGCTACTACGGCATTGACCGCGGAAAGTTAACACAGCTTGAGGGCGCCATGGGGGTCCCCACCGGGGCCGGTGAGGAATGGAGCGCCGTTTATACCACGGATCTGCCCGGTTCCCCCACAAAAAATCCCGTGCAGGTCTACTTTATCGATCACGAAAACTTTTTCGGCAGGGACGGGATCTACGGCTCCCCTTCGGAGCCGGATTTTTTGGACAACCCCCGGCGTTTCGCCTTTTTCAGCAAGGCGGTCTTTCAGCTTTGCCGCAAGCTTGACTGGTACCCCGACATCCTCCACGCCCATGACTGGCCTTCGGCGCTGGTCCCGGTCTACCTCAAGTTTGCCGAACGGCAGAGCGGGCTCGCCAAGGAAAAATCCGAAGGATTTTCCCAGACGGCCTCGGCGCTGACCATCCACAACCTGGGCTACCAGGGGATCTACAACAAGGACAACTTTAACTATACCGGCCTGGGCTGGGATGTGTTTTACAACGCCGGCTTTGAGGACTGGAACATGATGAACCTCCTCAAGGCGGGGCTTTACAGCGCGGACAAGCTCACCACGGTTTCCCCCAACTACGCGGAAGAAACAAAGCTCCAGGCCCACGGTTTCCGGCTGGACGGGGTGCTCCGCTACCGTTCTGCGGACTATTTGGGGATACTCAACGGTATCGACAACGGCATCTGGAACCCCGCAAAGGATACCCATATTCCCCAAAAATATTCGGCAAAAGACATGGAAGGAAAGGCAAAGGCCAAGGAAGCGCTGCAAAAGGAATTCGGGCTGGCCCCGGACCCAAGTGTTCCGGTGATCGGCATGGTAAGCCGTCTGGTCGAGCAAAAGGGCATGGGCGCGCTCTTCGGCCCCAGTTACGGCTCGGCATGGTCCATCTGCCGGGACATGAATGTGCAAATGGTCCTCTTGGGCACCGGGGAAAGCTGGTGCGAAAACGAGGTGATGAGCCTTTCATCCCGGCTTTCAAACTTCAAGGCCCGCATCGGCTACAGCGAAAAAATAAGCCACCTGATCGAAGCGGGGAGCGACTTCTTCCTGATGCCCAGCCAATATGAGCCCTGCGGCCTTAACCAGATGTACTCCCTTGCCTACGGCACCCTGCCCATCGTCCGCAATACCGGCGGCCTTGCGGACACGGTGGAAAACTTCAACGAGGCTGCCGGGACCGGCACCGGCTTCATGTTCGATGATCTTAACCCTTCGGCCATTTACAACACCGTGGGCTGGGCGGTCTGGGCCTACTACAACCGCCGCCCCCAGATTGAAGCCATGCGCCTTGCGGGGATGAAGCAGAGTTTCTCCTGGGAAAAATCAGCGAAGAAATATGTTGATATTTATGAAGGGCTGGTTAAGAGCTGAAGAATTTTAACCACGAACCTCACGAAGCGAACCTTCGGTTCGAACACGAACCAAATGAACTTTTCGTGTCGTTCGTGGTTAATTATTCTTTATATTGATTTCCCTAAAGCTTCCGCCTGCCCCAGGGCCTCATGCTTCAATATATCCGTCTTGCCGTTAACGCCCTTGGCGACAATGACGCCCCGGTCTTTCCAGCCAAGATATTCTGATATGTCCTTATAGGTTCCCACGGCGTGTTTATAGGTTTCATCTTCGGTGTCCCCCAGGGTGAGGAGCAGGGCGCTTTCCTTGATGGCGATCCGGTCCTTGCCTGTTTTGCGGCCGTAGGCGTAGAACCGGTCCCAGGCGCATTTGAGCTGGGCGGTGAAGCCCCAAAAGTAGAGGGGGCTCACAAAGACCGCCAGCTCGCAGCTTTCGATAAGGGGGGCAAGCTGAAAAAAATCATCCTTTACCACGCAGGGATCTGTCCCTGAGGACCAGCACATATTACAGCCCCGGCAGCCGTGTATCTCCTTGTAGGCGGCCTCAAACTTGTGGGCCTTGTGACCCGCCGCTGTTGCGCCCCGGATAAAGGCATCCGCCAGCTGATCGCTGTTCCCCTTCCGCCGGGGACTCCCGGTAAGGACTAAAATCTCCTTTGCCATGAGGGACCTCTCTTTAGGGCGTTACACCGCCGATTACCGTCAGGCGTCCGCTTCCCGGTTGGGCCTGAAGCTGTCGGTGAACCTCAGCCTGATATAGTTTCTGCCCTTCAAAAGGGTAATCATGGCAAGGGCGAGGGCCACAAACTGCCCGATGATGGTTGCCACCGACGCGCCCATCACTTCCCAACGGGGAAAACCGAAATTGCCGTAAATCAAAAGATAGTTGAAGATCACGTTAACCACATTGGCAACGATGTTGTAGATCATGGAGGTGCGTGAATTTCCCACACCCCTCAAGGTTGCCGTGGCGGTACTGGTAAGGGAGACGCTCAAGAGGCCGATGCACTGCCATTGAAAATAAACGGTTCCCCCCGCAAGGGAGGCGGCGTCAGGTGCGCCCATGAAGCGGATAAGGTCTTCGGCAAAAATATAACCCGCTACGGAGCCGACAATACCAAGGATAAAATTGAGGAGCAGTGCCTGACGCAAAACCATGTTTGCCTTTTCAGGATTTCCGGCGCCCCGGTAGCGGGCAACCATGGCAGTGGCCCCCACGTTCATGGCCATGAAGAGCATCATCACCAGGAATTTGGGCTGGGTTGCAAGGCCCACGGAGCTCAGGGCCCAGGGCCCCAACTGACCTACCATCATGAGATCCACCATGGACGCCAACTGGACAAGCACCATCTCCCCCATGGAAGGGAGGGCGATCTTTACCACATCGCGGTAGAGCATTTTTGAGGTGATGCCCTCGGGGAGGGCGCCGCCTTTGGACAGGACCGGGCCCGTTTCAACCCTGTCGAGGGCGGTCTCCCAGTTGGGACCTTTTTTGATATCCATTAGGGGCACCGTTTCAATGCCGCAAGCAGCCAATCCCTGAACATCTTTTCGTTAATATCCACACACACCTTTGCGTTGGGTTTTTGTTTGAGATAGCCCTTAAGATCCACCACGGTTGTTCCGGCGGTGAGGGTCCCTGCGGTTTCCACCGCCACATAGGTTTCCGCAACTTCAAACATTTCCGGCCGCAGAAGATATGCGATGGCGCAGCTGTCGTACATTTTAAGACCCGTGTTGATGTCGCCGCTGCGGTAATGCTGCAACAGGGCATAGATCATTTCGCCGGTACGGCCCATGGCCTTAATCTTTGCCGCGTCCTCAGGATGCACCATGGCCTTCCAGCCCACGTCCAGGGGGGCCATCACAATCGGCAGGCCGCTCTCGAATACGATCCGCGCGGCCTCGGGATCGCAGGCCATATTGAATTCCGACATCACCCC
>BNUT01000095.1 GCA_025997555.1 Spirochaetia bacterium
TTTCTCCTGAAATTGTCTATACTAAAGTATATGAACAAAAAGATAAAAAGGCAATAAATTAATGGCTGCCCGGATTCAGTGGTCCAACTTCTACAAGGCCATCGCGGGGAACGATGGGAACTTTGTTTTTATACGAAACGTAGGGAATTCCCTCTTCGTGTCCATCACTGTTTCTGGATTTCACCGAGGGGGAACTGAAAAAGATCGTTGCCATCTACGGCGAGGCCATCGGCTTTGCGGCGGACATGTACAACCGCTTTTTGAAGGACGGCAAATACGCGGCGGACTTTGAGATATCCATTGACGAAACGGTCTCCATCACTACGCCCCTGCAGCATTACTTTGTGGCACGGGAACTTATTGATGCGGGTGTTTCCTTTGCCACCATGGCTCCCCGGTTCTGCGGGGAATTCCAGAAAGGCATCGATTATATCGGGGACCTTAAACAGTTTGAAAAGGAAATAAAGATACATGCGGTTATCGCCCGGCACTTCAAATATAAACTGAGCATCCATTCAGGTTCCGACAAATTCAGCGTCTTCCCCAGCATCGGCAAAGAGACACGGGGCATCTTCCACGTTAAGACCGCAGGGACCAACTGGCTGGAAGCCATGCGGGTTGTTGCGGTGGTCGATCCCGCCCTTTACCGGGAGGTCCACAGGTACGCCCTGTCCGCCTTTGACGAGGCCACGAAATACTACCATGTAACCACAGATCTGTCAAAAATCCCCGATGTGGACAGTCTGAAAGATGCGGAGCTGCCCAACCTTTTTAATCAGAACGATGCTCGGCAGCTTATCCATATCACCTACGGCCTTATCCTGAGCAAGAAAAATTCAGACGGGTCTTTTGCGTTTAAGGATAAATTGTATAAACTCTGGAACGCGCACGCACAGGTTTATGCCGATGCGCTGATTAAACACATCGGGAAACATCTGGATCTGCTGGGAATTAAGAAAGCGTAAACTTGCGAGACAACCAACCGGGTCGTCTCGCAAGTCACTATTCCTTCCCCGCCGTATACACGGCGGAGCCCCCGACAAAATATTTGGAAAGGGTGATGAACAGGATGATCACCGGGATGCTGGCGAGGAGGGCCACCGCCATCATGGCCCCTTCGTCGGCGAATTTTTCCTCGGCGAAACTGACGATATAAGTTGGGATGGTTTTGAGCCGCTTTTCCTGGGCCACCATGAGGGGCCACATCAGGTTGTCCCATTGCTGGCGGAAGGTAAGGATGGCAAGGCTCGCCAGGGCCGGCCCGGAATTCACCATTACCATTTTGATGAAGATACCCGGTTCGGTACTGCCGTCAATCCGGGCAGCGTCGAGTATGTCGCCGGGAAATGTTTGCAGGTACTGGCGCATCATAAAAACCCCGAATGCGTTCATCAAAAAAGGCACGATAAGGCCCCGGTAGGTGTTCTGCAGGCCCAAATTCAGCACCACCATGTAGAGGGGCACCATGATGGTTTCAAAGGGGATCATCATGGTCATCATGATGGCTATGAAAACGATGTTCCTTCCCTTAAAGCGAAATTTTGCCAGCCCGTAGCCGGTAAGGGATGACAGTATTACGGTGAAGACAGAAACAGTGATGGACACGAAGAGGGAATTCCCTACGTTTCGTATAAAAACAAAGTTCCCATCGTTCCCCGCGATGGCCTTGTAGAAGTTGGACCACTGAATCCGGGAGGGAACCCAGCGGTAGGGCATCTTGATGATTTCCTGCGCCGGCATAAAGGCCGCCGTAAACATGAAGAGCAGGGGCAGCAGAACCAGCAGCGCCCCCAGGGTCAGGGCCGCCTTGACCAGAACATTCGGAATTATCGAGGGGCGGGAACCCGCTATAGTATTGCTCATCCTGGGCTCCTAATAGGTAATATCATCGCTCCGGGAAACCCGGAACTGTACGATAGTAAGAATGAGCATGGTTAAAAAGAGAAGTATGCTCATCACCGAAGCGCGGCCCACGTTGTATTCCCGCATGGCGGTGGTATAGATGTTGAGGGTGATCACATCGATGGGCGCGCGGGGAGCGCCGCTTTGCACAAAGAGGTACTGCGTGGAAAATGTTTTGAGACACTGCAGCATCGCCATGATCGAAACCATCACCGTGGTGGGCTTTAAAAGCGGAAGGGTGATTCTGAAAAAAGTCTGGAACCTCCCGGCGCCGTCCATCACCGCCCCTTCATAAATTCCATGGGGAATTTTGGCAAGCCCGGTGATAAACAAAATAGTAAAATAACCGATATACTTCCAGAAATACACAATCATCGTGGAAAACTGAACCATGTTCCCGTTGGAGAGCCAGCGCATATCTACCCCGCCCCTCAGCAGAAGGCCATTCACCAGCTGGTTCGCAAGCCCCGTGGGCTGGAAGATGATCATCCAGATCAGGGCGGCCACCGCCGATGACAGCACTGCGGGGGAATAAAAAACAATCTGCCAGATCCGGGCGCTCTGTTTTTGCGCGGTGATGAATGACGCCAGGATAAGGCTAAGCGCCGTCAGGGGAATAAAGGTTCCCAGGGTGAAGGTAACAGTGGCCCGGACAGAATTCCAGAAACCGGGGGACTGCAAAACCGTAAGGTAATTGTTGAATCCCACAAATACGGGCCGCAGCAGAGAAATCATGTTCTTCCGGTGGAAGCTCATGACAAAGGCATTAATAATGGGATAAAACGAAAATATCGAAAAGAAAACTATTGCGGGAAGTACAAAATACCAACCCCACCGGGCAAGCTTCCGTTCCAGCCCGCTCTTCTTTTTTTCTGCCATAGATCCCCCGACAAAGCGCGGCTTCCCTTTCATTCAAGGAAGCCGCCTGCTGTGTTTTACTTGTTCTCGTCAACTACCGCCTGGGCGTCACGCTTCAATGCCGCGTAAGCCTGCTGCGGAGTGGTATTGGTGGTCATCACATTCACAATGGCCTGACCGATCAATTCGTTGATCCTCCAGCTAAAACCGGAATGATACACCACATGGGCGTATTGCAGATCATCCCTGAACACATTGCTGAAGGGCATACCAGAGAAACGCGGACCTTCCATCACCGCCTTGGTGGGCTGGGTAAGGGATACATTTTGCAGGTAGTCATCCCCATGCCCCAGCATATAGTAGACAAACTTCCAGGCCTCGGTCTGCTCGTTCTGGGGGATCTGGGAATTGACCATGTAATACTGGAAATAGTAGGTGTTGGAAATATGCTTCCCGCCCTGAAATACCGGATAGGGAATAACCATCCAGTCATCGCTGTTGAAGAAGGCGGGATTGGCGGTCTGCATACGGGCTTCCTGATAGATCCCCGAAAGATGCATGGCGATTTCGTCCTTGTCGTTGTCAAACTGGCTGCGGGCCCTGGTCATCGTAGAAGACCCCAGGTTCTTGCCGTTGGGACCGAACTCCTGCATATAGGTCAGGACCTTTACCCAGGCCGCCTCCCCTACAATCGCTTCCTTGCCGTCATCGCTTATTACCTTGCCGTCAAGCTGCTCCACCATGGGAACCCAGGAAATAAGGTAGTCCAGATAACGGAAGTCAAAACCCCGGCGGGTAACAATGCTGCCATCCCGCTTTACGATCTTTTCGGAAACCGCCATCACATCTTCCCAGGTCTTGGGGTAATCCTTGTCGGGATCAAGCCCGGCGTCCCGGAAAATCTTCTTGTTCAGATAGATGCAGAAGTTGACCATTTCCAGGGGCAGACCGTAGATCTTGCCCTGCTGGCCGAACCATTGGCCGTCCTTGTCGGTAACGGGATCGAGCATCCCCGGCAGATAAGAATCAAGCAGGGCCTGTTCATTCTTAAAGCCAAGTTCCTGCACCGGAATAGGGGCGCAGAGGCCCTGCATAAAAATGGGATAGGCCTTCTGGAGTTCCAGGTTCCAGATGCTGGGGGCGTTCTTTGCCGCATAAGCCGTGGGGATAAGATCCTGGATATTGGTCGAAGGGTATACCGAATAGTTGATGGTCACATGGGGATTGGCCGCCATGTACTCCTTGGCGTATTGCTCCTCCATCTTCTGCCTGTTCGGGTCCTCATGGGTCCACATGTTCAGTACCACCGGCTTCTTTTCGCCGCCGCTGCTTCCGCTATCCTTGCTACACCCGGTAAACAAGCCGGAAACCGCCAGAACCGCCATCAAGCCAAACGCTGCAATTCTTTTCATTTTTTTCTCCTGAAATTGTCTATACTAAAGTATATGAACAAAAAGATAAAAAGGCAATAAATTAATGGCTGCCCGGAGTGGCCATGCCCTAAGCGCCGCGCTGCGGCTTCATCCGCCGTTTCCCCGTAAATTCTTCCACCCGCACCTTGCACACCATGGTTGCATTCAGGGTGGCGTTATCAAAGAAAAATTCCCGGTCCTCCCCGGTTTGGTGTTTCATCAAAAAACTTAAGCCCCGGCTCTTTTCATTTTTATCTTCGATGAACTCAAGCGTGCCGAAACCAATGATGCTTGCGAAGTTAAACCCGTATTCACAATCATTTTCCGCAACCGTAAACTCATGTTCACCGTCCATTTCAAAACAGACATGGTTGTTTTTTTTGAGAATATCGATCTTCCGCCCCTCACGGGCGCCGTGAAAATACAAGGTTAAAACGCCATCGTTGTATTCATAACCGAAATTCAGGGGAATGACATAAGGCCGGTCACCATCGCACATGGCAAGCCGACAGACCCTGCACGCATCTATTATTTTGAGTTTTTCATCTACACCGGTAACTTCCCGATCACTTCTTCTCATTTTCTGCATGATCATTCCACCCCATCTAAGTCTATGGAAAACACATCCCCAAGCTTGATACTGCATCCCGGCAAAACCGTAACCGGAACTTCATCCGCCGCATCATATACCGTGGTGACATATTGACCATTATTCAAAATATGGACCTCCGCAGTTTTTTGACCAGGGTCCACAACCCAGTATTCCCGCACCCCGGCGGCAAGATATTTCCTGAACTTCACAATACGGTCCCGCTGGGTATTGGAGGGGGATAAAATCTCGATAACCAGATCCGGCGCCCCATTACAGCCCCGGTCATCCAGTTTGGAATGGTCGCACACAACCACGATATCCGGCTCCACCACCGTATCGTCGCTCAGATCGTCATTTGGGAATAACCTGACCCCGAAAGGGGCCGGATATACTTTGCAGGGCTTCCCTTTTAAAAAGGTCCACAACTGACCATGCAGTTCTGAGCTGATTTCCTGATGAAACCTGGCCGGAGGGGCCATCATATAAACTTCTCCATCAATAATTTCGGCTCGAAGGCTCTCGTCCCATTCGAGCATATCCGCATAGGTATAATGCTGATCCTCTAAACTATAATCCAATGCAGTTGACGGCATGATAAACCTCTTGTACCAGTTTACCCGATAGTACCGGAGGGCGCAAGGCAATATGGCAGCCCTTGTACCCGGCCCTTTCTGTATGATACATTAAACTTGTGAAAGTCGCCATCATCTTCGGTTCAAAATCAGACACGCCGGTCATGAAGAAGGCCGCCGATGTGTTTAAGGAATTCGGCGTCCCCTACACTTCCCATATTCTTTCCGCCCACCGTGTGCCTGAACTTCTGACGGAGACCCTCAAAAAGCTTGAAGCCGATGGGGTTGAGGTGATCATCGCCGGGGCAGGTCTTGCGGCGCACCTGCCGGGGGTTATCGCCAGCCAGACCCTGGTCCCGGTTATTGGGGTGCCCATTGTGTCCGGGGGGCTTGGCGGCTTGGACGCCCTCTACTCCATCGTGCAGATGCCCCGGCCCATTCCGGTTGCCGCCGTGGGGCTTGATAATGGGGCCAACGCTGGCTACCTGGCCTGTGAAATTCTTTCCCTAAAGTATCCTGAACTGAAACAAAAACTCATCGGTTTCCGTAAAAAAATGAAGGCCGACTTCGCGAAAGAAAATGAAGGGGTGGAACTATGAGCGATATATCCAACATCAAACAAGGAGCGGAACTCTATGAAGGGAAGGCCAAAAAAGTTTTTGCCGCCGAAGGTTCTGCTCCGGACGGCACAGAACTGGTGATCATCCATTACAAGGATGATGCCACCGCTTTTAACGGCGAGAAGAAAGGTCAAATCGAAGACAAGGGGGTGATGAACAACAAGATCGCCGCCGGCCTTTTTGAACTGCTGGAAAAATCCGGGGTGCCCACCCACTACGTGGTGCGGACAAATGACCGGGACATGGTCTGCAAAAAAGTAAAGATAACGCCCCTGGAAGTGATCGTGCGTAACGTTGCTGCGGGCTCCATGGCAAAGCGACTGGGCCTCACCGAAGGCAGCGAACTTAAAACCACGGTGTTTGAACTTTCATATAAAGATGATGCACTGGGCGATCCGCTGATTAACGATTACCATGCGGTTGCCATCGGCGCTTCAACTTTTGAAGAAATCGACGAAATAAAAAAACTCACCTTTAAGGTCAACGAAGTGCTTTCCGCCTTTTTCCTGAAAAAGGGGATCAGGCTGATTGACTTCAAACTGGAATTCGGGCGCACCATCGGGAAAGGAAGCGCCGCAGACAAGCTCGTGCTGGCGGATGAAATCTCCCCGGACACCTGCCGTTTCTGGGACGCAAAGACAAATGAAAAACTCGACAAGGATCGTTTCCGCCGGGATTTGGGAAACGTGAAAGAAGCGTATATCGAAATCCTGAATCGTATTGACGGATGAGGCCGATGCACAGTAATACTGCGATTCAGGACGAAGAAGATAAGTTACACGAAGAGTGCGGTGTCTTCGGGGTTTTCTGCAACGACCCGGAGCGGGATGCGGCGGCGCTGGTGTACTACGGGCTTCTTTCTTTGCAGCACCGGGGGCAGGAAAGCGCAGGGATTGCGGCGGTAAAAGATAAAACCATCGAATGCCGCAAGGGGATGGGGCTGGCGGGGGAAATTTTTACCCCCGAATTATTATCCCAGATCAAGGGCTCCGCTGCAGTGGGGCATGTCCGCTATTCAACCTTCGGTTCCAGCAGCATTGAAAACGCCCAGCCCTTTGTGAGCCGCTTCAAGCTGGGATCCATCGCGGTGGCCCACAACGGCACATTGACCAACGCCGATGTGGTCCGTGAACTTCTGGAAGACTCAGGCATCGGCTTTACCTCATCAAGCGATAGCGAAGTGATCGTCAACCTCATCGCAAAAAATTACAAGAAGGGCCTTGAGAAGGCCCTCACCGATACCATCAAATTTATCAAAGGTTCCTACGCCCTGGCGGTCCTTACCGATGATGCATTGGTGGGGGCGCGGGACCCCAACGGCATCCGGCCCCTCTGTCTGGGCAAGCTAAACGGCGGCTGGATACTGGCCAGCGAATCCTGCGCCATCGACGCGGTGGGCGGGGAATTTGTCCGGGACATAGAACCCGGTGAAGTGATCATCATCAACCGGGAACAGGTTCTTTCATTCAGCTTTAGTGAAAAAACCCGGCGGGCGGTCTGCGCCTTTGAATACGTCTACTTCGCGCGGCCCGATAGTGTTATTGATCAGGTCGATGTTTACGGCGCGCGGATCAGGGCGGGGGAAATTCTGGGCCGGGAATCGGCGGTCAAGGCGGACCTCGTTATCGGTGTACCCGATTCGGGAATCCCCGCAGCCATCGGCTACGGCAGGGCCACGGGTACGCCCTTCGGTCTGGGGATTGTCAAAAGTAAATATGTGGGCCGCACCTTCATCTCCCCGGATCAGAACAAGCGGGAACGGGCAGTTTCGGTAAAACACAATGTGATCAAAAGTGAAGTGCGGGGAAAACGAGTGGTGCTCATCGACGACTCCATTGTCCGGGGAACCACCAGCCGCCGCCTCGTTTCGATCCTGAAAGGCGCGGGGGCAAAGGAAGTGCACATCCGGATCTGTTCGCCTCCGGTTTGTTCCCCCTGCTATTTCGGCATCGACACCCCCCACCGGAAGGACCTTATCAGCAACGGAACCAGCGCAAGCGATTTGGGAAAAACCCTGGGCGCGGACAGCCTGGCCTTTATCTCCGTGGAGGGGCTCCTGGAATCTCTCAGCGTCCTGGACGCCATCGGTGATAAAAACGGGGACGCCCCTGTTTCCATTAAAGCGGGGCCGGAGCGATCCTACTGTCTGGGCTGCTTCACCGGGGAATATCCTATTCCGGTGTCGGGGGAAACGGGGGAATAGATCCGGCGGCAGGCAGTGTGAGAGGCGCTAAAATGATGCCTGTCACCTCTGCGCAGTCCCAGCCGCTCTCAGGGATTCCCCCGGAGCGGCTGGGAAAAGCCGTCTATTGTTCTGTTAGCGCTTGCCAAACCGGTCCAGTGCACCGTTGTAAATCTCTATGGCGCGCTCAATCCCCATTCTTTTGATGGTATTCACAAAGGCATCATAGTTGTTGAAACTTTCCGTGCCCAGAATAAATTTCCACGCCATCTCCCCGGTATAGGTGTTGATCTCGTTCATAATCCGGGCGAATTCATTACTCTCCTCCGGTGTCGGAGTAAGCGGCGGCAGTTTGTGGGCCAGGATCACATCATTGGGCATCCAGAGCTCGGCGGTCGTCCGCTGCTCCGGCCAGGCAAGATACTGCTCAAGGTAGCGGCGGTCCTGGATCATGGGCCCGAAGTAACTGGCGCGGGCGTAAGTGGCAATCATCTGACCGGGCGTCTTGTTGTCGGGGTTTTTCAGAATCGCAGGAGTATAGGTAGGATAGCCGTTTACCATGGTGTAGCTCTGCCCCTCAACGCCAAAGTTAAAGAGCAAGCCCCCCGCCGGGCCATAACCGTAGTCCAGAAGCCGGGCAGCGGCTTCAATATTTTTGCAGGCGGTGGTGATTGCCACGCCGTTGTTGGCATAGGGCATGTCCGTACGGCCAACGGTACGCTGATCCCCCGCCCGGAGTACCGGATAATAAGTTCCGGTCAGGGTAAAGTTTGGGTTCGAAGTGCGCCCGGAGGTCATCCATGTACCCATACCGCTGGCCAGCCAGCCAATGGAGGCGCCGGCAGTACCGCTGGTTACCTTCGCGGAAACCTGGGCCCCGGTCAGGCTGACAACGTCCGGATCGAGGAGACCTTCTTTGTACCACCGGGCTATGGTGCTTAAATAGTCCTTAAAGGCCGGCTCAATATAACCATAGTGGACTTTCTTATCATCCCCCACATAGAAACTGGGGGTGAGCTTCCAAGCGTAGGCAAAAATGGACTCACCACTCAAAAGATAGCTTCCCTCAACAGCCAAGGGGGCGGCAATGTTTTTCCGCTGTTTGAAGGCGGTCAATACGCTATGCCAGTCATCAATGGTGACAGGAAGCTGAAGCCCCAGCTCGTCCAGCCAGTCCTTGCGGATTACCCCCCCAAAAGAGTTAAGCAGATAGGTATCCCCCCGGATAAAAGGGAAAGTGTAGTAACTGCCGTTGTCGGTCTTGATTTGCTTGTCAATATCAGGGTGAGCCTTGAGATAAGCCTTCAAATTAGGGCAATATCTATCAATAATGTCATTCAGTTTGAGGATAACACCATCGGCAATAGCCCTTTCAGGACCACCGGGATAATTCAGCCAGTTGTATTCCATGATGTCCGGGTATTCTGCACTGGCGATAATCAGGTTAAACTGTTCGGGCTCAGACCCCTGCACAGGGTGCTGATACTGGATGACCGTTTTGGTTTTTGCCGCCAGTTCCTTGGCAAAAGGCGTGTCCCCCAGGTTACTGTAATTGGCGGACACATTCGGGTTAAGGGCCACCCAATAGGTGAGGTTATTCCCCGTCCCGGCATCCCCCGCTTGACGGCCGCCTGCGGCAAAAACGCCGGAAACACCGATCATGAGCAACATGACCGCTGCGACCAATAGATTCTTCTTCATAATAATCCTCCTGTGCGTAGAAAAAATATCAAAAGCCGGAAAGAGCGATTACCGCTCTTTCCGGCATGATTTGAGTATTCCCTGTTTCCCGGAGCTTGTCAAGGTCACTGCCAGCAATTCTCATTTTGGATTAACCACGAACAGCACGAACCCCACGAACCCGGACCACCAATTCCCCTCTTTTGTTCATGGGGTTGGTGAGGTTAGTGATTAAAATGAGAATTGCTGAATCCGCTTACGTTTTTTTGCTTTTATTCTGATACTATTATATACTGATTTTATGATGTGTTGCCATGCTGCCGCACTACGTACAGGAGGTATTCCATCCCTTTGCCTCGTCCTTTCCGTCCTGTCTTTTGCCTTTCCGGCCCATGCCGGGGCACAGACGGGGGGGGGGGGGGGGGGGAAAAAAGCCGAACTGGAAACCAACACTCTGCAGCCCGAGTCGGCAGGACTATTTTCGTTTCTTTTCCTTTCTTTAAAAAAAAAAAATTCAACAAAGCCCAGACCGATCCTGCCATGCCTCAAATTACAGCTGTCAGAGT